>NZ_JBBGYU010000005.1:0-24058 GCF_037479555.1 Comamonas sp. MYb396 | reverse complement strand
TGCGGCCAAGCGTCGCCAGCGCCTTGGCACGGTCGCCGAGCATGGCCACCACTAGGCAGTGCCATCTATAAGAAGACGGTATATAGCGCCCCCGCGTCGCACTGGCTGGGGCAGCGCAGGGATCGGCACGGCACCCTCGGGACTGGAAAATAGGTAACATTTCTTGTTATCTAGTTTCTCTATAGGCATCCGAAAATTCAAAAAAATACCAAAGACATTTTTTAAAAAACAGAG
Organism: Comamonas sp. MYb396; assembly: GCF_037479555.1. NCBI lineage: Bacteria > Pseudomonadati > Pseudomonadota > Betaproteobacteria > Burkholderiales > Comamonadaceae > Comamonas > Comamonas sp. MYb396. Next base: position 23,824 of record NZ_JBBGYU010000005.1, on the reverse strand, counting down.
AAAATCAGCCTTTACAGAGGTACTCATGGGTCTAAACCCCGTTTTCACAGGCTTTGTAAAGCACCCCGCATGGATGCCGCAGTTAACATTGATTTAAAACAAACAAGCAACATGCCAGACACCATGTGTGACAATTAACAACCGTTAAAGGTGTATCAAGGTCCAACAGAAGCTATGAGCAATGCTGACATGCAGTCTCCACATGTGTTGATCGTGGATGATGATCCAGACCAGCTCCGTTTGCTGGTCGCCGCATTGCGCAATACCTCGTACCGGGTCAGCGTCGCACTCAATGGCGACCAGGGCTATGCCCGGGCAGCGGTGCTGCTGCCTGATTTGATCTTGCTCGATGTACGCATGCCAGGGCGCAACGGCATCACGATTGCGCGCCTGCTCAAGACCAACCCGGCGACCCAGCACATCCCCATCATTTTTCTGTCGGCCCTCATCGAGCAGGACGACCGGCTCTCGGGCCTGCGCGCCGGTGGCGTGGACTACATCACCAAGCCCTTTTTTGTCGAAGAGATCCAGGAGCGCGTGCGTATCCACCTGATGCTGGCCCGGCAAACCGTGGCGCAGGCGCAGGAGGGGCACTTGGGCCAGGCCGAGCGCGCCGCAGCGCCGCCAAGCCAGTCTCCGGCCAACCTCACGCTCAAGCAGGTGGCGACCGAATACATCCTGGGCAATATCCAGGACCCCGACTTGAAAAGCTCGGACGTTGCCGCCAGCCTGGGCCTGTCCATGCGGCGCCTGAACATGGTGTTCGAGTCCAGCGACGGACTGTCGGCCTTTGAATTCATCCGCCAGGAGCGCATGCGCCGAGCCGCGCTGATGCTGGCCCAAAGCACCTTGAGCATTGCCGATGTGGCGCTGGAAGTGGGCTATCTGAACTCGGCCAACTTCTCCACCGAGTTCAAGAAGTTCTGGCAAAAATCGCCCACCCAGTTGCGCAGCGAGTGCCAGGCCGACCCTGAGGTGCTGCAACAATTGGTCGCCTCCAAGTTCCACTGAGGCCGGGGGCCTGCCCGCATCTGCCCCGGTGCCCTGTATCGGCGCCCTGCACCCGTGGCCTGCACCTGCCACCTGACTCTGCGCATCACCAAGACCATGGACATACCCGCCCCGCCTTCGCCATTCGCTGACCCAAGCAGCGCTGCCACCCGCAAGCCGCCCGCTGCGATGAAACGCGGCCGGGAGATGCTGCCCCTGGTGCGCCGCGCCACCGTTGCGCTCGTACTTTTCTGGCTCTGCCTGGTGGCAGGTCTGGGCTGGTGGCTATCGCAGCGCGTGGCCACGCAGTGGACCCAAAGCCAGGCCTCCAGCGCCGCCTATGAGGCCGAGACCACGGCGCGCGTGGTGGACCGGCTTTTCACCCAGATGGTGAGCGTGGCCAATATGGTGGCCAGCCAAAGCCAGGTGATCGAGCTGGCCACGCGCTACCGCACCGACCCGCCAGGCCTCGAAGCGCTGACCCGCCAGCAGCGCGCGGCCCAGTTCACCTCCGACCCGCTGGTGCGCAAGGTGGGCGACTTCATGGACGCGCTGGGGGCCGACCTGCGCTACGCCCGCATCTACCAGAACAACCTGTCCGACGACACGATCACGGCCAGCAACTGGGCGGCACCCGACAGCATCGTCGGCATGATCTACTCGGGCCGCATCTACCTGAACAATGCCTTGCGCGATGGCAGCGGCCATTCCTTTGGCATTGCGCGCATCAACAAGACCCCTTCCTACTTTGTCGCCAGCCGCATCGACGATGCCCAGGATGTTGTGCAGGGCTCCGTGACCGTCAAGTTCGATGCGCCCGATATGGCGCACTACCTGACGGGCCGGCATATTGCGCTGATCGTCAACCGCCAGGGGCGCGTGACCACCAGCTCGTCCGAGCCCTTCATGCTGCGCAATGTGGCGGCGCTGTTGCCCGCTGGATTCCTGCACCCCCGGGACGACGGAGATGGGGAAGACCTGGGCGAGGCCATGGCGATCCAGCCCATGTCCACCCACAACCGATCGGACCAATGGCTGATCGACGGAACGCCCTATGTCATCAAGCACCAGCCGCTGACCAACACCCAGTACGAGCTGATGACGCTCGCATCGCTGGAGCCCCTGGCTGCCATCCGCGAGCAGCACCTGTGGACCGCCATTCTGGTCGCTGCGGTCGGCACCGTGCTGATCCTGCTGTCCTGCCATATCCTGGGCCAGATGGTGGTGCGCCGCCAGGATGAGAAGTACGCGGCCATGGTCACCTCGGCCCTGAATGCCGACCTGAGCACGGCGCTGAGCGACGCCCAGACCAAGGAGCGCCAGAAGGTGGAAGTGCTGGGCTATATCGGCCATGACCTGCGCGCGCCGCTCGCAACGATCAAGGGCTACTCGGATCTGCTGCTGACAGAAGCCCCCGACAAGCAGCAGGGCCTGGTCAAGACCATCCAGCGCAGCGTCAAGTACCAGCTGGACCTGATCGACGAGCTGCTGGAATATGCCAAGTCCGAGCTGCAACCGCTGGCGGTGCGCCCCGCGCCCCTCGATCTGCAGGCGCTGCTGGACGACATCTCCGACTACGCCGTCTCGCTGTGCTCGCAGCAGAACAACCACTTCCACAGCCATGTCAGCGGCGCCCTACCCCGGCGCATCGCGATGGACGGCAAGCGCCTGCAGCAGGTGCTGCTGAACCTGGTCTCCAATGCCGCCAAGTTCACCCGCGATGGCGTGGTGACCTTGTCGGTCAACGCCCGCCAGGACGGCGAGTTCTGCGTGCTCCATGTGGCCGTGGCCGACACCGGCATCGGCATCGACCTGGCCCAGAAGCCCGATATCTTTGATGCCTTCCAGCAAATCCAGACCGAGGGCGGCAGCACCGGGCTGGGCCTGTTCATCTCGCAGCGCATTCTGATGGCGATGGGCGGCAGCCTGGAGGTGAGCAGCGCCGCCGGCCAGGGCACCACCTTCTCGTTCGAGCTCTCGGTGCCTATCATCGACGGCAGCGGCGCAGCGGCCACGGCGCAGCCGGGGCAGCCGGCCCGCACAGCGCTGGCGCCCGTCGCTGCGATAGCCACCCCTGGCGATGCCGCGCTCGATGAGCTCGCCGAGCTGGCCCTGCATGGCCGCCTGACCGATATCGAAGGCTGGATCAACCGCCACACCGATCACACCGCCCATGCGCTGTTCACGGCCCAGCTGCTGGACCGGCTGGAGCAGTTTGACTTTGCCGGCATCCACCAGTTGGCACTGCAGAGCAAGCGCGGCGCCCGCTGAGCCGGGCGCTCAGCCCTGCTGGCCGCGCTGCATCCAGCGGCTGCTGATGGCCCGTGCCAACCAGTCCAGCACAAAGCCCAGGCAGCCGATGACGACAATGCCGGCCATCAGCTCGTCATAGGCCAGGCGGTCGCGCGTGTCCAGCACAAAATAGCCCATGCCGCTGGAGACGCCCAGCATCTCGGCGGGCACCAGCACAATCCATCCAATGCCCACCGCCAGCCGAAAGCCGGTGAGGATATGGCTGATGCAGCCGGGCAACACAACGCGGGCAATGGTCTCCCAGCGCGTGGCCGACAGGCTGTGCGCCAGCCGCATCCAGGCCGGGTCCAGCGCAGCCACACCGGCAGCGGTGTTGAGCATGATGGGCCAGACGGTGGCAAAGCTGAGCAGAAAAATCACCGGTGCCTCGCCCACGCCCAGCGCCATCACCGCCAGCGGCATCCAGGACAGCGGCGAGACCATGCGCAAGAACTGAAAAGTCGGCCCGCTGATGCGCGCAAAGAGCGGCGACAGCCCCAGGCACAGCCCCAGCGGCACGCCCATGGCCAGCGCCAGGGCCAGCGCAATCGCAATGCGCTCCAGGCTCATGCGGATATGCGGCCACAGCTCGCCACTGCCCAGCAGATGCACGAGCGCCTGGAGCCCGGCCTGCGGCGCAAAGGCGGCGCGGATGGCCTCCACATCGGACAGATGCCGGGCCGCCACCGCCCACAGCGCCAGCGTGATGGCCATGCCCAGCAGCGGCCAGGCCAGGCGCGCCGCCCAGCGTTTGCCAGCCTGCATCATGCGGCAATCACTTCCTTGCGGCTGAAGTCATCGGCATGGCCAAAGGCCTTCAAGCCGCCCACCTGGCTGAGCGCCTGCTTGACAAAGCGGTCATCGACCAGGTCCTTGGCAGCAAAGGCCGGGTCCAGCTCGCGGATAAAGTCCACATTGCCTTCCATCAAGGTGCCCTGCATGGCCTTGACCAGCTCCTGCGTGTAGCTGGGGAAGGGATAGGGCTGGAAGTCGATGCGGCGCTGGTTCCACTCGGGGTGCTGTAGCACGCCCTTGGCGCGGTACTGTTCGAAGTCCTTCAGGTCAAACACCTTTTGCAGCACCGGCAGCGGGTGCGGCGTGTACTTGTTGGCGCCGTCCTTGGACATCAGCTCGGCCGTCTCGCCCATGTGGTCGCGCGTCCACAGCTGCGCCTTGACGATGGCCGTGGTCACGCGCTGCGCCCATTCGGGGCGCTCGGCAATGTCGCGCTCGGACAAGGTCACCAGACAGCAGGCATGGTCCTTCCAGATATCGCCCAGGAAGCGCGCCACCTTGGCCACGCCCATGGTCTCGGCCACCGCGTTGAACGGGTCGGCCACGATAAAGCCGGACACCGATTTGGAAGCCAGCGCAGCCACCATCTCGGCGGGCGGCACGATCACCAGGTTCACCTCCTTGGCGCCCAGCGCCGTGCCCTTGGGCTTGCTGACCGGCGTGAGCCCGTTCTTGCGCAGCACCTGCTGGATGAGGATGTTGTGGATCGAGTACCAGAACGGAATCGCAAACGTGGTGCCCGCCAGATCGGCCACGCTGTTGATGTTGGGCGCCACGGTGATGGCCGAGCCGCTCATATGGTTCCAGGCCACCACCTTGGCACCAAACTTGGAGCCATAGCGCACCGACAAGGTGGTGGGCGACAGCAGGTGCACCACATTCACCTGGCCGGCAATAAAGGCCTCGATCAGCTGCGCCCAGCTGCGAAACAGGCGCGGCTTTTCCGTCTGCAGGCCTTCGGCCTCAAACAGCTTGCGGCTGTGCGCCACAAAGAAGGGCGTGGCATCGGTAATGGCCAGGTAGCCGATGCGCACGGGCACATCGTCGCCCTTGAACTTTTGTGCGAAGGCATCGCCCGCGCGCAGCAAAGGCGTGGCCGCTGCGCCGCTGATGGAGGCAATGCGCAGCCAGTCGCGCCGGCTGATGCCGCAGTCGCAGTGGCTGGAGGTGCAAATGTGCTGGTAAGTCATGGTTCTCTCTCCTCGTCGTTGGGGTGTGTCTCAGGTTTGTCAGATGGCCGTGGCCTGCCCGCGCAGGCTTTGCAATGCATGCAAGATCTCCAGCCGCATCGCAGCGACGCGCTCGTCGTCCATGCGCCGTGGGTGGGGAATGTCGATGCGCCAGCTCTGCACGATGCGGCCAGCGCCGGCTTGCACATCGGGCGTGCTGCCCATCAGCAGCACCCGGTCTGCGACCAGCAGGGCCTCGTCGATATCGTGGGTGACCAGGAGCGCGGCGGTATGCCAGCGGTGCACGACCTCCACCAAGAGCGCCTGCATGTCGCTGCGGGTCAGCACATCAAGCGCCGAGAATGGCTCATCGGCCAGCAGCAGGCGCGGCTCGCGCGCCAGCGCCCGGGCCAGCGCCGCGCGCTGGGCCATGCCGCCCGAGAGCTGGGCCGGAAACAGCCGCTCCTTGCCCTTCAAGCCCACGGCCTCGATGCTGGCCTGCACGCGCTGCGCAATCACCGGCTGCGTGGCCGTGGGCTGGTGCTTGAAATCCAGGCCAAAGGCCACGTTGTCCTTTACATTCAGCCAGGGCAGCAGGCTGGCCTGCTGGAACACCACGGCCGCGCGCGGGTGCGGCGCCCGCAACGGCGTATCGAGAAACTGCAGGGTTCCCGCATCGGGCGGTTGCAGCCCCGCCAGCGTGCGCAGCAAGGTCGATTTGCCGCAGCCACTGCCGCCCAGCAGCGCCACAATCTCCTGGCTGTCGATATCGATATCGATACCGGCAAACACCGGCTGGCCGGCCCGGTAGCCATAGGCCAGGCCCCGGCCCTGCAAGGCCTGGCGGGGTGCAAGGGCTGCCGTCATGCCGACACCTGCGCCGCTTGCTGGGCCAGCTCGCCCTCCAGCTGCGTCAGACTGGGCGTGACAATCGGGATAAAGGCCGACTCGCGCCAGCGGCGGCCAAAATCGGGCTGCTGGTCCTGCAGATAGGCGCGGCCGCCGGTCGCCTGCAGCTCCAGCTGCAGCGCTTGCTGCACGAGGCCTGCCAGGCGCATGCGCAACGCAAACAAGGGGCTGACATCGGCGACCCAGCGGTCATCCAGCACCCCGTCCAGCAGCTCGGCCTCGATCTGGCCCAGCAGCTTCTGCGCCTCAGCCACACGTTCGTGCAAGGGGCCTCGCGCGCCGCCCCCCTGGGCAGCAGCCTGCAGCGCGGCCCGCGCCAGCCCGATCGACAACGCACACTGCATGCCCAAAAAGCCTGGCCGCGCGGCCTTCAGGTACGGAGGCCCGGCCTGGGCCAGCAGCGCATGCGCGGGCACCACCACCTGGTTGAGCTGCAGCGCAGCGGTATTGCTGGCGCGCATGCCCAGCAGGTCCAGATCGGGCGAGCGCACCAGGCCCGGCAGCCCGCTCTCCAGCGCCATCACCATCGGCAGACCGCCGCCTTCGGGCTGCACGGCCGCAGCCACGACAAAGCCCTGGCTGCGCACGTTGGAAACCCAAGGCAGCACGCCATCGAGGCTCCAGCCTTGCGCCAGTGGCTTGGCCTGCACCTGCAAGGCCTCGATGCGCGAGAGGAACTTGATCACATTGGAGAGGCCCACCGCCCCGGCGATCTCACCGCGCAGCAAGGCATCCCACCAGCGCTCGCGCGCGGCCTCATTGCCGCTGGCTTGCAGGTAATGGATAAAGGCGCGCTGGCTCCAGAACACAAAGGCCGTCGTCAGCGACAGGCTGGCCACCTCGGCGATCGCGGCAATGGCATCGCGCACATCACCACCATGGCCCCCTTGTGCGACCGGCAGGCCGGTGCGCAGCAGGTCATGGTGGGCCAGCATCGGCAGCACGGTGCTGGCCAGCTCGGCCTGGGTATCGAGCACAAAGGCGCGCTGTGCGATATCGGTTCTTGCGCTGTCGGTCAGCAAGGGGGTGGAAGTGCTCATCGTGTTGGGAGGCCCGCACGGTCGTCTCAGACACACCGGCTGCCGCAGCCCGCCCAGGAGAGCGGTTGGAGAGCACCCGTCGCATGGTCAGTCGCCGGACCGGCAAAAAGTCATGGTGGGAGCGCGGGCAGGCCCCGCGCGAGGATGCTGCAGTCTAACGCAACTGCCTTATAGGCTTATTTGACCGAGCACAGCTTGGCAAGGCATCAGCCCTGCCCTTGCCGGCGTCTGACGCACTGTGACGCAGCCACTGCGTCAGCCAGGCACGCCAATGCGGCGGTTGCGAAATTGCCCGCACCCAGGCTGCTCGCCACAATGAAGCAGCGTCGGCATCTCGCCCCCGCCCTCAACGACCCATCGGCACCAGGAGCCCCATGATTCGCCAACTCAAATCCGCCAAGCCTGCCGCAGCACAAAACGCCATCAGCGCCGAAGTGAGCGCCGTCGTCTCCCAGATCATCGCGGCCGTCGCCGAACGCGGCGATGCCGCTGTGCGCGACTATTCGCAAAAGTTTGACCAGTGGTCGCCCGCCAGCTTTCGCCTCAGCGCCGCCGAGATTGCCAACTGCGTGGCCGCGCTGAGCGAGCAGGAAAAGCACGACATCCAGTTTGCCCAGGCGCAGGTGCGCCGCTTTGCCCAGGCCCAGCTGGCCAGCCTGTCGGAGGTGGAGATCGAGACCCTGCCCGGCGTCATCCTGGGCCACAAGAACATCCCGGTGGAATCGGTGGCCTGCTATGTGCCGGGCGGCAAGTACCCGCTGATCGCCTCGGCCCATATGGGGGTGGTGACGGCCAAGGTCGCCGGGGTCCAGCGCATCGTGGCTGTCGCCCCGCCCTTCAACGGCCAGCCCAATGCGGCCATCGTCGCGGCCATGCACTTCGCCGGTGCCGATGAGATCTACTGCATCGGCGGCGTGCAGGCCGTTGCCGCGCTGGCGCTGGGCACCGAGGCCTTTGCGCCGGTGGACATGATCGTCGGCCCCGGCAATGCCTATGTGGCCGAGGCCAAGCGCCAACTCTTTGGCCGCATCGGCATCGACCTGATCGCCGGCCCGACCGAAACCTTGCTGATCGCCGACGACAGCTGCGATGTGGAAATGGCCGCCGCCGACCTGCTGGGCCAGGCCGAACATGGCACCAACTCCCCCACGATCCTGGTCACCACCTCCGCAGCGCTGGCCGAGGCCTTGCCGGCAGAGATCGAGCGCCAACTGGCGGTGCTGCCCACCGCCGCCATTGCCGGCGTGGCCTGGCGCGACTATGGCGAAATCATCCTCTGCGACACCCAGGAGGAAATGCTGCAGGAAGGCAACCGCATCGCTGGCGAGCATGTGCAGATCCTCACCCGTGACCCGGACTATTTTCTGCACAACCTGCGCAACTACGGCGCGCTGTTCCTGGGTGCGCGCACCACCGTCTCCTATGGCGACAAGGTCATCGGCACCAACCACACCCTGCCCACGATGCGCGCCGCACGCTACACCGGCGGCCTGTGGGTGGGCAAGTTCATCAAGACCTGCACCTACCAGCGCGTGCTGACGGACGAGGCCTCTGCCAGCATCGGCGAATACTGCTCACGCCTGTGCGCGATGGAGGGCTTTGCCGGCCACCAGGAGCAGGCAGACCTGCGCGTGCGCCGCTACAAGAAGCAGACCGCCTGAAAGCATAAAGGCAGCGATCCATCGCTGCCTTGCATCGAATGGCCGCTGTCTGCCCCGCCACAGCCGGCCGGGTGTCGCAGCGAAGCGCCTGTTGTCTACACAACAGGCGCTTTGCATTACACCGGGCAAGCGGCGGTCAGCACCACCTCAATGCCCGTCTTGGGGTTGGCCATGTATGCCTGCACCGTCGCACGCGATGGGCACTTTCCAGCAGGCACCCAGGCATCCCACACCGCGTTCATGTCTGCAATCTGCTGGATATCGCGCAAAAAGATCTGACAAGACAGGATCTGGCTCTTGTCGCTCTGCACCTGGGCCAGCAAGCGGTCGATGGTGGCCAGCACCTCAGCGGTCTGGGCTTTGATGTCCTGGTCGATCGTCTGACGCGGCACCTGGCCGGCGAGGTAGGCCACGCCGTTGTGCACGGAGATATCAGACAGGCGGACGCCTACATTGGTACGAGGAATTTCTTTCATGGCTCTTGAGATAGTGGTGCGCAGAGGCGCGGGGGGAAATGCCGACCGATGGTCGGTACGGGGTCTTGCGCCGAAGCACAAACTTTTCAAATCGTCAGCAGGTCCTGGTGACGGGCAAGCGCCTCCAGCACCGATATGCGGCTTCGCTCCACACCTTGCAGGGTTTCTTCCGCTGCGCCCACGCTGTCACCATGCAGCAGCTTGTCGATGATGGCGTTGTGCCCGCTCTTCCAGGCGTCCGACCGCTGCGCCACGCTGACGCTCAGGTAAAGCACGCGCAACGACTGCTCATGCAGCTGGGCCAGCATGGTGGCCAGGCGCTGGTTTCCGCATGACCTGGCAATACCGATATGGAAGTCCGCATTGGCGCGCAAAAACGCACGCTTGGCGACCGTGTCGCTCAGGTCATAGGCTCTTTGGCAGGCGCCATTGAGCGCGGTCAGGTAGACCTTGGAGACCTTGCCGGCAGCCAGCCGGGCCGTCTCCGGCTCGATCAGGCAGCGCGCATCGTAGATCTCGTTGACATCCTGGATCGTCAAGGGTGCGACGATATGGCTGCGGCGCGGCTGGCTCTGCAGCCAGCCGGCCTCCCTCAGCCGGGTCATGGCGCTGCGGACCGGCGCTTTCGAGAGCCCGTAGTCGTTCGCAACGCTGGCCTCCGAGAGTTCTGACCCCGGCAGCAGCTCGCAGCTGATGATGCGTTGCTTGATGGCTTCAAAGACCCGCTCCTGCAACGGTGTGCCGTCCATGCCCATGTCCAAAACAGCGACCATTTGGGGCTCCGGCTAGAGATAGCGAGCCGGCGAAAAGGCCGACCAGGAGGGCTCTGGCGCGCCGCCAGCAAGCAGATGGGCAACGGCCCGGCTGGTAAATGCCGCACCCGACAGGCCCACATGCCCATGGCCAAAAGCGCAGACGATGTTCCTGTGCTGTGGGTGTGCGCCAATCAGTGGTAGAGAATCCGGCGTGCAGGGTCGATGTCCCATCCAGCGCGAGCCGCTGACCTGCTCCAGGCCAGGAAACATCTGGGCGGCCACCTTGTGCAACAGTGCAAAGCGCCGCTCATTGGGTTTGGCATCCAGACCCGCTATTTCGGCGGTACCGGCAAAGCGCAGGCCTGCGTCCATCGGCGTTGCCAGTGTCTTGCGCTCCTGCCAGAAGACATTGCGGCCGAGCGCACTGCCCTGGTAGGGCATCTGGATGTGGTAGCCGCGCTGGCTCTCCAAAGGCGCCGATGTGCCCAGCGGCCGTAAGAGCGCGTTTGACCAGACCCCACCAGCGAGCACCACCTGGTCGGCCAGCAGGGGGCTGCCCAGGCCATGCACCAGCACCCCGTCAGGCCCGGGCTCAATCCGCGAGACCTCGGCCTGCAGATAGCGGGCGCCTGCGGACACGCTGGCTTCCACCAGACGCTGCACAAATCCCTGTGGGTTGGAGCAATGCCCATGGCTGGGCAGGTAGACGCCATGCTTGAAACGCGGGCTCAGCTGGGGCTCGAAGGCCTGGATCTCGCTGCCAGCCAGCACCTGCTGCGCCAGTCCCAGCGCACGCCGCGCTGCAATCGCGCCCTGCTCCTTCGCAAAGCCCGCATCGCTGTCAAACACATAGAGCTGTCCAGCATGGTGGATGAGCTGCTCCGACCGGGAAAACGCGATCAGCGGCGCATAGTCCTCAAACACAGCCCGCATCATCGTGCGCACGCCTTGCGCAGCCTGGCTGCTGCGCGCCGCTGAACCTTCGCGCAGAAACCGCAGCAACCAGGGCAGTGCCCGGGGCAGGTATTTCCAATCCACCACCAATGGTCCCTCCGGGTCCAGCATCCAGCCCGGAATCTGCCGGTACATGTCGGGCGTGGCCAGCGGAAAGCTGATGGTGGGGCTGAGCCCACCGGCATTACCGAAGGAGCAGGACATACCCGGCAGCACCCGGTCAATGACGACGACCTTTCTACCCGCCATCGTCAGCCGCGCTGCACATGCCGCACCGACGATGCCGGCACCAATGACAACAATCTCTTCAGCCATAGGGAGGCTTTCCTTCTTCAGGCAAAACGGCGCCGGGCCAACGCAGCACGCGCCAGGTAGGCAGCGGCCATGACCAGCAGAACACCTGCAAACAACAGCACCGATACCGCGGCCAGCGAGGGGCTGACCTTGAGCAGGGCGTCATCCCACATCTGCTTGGGCAGTGTCGTGAATAGCCCGCCACTGACAAACAGCGACAAGGTCAGGTCATCGAACGACGTGGCAAAAGCAAAGATCAGCGCGGACACAACGCCCGGCATGATGATGGGCAAGGTCACCCGGCCCAGCCTGGCGCCTGTGCGCGCCCCCAGCACGGCAGCCGCAGCATCCAGCCGCCGGTCATAGGACTTCAGGGTCGCCGTGACCGTGATGACCACATAGGGCAGCGCCAACGCGGCATGGCCCACGGCCAGGGCCAGGGACGAGCCCACCAGGTTGAGGCGGGACAGCACATAGAACAGCCCCAGCGCAATGATGATTCTGGGCAGAATGACGGGCGCCAGCACCAGGCCCAGCAGCAGCGAGCGGAATGGAAGGCGCTGATGGGCAAAGGCAAAGGCCGCAGGAATACCAATGAGGCTGGCGATCAAGGCCGCTACCGCCCCCACGCCCAAGGAACGCCAGAAGGCGGTGCCCCATACCGGCGACTGGAAGACTTCGGCATACCAGCGGGTGCTGAAACCCTGGGGTGGCCAGTCGATGAATGCACTGGTCGTGAAAGACGCAGGAATCAGGACCAGGACCGGCGCTACCATGAGTGCCACCAGCAACAGCGCAAACCAGGGTACCGGACGCTGCTCTGCGCTGGCGGAACGGAAAGGAAGCACTTGCAATACGCGGTCGCTGGCACGTCCGAGATTCCACATCAGAGCCTGTTTGAATGCGCGAATCCGGCTCAGCCTGCCACCTGCGGATTTGCTGGCTTCGCCGGCCAGACTCGACAGACCCACCAGCTTGTCATAGACCCAGTAGACGCCCAAGGTGGCCACCAGGGTGACCAGCGCAAGCGCTGCGGCCAGGCTCCAATCCATCATTTCCTGCACCTGCTGGATGATGATTTGCGCCACCATGGTCTGCTTGGGCGAACCCAATAAGGCCGGGGTGATGAAAAACCCCAGCGCCGAGACGAAGGTGGTCAGCCATGCAGCGGTGCAGCCGGCTGCACAGAGCGGGAAATACACCACGAAGAAAGAAGTACCCGGCTTAGCGCCCAAGGTCGATGCTGCAGGCATCAGGCGCCGGTCCATGGACTCGATGACCGGCAACATGGTCAAAATGGCCAAGGGCAACAGCACATGTACCAGGCCGATGATGACGCTGAGATGGGTGTACAGCAGCTCCAGGGGCTCGGCGCTGATGCCCAGCGACACCAGCAGGTTGTTGACCAGGCCATTGCGACCCAGGATCACAATCCAGGCAAATGTGCGCACCAGAAAGCTGGTCCAGAACGGCAGCAGCACACCGATCCAGAGCACTTGGCGCCAGCCTCCGGTGGTTCGCGCCAGGGCCACCGCAATCGGAAAGGCGGCCAACACGCTCAGCGACGCAGCCACCGCCGACAGCGCCGCGCTGTGCCCCATGACCTGGGCATAGATAGGCACATGGACCAGGCGTGAGAAGGCGCTGTACGAGAAGCCGGCCGGCCCATTCAAGGAGGCGAAAAGCAGGATGGCCACCGGGACGAAGACCAGCGCCAGGATGAACAGCAGAGCAGGCGACAGCAGCGCCAGGCCGCGCCATTTCACAGGGTTATCGCCAGTCATGCCTGGGCTCCAAACACCAGGCAATCCTGGGCCGTGAAAGCAGCCATCACCGGCCCCGTGGGCGCGGGCGTGCTTCGGCAGGTCAGCTGAACCGCCGACAGCCCCACACCGCCTGGCGTGTGCAGCAAGGTGCGCGAGGTAGCGCCGCAGATCACGTGCGATGCCACGGTCGCTGGCAAGGCATTCATCCCTGGTGTCAGCCTGTCAGGCGCCAGCATGCGGATGGCCTCCGGCCGCACCATCACCCGGCAGGCATCGCCTGGGTTGGCGGTATTCATCAAACGGCCTTCGAGCATGCCATGGGCATGGCGAACCTCGGCCATGCCATTGCGCACGGCCTCCACCCTGCCCTCGATGGTGTTGGACTCTCCCAAAAAGCCAGCGGCAAAGACGGTACGCGGCGCAAAGTACAGCTCCGACGGCGCGGCCACCTGCTCGATGCGCGCCTCGTTCATCAGGCAGATGCGGTCGGACATGGTCATCGCCTCTTCCTGGTCATGGGTCACATACAGCACGGTGATATTCAGTGCCTGCTGCAGTTGCCGGATCTCCATCTGCATGTGCGTGCGCAGCGATTTGTCGAGCGCTGCCAGCGGTTCGTCCATCAAGACCACCGACGGCCGGTGCACGATGGACCGGGCCAAGGCAATGCGTTGCTGCTGGCCGCCCGACAGCTCAGACGGAAAGCGGTTGCGCACCGACGGCAGTTTGATCTGTTCCAGCACCTCCTGCACCGCATCACGGATGCGGTCCTTGGGCATGCCCTTCATCTTCAACGGGAAGGCTATGTTCTCGCCCACCGTCATGTGCGGAAACAGCGCATAGCTCTGGAACATCATCCCCACATCGCGCTGGTAGGGCTGCTGGCCGGTGGCGACCTGGCCGTCGATCCAGATATCGCCCGAGCTGGGCTGGACCAGGCCGGCAATCATCATCAGCAAGGTGGTCTTGCCCGATCCCGAAGGCCCCAGCAAGGTAACAAACTCCCCTTGTCGCAGCTCCAGGTCGGAGGCACGCAGCGCATAGCTGTCGCCATAGCGTTTGGAGATGCCGCGCACCTGCAGCTTGGGCCCGGCAGCGGCCATGGCCTGGCTCGTTGTCTTGGTGGTAGTCACAGCAGTATTCATTTCCCGCATGGCATGGCTGGCAGTGGCAAGCAGCATGGTCGATCCTCAGCTGAGCAGCCAGGTGTTGAAGCGCTCGGTGACGCTGTCCTTGTTCGACGCCCAATAGCGACCGTCGAGCTGAATGGACTGGGCAAGGTTCTCGGGGAAGGCCGGCAGCATGCGTGCGCGTGCCGCATCGATATGGCTGTAGGCCTCGGGATTGGACGGGCCATAGGCCAGGTACTTGGTGTAGATCGCCTGGCGCTTGGCATCGCAGCTGAACTTGATGAACTCGCGGCAGATGGCCGCCTTGGGCGTGCCCTTGAGCATGGCGAAGCCCTCGTAGCTCCACAGGCCCTCGTTCCAGATGATCTTCACCGGTGCGCCCTCGTCAATAACGGTCTGCGCCCGGGCATTCCAAGTGGGGCACATGTCCACCTCGCCGCTCTTGAGCAGTTGCGAGGTCTGTGCACCGCCCGTCCACCAGACCTGCACATCCTTCTTGATGCTGTTCAAGGAGGCGAATGCCTTGTCGAGGTTGAGCGGATACAGGCTGTCGCCCTTGATGCCCGCAGCCAGCAGGGCCTCCTCCAAGGTATCCGAGGGATTGCGGCGCATCGCGCGGCGGCCCGGAAACTCCTTGACGTTGAAAAAATCTGCCCAGGAGTTCGGCATCTTGCGGTCCTTGAACTTGTCGGTGCGCACCGCAAGAACGGTCTGCAGAACCAGGGTTGCAATCAGGTACTGCGAGCGAAATTTCTCGGGAATCTCCGGTGCATCGACATTCACAGGCTCCAGATAGATGCCCGTCTTCGCGTCTGTCAGCACATCCGCCGATTGGCGGTTGAGCAGCGCCATGTCCCAGGCATAATTCTTGGAATCCACCATGGCCTTGATCTGCGCTGTCGGGTCCGCCTGCGCCACGATGGGCACCACCTCGATCCCCGTTGCGGCCTTGAACGGCTTGTAGAACGCTTCTGCAAAGCCCTCGGAATACGGGCCGCCCGGGTCGCGCACGACGATGCGCTTGTCCTGCGCCGAGGCCGGAATCCACAGGGCTGGGAAAGCGAGAGTGGCAGCACCGGCGACGGTGCCCTTGAGCAGGCCACGGCGAGAGGCTTGCGGTTGCTGGGGTTGAGACATAGCGGTTCCAGTGCGAAATGAAAAGGTCAGCCAGGGTTAGTACTGACATGCCACCGGGTTGCCTGACATGTCAGCCTGGGCAAAAAATACGGTCGCACATGGCAACCTCTTTTTTGCACCCGACCAACCTGCCCGCTACCGCCATCCGTCTGGAATCCTTGCCAGGCCCAGAGATGCTTGCGCGTCAGTAAGAGCCACTTTAGATGGCAGAATTTTTTCAATCAATTTCGCATCAGGCGCTTTTGACGAAGCACTGTGGCGCACTTGGTGCTTCAGCCTGTCAACTTCTTGGTGCCCCGACCCGCATGGGCTGCAAAGCAGGTCAGAATATTCAGGCCCCAAAGAAGCACATGTTCCAGAACCCGCAGGAGACCTATGCCGCACACGGACAGCCTTTCATCACTCGTCAAGAATCTGGAACTGCTTGCGGGCTCCTTTGACTCCATCTCCGATTTCTGCGAACGCATTGATGTCAACCGGCAGCAGTTCAACAAATACCTGGCGGGCCGGCACCATCCCTCGCAAAAAGTACTGGCCAAGATCGCCCGCTACTTCCACATGGAGCCCAGCGATCTCTTGCGCATGCCGGCCGATTTCAAGGCCTTCTACGAAGGCATTGACCGCGAGCCGCCCAACCTGCTGCGCTTTCCCCGGCTGCTGGGGCTGATGGATGCCGCCGATGGCAACCAGGCGGCGCTGGCGCGTTACCACGGCATGTACTACCGCTACCACTGCTCGTCCATCATGAAGGGCAAGGTGCTGCGCTCGGTCACCACCATCTTCGAGCGCGATGGCCGCACGCTCTACCGGACGGTGGAGCGCTTTCCGATGTCCAACGGCCTGGGGGGCAGCAGCTGGTTCTCGTTTGTCTACCATGGCTTTTGCGTGCTGCTGGGGGACCGGATGTTTATGCTGGACTTTGAGAGCAAGCAGAAAAACGAGCTCACCTTCAGCGTGCTGACGCCGCAGCACCGCACCCCCGCCCGCTTCCTCTACGGTCTGGTGACCGGTGTGGCCTCCACGTCCTTCCGCCAGCCCTTCTCAGCCCGCGTCGCCTTGATGCGCGAAGGCGCGGCCGGCTCCTGGCGCAGCCATCTGCGCAGCTGCCAGATCCTGGCGGCGGATGACCCGTCGATACCCGCCGAAATCGCCGCCTACCTGCGCTGCCAGGAAGGCGGCGTCATGCTCGGGGGCGAGGGCTAATCAGCGCTGCGCAGTCCGCCATCAGGGCGCCGTCAAGGCCTGGGCGCGCAGCCATTGCTCGCGCATCTGCGCCTCCAGCGCCAGCAGGCTCTCGGGCGAGCCGCCGCCGCCGACGGCCTGGATGCCCTGCAGCTGCTGCTGGATCTCGGGCTTGGCCAGCAGCTGGGCCACAGCCTGCTGCAGTTCGCGGTTGGCGGCGGCATCGGAGTTGGCAGCGGCCCAGAGGATGAAGTGGTCGTAGACCGCCAAACCTGCCAGCAAGGCATGGGCGCCCAAGGTGGGCCAGGTGATGCCATCGAGGCTTTGCGGATGGGCCGGGTCGGCCGTGGTGCCCAGCACCCGCAGCTGGCCACGCCGCACCGCAGTGGCTACGCCATTCACAGGCGCCAACACCAGCTCTACCGCATGCGCCTTCGTCACCACATCGGAGTCGGGGTACCTGCCGGGAAAAACCACGCGCTGCAGGTCCACGCCGCTGCGCGCCAGCAACTGGGCCAACGCCAGCGGACCGATCCAGCCATCCTCTCCGGTACCCACCCGCAACCGGCCCGGGTGGGAACGGGCGTAGGCCAGCAGATCATCGGTGCTATGGATGCCCAGCGCATCGGCCTGGGTGCTATCGATGGCCAGCACCAAGGGCTGCGACGCAACCAGGGTCACCGGCTGCAGCGATCGCAGCGCCGTATCGATGGGGGGCCCTTGGTGCAGGCCCGGGAGTCCGCCGCGCGGAAGGGTCATGGCGGTGAACAGAACCTGGCGGTTGCCGCCTTGGGCAGCCAGCCGCTCGTAGTCGGCCACGCTGGCATCGGGCAGATGTGTCACCTCGACCTGGCGGCCCAGCAGCGCCGGCAAATGGGCGGCCAGCATCTGGGCATAGTGGCCGTTGCGGCCACCGGCGGGCGATGGCACGGTGATCTGCAGCGGCAGCTGCGCCTGCGGCGCCAGCCACTGGCCGGCATCGTTCATCAGACCATAGCGGATGGCCCACTGCCCGGCGGTCGATGGATTGCGCACCAGCGCCTCGGCCACCCAATAGCGGCCCATGCGCCAGTACTGCCGGACCATCGGCCACGCGTCTTGCCAGCCGGGCGGGCGCCAGTCCTCGGAAAACGGCGCTGCCACCACCGCGTAGCCATGGCGAAAGCGGCGCGCCTCATGGAACTGCGGCGCAATCACCCAGTGACCGCGTGCATTCTGGTAGCCCCAGCGCCCGGTCGCCGCGTCCTTGGCGGAGCGCAACCCCTCCCCACCCTGGCTGCGCTGCAGGCGCTGCCAGCGGCACACCCGGGGCGTTTGGGCGTCGCGCAGCAGGCGCAGCCCGGCGTTGCTGCACAGCTGGATGCGGCGCTGCGCCGTCGCATCGGGCAGCATGCCAAAGATGAACGGAATCACCATGCGCCCTTGCGGATCGATCAGGCCCGAGCCGGTCGAGCCCGGTGTGACGATCTGCTTTTTGTAGTCCATCCACTGCGCGGTGGTGATATCGCTGGGCGGCACCGGCGCGAGCCAGCGGCCCCGAGCATCGCGCAGGCCCGGCTGCGCATACACCAGGTCCAGCTGGAGGTCCGAGGGCAGGGGCTGGGCATCGTCCGGCATCAGGTAGGCGAGCGCATCGGCGGAGAACACCGCGTTGGTGGTGCTGCCGTCGCAGGTGAGCGGCGGCACGGCCCAATGGCCTTGCGCATCCAGGCGCCCGTAGGCGGTGGTGGCCTCCAGTGTGCCGCCTGGCTTGTGCTGCACCAGCCAGACCTTGGTAGCGGGCTGCAGCACCTTGTTGACGCTGGAGTTGCTGATGGATTCGACCCGCAGCACCTGCCAGCGGCCATTGCAGAGGCTGCGCGCGGACGGCGCCAGAAACAGCGTGCGGCCGTCCAGGGCATCGAACAAGGCGGGGGCCAGTGCCGTGTCGGGGTCAGGGTTCAGGCTCAGCCAGCGCAGGCGATCGACCAGGCGGGGATCAAAGCGGGTCTGGAACATGAAGATCTCTGCCCAGGGTGGCGCAGACGACGACACCGGCTGCATCTGCCAGTGCTGCTGCATCGGCAAGGCCCGCTCGGGGTGGGCATACAGATCCTGGTAATCGGGCGGTGCAGCCTGGGCGCTGGCGAGGCCCAGGCTGAGCGCGAGCAGCCCCAGCCAGGCACGCAAGACTTGCAAGGCGCTCATACCGAGCCCCTGGCCCGCCGCCCGGGCACGGACAGCTGCTGCAGTATGCCGCCACTAGAAGGATGCAGAGGAAAGAGCATGAGGCCATGGACCAAAAGGGATACAGCGCCAAAGTATCCGCTTTTTCTTCTGCCGCCCGGCGGCAACCTTCGCAAGAAAAAACCCTGGGTGGCACCGCGCCTCCTCCCAGGGCTTTTCAAGCTGCTTGGCCGCTCTAGGCCGGTGCCGTCTCCAGCGCTGGCTCGCCCAGGCTCAGCATCAGCCGGTTGGCCCAGTTGAAGAAGGCCGCGCCTTGCAGCGCATCGGCAATCGCATAGTCATCCAGCCCGGCTTGGCGCAGGCCATCGATATGCGAAGCATCCAGCGCCAGCGGAGTCTCGGTCAAGGCGACCGAGGCGGCAACAATCGCATTCCAGCGTGGACCCAGATCGGCCTGCACGCCATCATCCAGCAGCTTTTGCACAACTTCCTCGCGGCGCGAGAAATGCGAGGCAAAGCGTGCATGCACCGAGGCGCAGTAAATACAGCCGTTGAGGCGGGATGTGGCTGCAGCGGCCAACTCGCGCTCGGCGCGGGGCAGGCCCCCATCGGGGTTGTAGAAGATGTCCTTGTCGGTGCGGGTGCGCGCGCCCAGGGTGTCGGGATCGCGCGCCAGCAGCCGAAAGTACGGCGACTTGGCACGCGCTGCATCGACCAGGCCGTCAAAGTGCCTCGGGGTCAGCTCGGCCTCGGGCAGGGGCTCGATCCAGGGCAGCCAGTCCAGCTGGGCCTGGGTAAAGACCTGGGGCGCGGTACTGTTCGGGTAGTGCAGGGTCTGCTTGCTCATACCGCGCTCTCCTCGGCGGTGGGTTGTTGGGCGGATGTGGCTGGAGCGGGATGCGCCTGCAACAGGCGCAGGCCCGCCACCACGCGGATCTGAAAGGCCAGGAAGGACACCAGCTGCGACAGCACCACGATGTCGGTCTCGCTCCAGCCGGCATCGAGCAAGGCCTGCAGATGCGCGGGCTGGGCATCACGGGGGTGGAAGACCAGCAGATGCGCATGCGCCAGGCCGGCGGACAAGCGCTCGCCCAACACGGCGCGGCTCTGCGCGCCCACCGCATAGACCGGGCCTGCCTGGTCTTCGGCGCTCAAGGGGCCTTGCGGGTACTGGCCGTAAGGCCCCCGGCCCAGGCCTTGCGCCACTTCGGCATCCACGGCTTTGCCCAGCGCCAGGCTGGCCTGGGCGGCCAGCGCATCGCGGTAAAAGCGCTGCACCTGCGGCTGCTGGTGCAGGCCGGCCACAAAGGCGGCAACGGCCAGGCGCTCAGCCAGCGGCCAATCGCTGCTGAGCGGCGCGCGCGGCGCCAACAGCGCCAGAAAGCTTTGCTGGGCCTGCTCGCGCGCCTGCAGCCGGTGGCGGCGCACG
This sequence comes from Comamonas sp. MYb396, assembly GCF_037479555.1. NCBI lineage: Bacteria > Pseudomonadati > Pseudomonadota > Betaproteobacteria > Burkholderiales > Comamonadaceae > Comamonas > Comamonas sp. MYb396. Next base: position 3,679 of record NZ_JBBGYU010000005.1, on the reverse strand, counting down.
GCATCCAGATGGCTGCCCGGCGCTATGCCGGCGAGCTGGTCAATCACATCATCGCCAGGCGATGGGTTCCATGCAGAAGTCATAGCGGTATCACTCCAAAAAATCAGGCCAGCGCCGGTACTGGCAGGGGATAAGAGGCGGCCGCCGGTGGCACCAGTGCATCCTCGCGCTGCCAGCCCAGCGCCGGCGCCACGTACTGCGCGGTCAGCGCAATCGAGCGCAGGATGTCGGCATGCGGCGGGTCGATCGAATGCACCTGGAAGGAGATATCGGTCGCCCGCGCCAGCGCCGTGTCGGCGCGCAGCGAGGCAATCACCTCATCGGGCGTGCCCACATGCACGTCGTAGGCGGCCAGCAGCTGCGCCAGCGGTGCATCGGTGCCCCACTGGCTGGCCGGGCCGCCCGGGTTGGCAGCCGCTGCACGCGCCAGGCTGCGGCGCAGGCCCAGCTCTGCCAGCTGCAGCGCACGCTGGCGGTCCTCGGCCACAAACAGAGTGCGCGATCCCAGGATGCGCGGCGCAGCACCTGCCGGCAGCGCGGCCAGGTAGGTGTCGATCAAGGGGTTCTGGATATCAGCCAGGCTGGCATGCGGTGCCTCGGCGCTGCGCGGTTGGGTGCGCGAGAGCATCAGCCCGTCGCCAGCCAGGCCGGCGCGCTCGGCCCCGGCGGCCGAGAACGTCGCCTGCCAGATGCGCGACAACAGCTGCGGCCCTGCCGGGTAGAGGCGATCGCCGCCGGGCAGCGGCAGCCCCGCCCAGGCATTGCGCAGCACGGCCAGGTGCTGCGCATAGATGCGGGCGCGGTCGTCGCTGCGCAGTCCAAAGGCGCTAAAGGATTCGGGCGTGCCACCGGTGCCCACGCCAAACTCCAGCCGGCCGCCCGAGAGCAGATCGAGCACCACCGCGTCTTCGGCCACCCGGATGGGGTTTTCCATCGGCAAGGTGACAATCCCGGTGCCCAGCCGGATGCGCTGCGTGCGCGCGGCCACATGGCTCAGAAACACCAGCGGTGCAGGCAGGCCGCCTTCGGCTTCATGAAAGTGGTGCTGCGCCACCCAGGCCGTGTCAAAGCCATGGGCCTCGGCATGCTGGATCTGCGCGGTCACCAGGCGGTAGCGCTCGGCGGCGCTGGCCTGGTCCAGCAGGCGGCTGAAAAAGCCCAGGCGTTTTCTAGGCGGCGAGTGCGGGGAGAGGCTCTGGTTCATAGGCATGCTTTTTTCCGGGAATGGCGGCGATCAGCTCGCGCGTATAGGCACTGCTGGGGCGCGAGAACACCTCGTCCACCGGCCCGGCATCCACCTGGCGGCCGCCCTGCAGCACCGAGACGGTGTCGGCAATCTGGCGCACCACGGCCAGGTCGTGCGAGATAAAGAGATAGGTCAGTTGCAGCTCACGCTGCAGCTGGTCGAGCAGCGCCAGAATCTGCGCCTGCACGGTCACATCGAGGGCGGACACGGCCTCATCGAGCACCAGCACGCGGGGCTGCAGGATCAGCGCCCGGGCAATGGCCACGCGCTGGCGCTGGCCGCCCGAGAGCGCACGCGGCCGGCGTGTCAGCACCGCAGGCGGCAGGCCCACGCGGGCCAGCATGTCATGCACGCGGCGCTCGCGCTCGGCCGGCGCCAGGCGCTCAAAGTTCAGCAACGGCTCTTCGATGATCGCGTAGATGCTCTGGCGCGGATCGAGCGAGCTGAACGGGTTCTGGTAGACCAGCTGCACGGTTTTGCGGAACTGGCGCAAGGCCTCTCCGCGCAAGGCCGTCACATCGACCCCTTCGACCGTGATGCTGCCCGATGTGGGCTTGCCAAAGCCGACCACATCGCGGATGGTCGTGGTCTTGCCCGAGCCGGACTCGCCCACGATCGCATGCGTGCTGCCCCGTGGCACGTCAAACGAGATGCCATCGACGGCACGGAACAGGCCGCGCTGGCCCGCCACCGCAAAGTCATGCACCAGATCGCGCACCACAATCGCCGGCTCAGCATCCAGCGCCCTGGGCGCCCGCGCCGGCGCCGTGCCCAGCGATGGCGCATCTGCCAACAATTGGCGCGTGTAGCGGCTTTGCGGATTGCGCAGCACATCGGCCGTGGGCCCCTGCTCCTGGATACGGCCGGCCTGCAGAACGACCAGGCGGTTGGCGCGGTCGGCGGCCACGCCCAGGTCGTGCGTGACCAGCAGCACGGCGGTGCCAAACTCGCGGCGCAGGTCGTCGATCAGATCGAGAATGCGGCGCTGCACCGTCACATCGAGCGCGCTGGTCGGTTCATCGGCAATGATCAGCGCTGGCTGCAGCGCAATCGCGATGGCAATCAGCACGCGCTGCTTCATGCCGCCCGAGAGCTCATGCGGAAACTGGCGTGCGCGCAGCTCGGGCTGCGACAGCCCCACTTTTTGCAGCAGCTCCAGCACGCGCTGGGCAATCTGCTTTTTGTCGCGCCAGCCATGCAGGCGCAGCATCTCGCCCACCTGGTCGCCCACGGTGCGCACCGGGTTCAGCGAGGTGGTCGGATCCTGCGGAATCAGGCTGACCACCTTGCCACGCAGTGCTTGCAGTTGGCGCTGCGACCAGCCTGCTACATCGGTTCCATTGATGCGGATGCTGCCCGCCTGCACCCGGCCGTTGTCGGCCAGCAGGCCCATGATGGACTGGGCAGTGGTCGTCTTGCCCGAGCCGGATTCGCCCACCAGGGCCAGCACCTCGCCGGCGGCGATGGAAAACGAGACCTCGTGCACGGTGCGCTGCTCGGCCTGGCCATCGTGGTAGGCGATCGACAGGTTCTCGACCTGCAAAACGGGAATGGCGCTGTCCGTCATGCGCGCCTCCGGGTCAGATCGGCGCTGATATGGTTGGCCGCCAGCACCACCGCTGCCACCAGCAGGCCGGGTGCGGCCGTCAGCCACCAGGCGGTGGAGATGTAGTTGCGGCCTTCGGCAATCAACAGGCCCCATTCGGGTGTGGGTGGTGGCGCGCCATAGCCCAGAAAGCCCAGGGTGGAGATCGCCAGAATGGCCGAGCCAAACTGCAGCGCCGCCAGCGCGATCACCGAGGTCAGCGAATTGGGCAGCACATGGCGCCAGAGTACAGCCGCAAAGCGCCCACCACTGCCCAGTGCGGCCTCCACATAGTCAGAGCGGCGCACACGCACCACTTCCGAGCGCAGCAGCCGCGCAAAGCTGGCCACCGACACAACCCCCACGGCCAGCGCCGCGTTCACCGTGCCAAAGCCCAGGATGATGATCACCGACAGCGACAGCAGCAGCGAGGGCACCGACAGCAGCACATCGACGATGCGCATCACCACATCCTCCACCCAGCCGCCCGTAGCGCCTGCGACCAGGCCCAGCAAACTGCCCAGCACCAGGCCCACAGTGACGGCCACAAAGGCGCCGCTGAGCGAATGCACCGCGCCATAGACCAGGCGCGCATAGCTGTCGCGGCCCAGCGCGTCCGTTCCCAGCCAGTGGGCGGCGCTGGGCGCCTGCAGCTGCTGGCCGGCGGTGCCCAGCACCGGGTTGTAGCTGGTAAACAGGCCCGGTGCGATGGCCCACAAGGCCACCAGCGCCAGCACACCCCAGGCCAGCAACAGGCCCAGCGGCGCGGCGCGCAGGCGCTGCAGGGCGGCAGCAAAGATCGCAGCCAGGCGCGGCGCGGCAAGCCGCTGCGCCGGCGCCTGCACCGC
>NZ_JBBGYU010000004.1:369978-488653 GCF_037479555.1 Comamonas sp. MYb396 | reverse complement strand
CTGCCTAGCCGTCCTCCCCTTCCAACTCCACCTAACCTACCAACCCTCCCTAATCGACCTCATCGCCCTCATCTACCGCATCTACCGCATCTACCACATCTACCACATCTACCGCATCGTCTGCCGGCGCCACTTCACCGCGCGCCAAGGCATCGGCTACGGTGTTTTTGTGGCGCGGCACCCAGCGCACCTCCAGCTGCACAAAGCCGGCACGCAGCGCACGGGCCTGTTCATACAGCGCGGCAAGGCGAGCGATGGGTTTTGCGGCGGGCTCTGCCATTTGCGCGGCCAGAATGCTGCTGTCGGTGTGCAGCAGCACCTCGCGTGCGCCCATGCCTTGCAGCCATTGAAGGGCATGGATGGCGGCCAGTGCTTCGGCCTCGTTGTTGCAGCCGGTATGGCCTACTGCCTGGCTAAAGCGGTGGCTGGCCCCATCGGGCGCATAGGCAATGCCGCCAATGCGCATGCGCCCCGGGTTGGGCAGGGCGCTGCCGTCGATATAGGCGATCCAGGTGGCTGATGTCATGCGAGCAGCATAAAGTGGCGCCCAATCCAGCGCAGGGCCACTGGGAATGTCGGCCTTCAGGCGCAGGATGGCAGGCCACTGTAGCGCCTGCGATACAGCCCAAATACCTCGTCAATATGACGAGCGCCTGTGTCATCCAAGCTTCGCCAATCCGCCATGCCATTGTCACAAAGGCTTCAGATACTCCATCGATCCTATTAACCCAGGCGAGAGAGTACGCAATGAAGAACTGGAAAAAGCTGGTGGCTGCAGCTGCCGCCATGGCAGCAACGGGCCTGGTGTATGCCCAAAAGACGGAACTGACGGTCTACACGGCGCTCGAGATGGACCAGCTCAGGGCTTATGAGACGGCCTTCAACAAGAACCACCCCAACATCGCGCTGAAGTGGGTGCGTGACTCCACCGGCGTCATCACCGCCAAGCTGCTGGCCGAAAAAGCCAACCCCAAGGCCGATGTGATCATGGGCGTGGCGGCATCGAGCCTGGCGATTTTCGACAAGAACGACATGCTGCAAGCCTATGCGCCCAAGGGTCTGGAGGCGATCACCGCCAAGTACCGCGACAGCAAGAACCCACCCCACTGGGTTGGTATGGACGTGTTTGGCGCCACCATCTGCTTCAACACCGTCGAAGCCAAGAAGCGCAACATCCCCATGCCCACCAGCTGGCAAGACCTGACCAAGCCCGAGTTCAAGGGCCAGGTGGTGATGCCCAATCCCGCATCCAGCGGCACCGGCTACTTTGACGTAGCCGCCTGGCTGCAGCTGTTTGGCGACGACAACGGCAACGGCGGCGGCTGGAAGTACATGGATGCACTGCACGAGAACATTGCGCAGTACACCCACTCGGGCTCCAAGCCCTGCAACATGGCCGCCCAGGGCGAGTATGTCGCCGGTATCTCGTTTGAATACCGTGCGCACGCCAACAAGGCCAAGGGTGCACCCATCGAGCTGGTGTTCCCCAAGGAAGGCCTGGGCTGGGATCTGGAAGGCATCAGCATCTACAAGGGCACCAAGCACGCCGATGCCGCCCAAAAGCTGGTGGACTGGGCGGTGAGCAAGGAGGCGATGGAGCTGTACGGCAAGAACTTTGCCGTTACCGCCATGCCCGGCGTTGCACCCAAGCTGGCCAATATTCCTGCCGACTATGAGTCACGCCTGATTCCGCTGGACTTCTCCAAGATGGCCGACAGCCGCGATCGCGTGCTGGCCGAATGGACCAAGCGTTACGACGCCAAGAGCGAGGCCAAGAAGTGAGTGACAGGGAGACAGCGCGTTTGCCAGTAGCGCAGGGCCAGGCGGCGCAGACCACGCCCGTGCGCGATACCTCGTATGCATTCGAGTCCGCCGAGCAGGGCTTGCGCCGTGGCAACGAAGAGGGTGGCCCGCCCTTTTTGGAGATTCGCCATCTGCACAAGTCCTACGGCAGCTTTACCGCCTTGCAGTCGATCAACCTGCAGATTCGCCGTGGCGAGCTGGTATGTTTTCTGGGCCCCTCGGGCTGCGGCAAGACCACCTTGCTGCGTGCGATTGCCGGGCTCGAAGCCCAGACCAGCGGCGAGATCTGGCAGGACGGCAAGAACATCTCCCAACTGCCCGCTTCGCAGCGGGACTACGGGATCGTCTTCCAGTCCTATGCGCTGTTTCCCAATCTGACGGTGGCTGACAACGTGGCCTATGGCCTCGTCAGCCAGCGCCAACCCAAGGCCCTGGTGGCCCAGAAGGTGCAAAGCCTGCTGGACACCGTGGGCCTGTCGGTGAGCGGGGGCAAGTACCCGGCCCAGCTGTCGGGTGGCCAACAGCAGCGCGTGGCCCTGGCCCGTGCGCTGGCGATGTCGCCCGGCCTGCTGCTGCTCGATGAGCCGCTGTCCGCCCTGGATGCCACCGTGCGCGTGCACCTGCGCAACGAGATCCGGGCGCTGCAGCAGCGCCTGTATGTCACCACCATCATGGTCACGCATGACCAGGAAGAGGCGATGGCCATGGCCGATCGCGTCGTGGTGATGAACCATGGCGTGGTCGAGCAGGTGGGCACGCCCCGCGACATCTACCAACGCCCGGCCACCCCGTTTGTGGCCGAGTTCATCGGCAAGGCCAACAAGCTGCAGGCCCTGGCCGCCGGCAATGGCGGCATCACCTTGGCAGGCCACAAGCTGTACTGCCCGCAGGCGCCGCGCATGAGCCCCGGCGAAAGCCTGCATGTCTACCTGCGGCCAGAAGACTGCAGCGTGCATGACTGCACGGCCATGCCGCCCATCGGCAGCGCGCCTGCGCCCAATGGCGCGCCGGTGCTCACCGGTGTCGTCGAGCAGCTGGAGTTTCTCGGAGCGTTGTGCATCGTCCATGTCGATGTGCAGCGCCTGCCCGAGCGCCATGTGCAGCTGCAGCTGAGCCCGGCGCAGTGTCTGCAGCTCGATATCCAGGTGGGGCGCTGGTTGCAGTTTTCCATCCATGCGCAGCAGTTGAAGATTTTTGCCCAGGCCGCCTGAGCCCGGCCGTTGCCCTGGCAAGCGCCGGGGCAGGGGCCGCTCGCGGCCATGTCCCCGGTCACGGGGCCTTACCGACACACTATGACCTCATCCGTTTCAGCGCCCGCAGCGCTCCCCCGCCATACCGGCCTGCATGCAGCGCCCAGTGACCGCATCGCGCAACTGGCGCTGGTCGCCATCACCGCGCTGCTGCTGCTTGGCCTGTTGGCACCGCTGGCCGCCTTGCTGGGCCAGGCCTTTGCGCCCACCTCGGGCGACGAGGGCTCGGCCTTCATGCGCTTTGTGCGCTATTTCCAGTCGCCCGCGCTGCTGGGCAGCCTCTGGAACAGCCTCTGGGTATCGCTGGTGGTCACCGCCCTGGTCATCCCGCTCGCCTTTGGCTTTGCCTATGCCATCACGCGCTCGGGCATCCGCGCCAAGGGCCTGCTGCGCAGCATCAGCCTGCTGCCCTTGCTGGCCCCGTCGCTGCTGTCTGCCATCTCGCTGATCTACTGGTTTGGCAATCAGGGCGTGCTCAAGTCCGTTCTCAATGCGCTGGGGTTTGACACCATCTACGGCGCGCCCGGCATTGTGCTGGCCCAGTGCTTTGCCACGTTTCCGCATGCACTGATGATCCTGATCACCGCACTGGCCCTGGGCGACCAGCGCCTCTACGAGGCCGCCACCGCGCTGGGGGCCAGCCGCACGCGCCAGTTCCTGACTGTGACCTTGCCCGCAGCGCGCTATGGCGTTGTCTCGGCCGCGCTGGTGGTGTTTACCTTGGTGATCACCGATTTCGGTATCCCCAAGGTGATCGGCGGCAATTTCAACATGCTCGCCACCGATGTGTTCAAGCTGGTGATCGGCCAGCAGGATTTCCAGCGTGGCGCCGTCGTGGCCTTGCTGCTGCTGCTGCCTGCCGTCATCACCTATGCGATTGACCGCCAGGTGCAGAAAAAGCAGACCGCGGTGCTGACCGCGCGCGCCGTGGTGCTGCAGCCCAGCCGCCATGCCGCGACCGACCGCTTTTGCAGCCTGCTGTGCTGGACGCTGGCCGCGCTGATGCTGGCCATGTTCGGCATGGCCATCTTTGCATCGCTGGTGCAGTTCTGGCCCTACCAACTGGACCTGACCCTGAGCCACTACACCAGCGGCCTGGTCGATGCCGGTGTCGATACCGCCGTCTTCAACAGCCTGACCATGGCCGCGAGCGCTGCGGTGGCCGGGCCCATCGTGGTCTTCATGGGCGCCTATCTGCTGGAAAAAACCAAGGGCATGCCCGCGCTGCGCCCGGTGCTGCGCATGCTGGCCATGCTGCCCATGGCCGTGCCCGGCCTGGTGCTGGGCCTGGGCTATATCTTCTTTTTCAACGCCCCTGGCAACCCGCTGAACTTTTTGTACCAGACCATGCCCTTGATGGTGCTGTGCACGGTGATGCACTACTACACCACCGGCCACATGACCCTGGTGACGGCGCTCAAGTCGATCGATGGCGAGTTTGAATCGGTCAGCGCCTCGCTCAAGGTGCCGTTCTACCGCACCTTGTGGAAGGTGACCCTGCCGATGTGCCTGCCGGCCTTGCTGGAGGTCTCGCGCTACTTCTTTGTGGCCGCGATGACCACGATCTCGGCCGTCGTCTTCCTCTACTCGCCAGAAACCCGCCTGGGCGCGGTTGCCATCCTGAACCTGGATGAGGCCGGGGACATGGCCGCTGCCGCTGCGATGGCGGTGATGATTGCCGCGATCAGCTGCGTGGTGACCGTGCTCTACCAGGCGCTGGGCTGGTGGTTGAACAAGCGCACGCAGGCTTGGCGCAAGCGCTGATCGTGTGGATGGACAAGATGATTTGAGAACCAGGAAAGACAGGAATGACGGTGGGAAGCACAAGTTTTGATGTGATTGTGGTGGGTGCAGGCATTGTGGGCCTCGCCCATGCCTATGAGGCGGCACGCCGGGGCCTTACGGTCTGCGTGGTCGACCGGGATGCCGCCTGCGTGAGCGCGTCGATCCGCAATTTTGGCTTTGTGACGGTGACCGGCCAGGGGGCAGGGGACACCTGGCGCCGCGCCCGCCATGCGCGCGACGTCTGGGCCGAGCTTGCGCCCAAGGCCGGTATAACGGTGCAGCACCAGGGCCTGAACCTGGTGGCGACACGCGACAAGGCGCTGGATGTGTTGCAGGCCTTTATGCACACCGAGATGGCCCAGAGCGTGAATTGCACACTGTGGAGCCCCGAAGAGGCCGCCCGCCACGCGCCCGAGCTGCGGCTGGACCAGGCCAAGGCCGTGTTGCACAGCCCCATTGACCTGCGTGTCGAATCACGCGACGCGATCGCCCAGCTGACGCGCTGGCTGGCCGAGCAGATGCAAGTCACCTTCCGCTTTGGCGAAGCAGTACTGGAAGTGGCCACGCCCAAGGTGGTGACAGCCAAGGGCCAGCTGCATGCCGAGCGCGTGGTGGTATGCACCAATGCTGATATCCATGGCCTTTACAGCGCGCTGTTTGCCAAACACCAGGTGCAGCTGTGCCAGCTGCAGATGCTGCGCGTACAGCCCGCTGGCAATCTGCGCCTGAACGCATCGGTGATGGGCGACCTGAGCCTGGTGCGCTACCACGGCTACAGCAAGCTGCCCGAGGCGCGCGCCTTGCTCGAGCAACTGCAGCAGGAAGAGGGCGAAAGCCTTTCCCATGGCATCCACCTGATCGCCGTGCAAAGCGCTGACGGCAGCCTGGTGGTCGGCGATTCGCACCACTATGGCGCCTCCGTCCAGCCCTTTGCGCAGGACGAGGTCGATGCGCTGATGCTGCGCCATATGCGCGAAGCATTGAACATTGGCGACTACCGCGTGACCGAGCGCTGGGTAGGTATCTACCCATCGGCTCCGCAGACGGACTGCTTTATCGAGGCGCCGGACGCCGCCACCCGCGTGGCCATCGTCACCAGCGGCACGGGCGCGAGCACCGGCTTTGGCGTGGCGCACGACACCTTTGCCCATTGGTAAGGGTTGCCGGGCACGCAGAACGACACATCTCTTATATAGACAGCCCCAACACGGACCCTGGCCAGTGGCCAGGCCATGGAGCAGAGGACACCATGACGAATTTTCACAACCCCCAACGCGTACAAGCCGTTGTTTTTGACTGGGCCGGCACGATTGTCGACTTTGGCTCACGCGCGCCGATGGGCGCCTTTGTGCAGCTGTTCAAGGATTTCGGCATCGAGATCAGCATTGCCCAGGCCCGGGGCCCAATGGGTTCTGCCAAATGGGACCATATTGCAGCGCTGTGCCAGCTGCCCGAGGTGGCAGCGCAGTGGGAGCGCCGCTATGGCAAGCCGGTGGCCAACAGCGATATCGACCATCTCTACGAGGTGTTCACGCCGATGAACGCCCGCGTCGTCGGTGATTTTGCCGACTTTATCCCTGGCGCGCTCGAAGTCGTCAACCGCCTGCGGCTCGATGGCATCAAGATCGGCAGCACCACCGGCTACAACCGCCCAATCATGGATGTGCTCGAGCCCATCGCCGCCCGCGCCGGCTACGCGCCAGACAACATCGTCTGCGCCGGCGACCTGGCCGCTGGCCGCCCCAGCCCCTTGATGATGTACCGTTGCTTTGCCGACCTGGGCATCTGGCCTGCCTCGACCGTAGTCAAGGTGGATGACACCGGCGTCGGCATTGCCGAAGGGCTGAATGCCGGTTGCTGGACGGTTGGTGTGGCAGTCAGCGGCAATGCCAATGGCCTGTCCTTGCCCGAATGGCAGGCGCTCGGCTCGGATGAGCAAGCCGACATCCGCAGCACCGCCAGCGAACAGCTGCGCAGCGCCGGCGCCCATTTTGTGATCGACAGCGTGGCCGACCTGCTGCCGGTGATCGAGCAGATCAACCAGCACCTGCAGCGCCAGGAGCTGCCCGCCCAAGCTACTGCTTGATGCGCTAAACAGATAAGCGCCAAGAGCAGGGCGCCGACCAGCAAAAAAGCCGCTGCAGGCATCAACCCGCAGCGGCTCTTTGACGTTGCTGAAGCCGAGGCTTACTTGGTCTTGTAGGTATCGCCCAGCACCACACCTTCACGGCGTGGATCGGCGCCACCGCTCAGGCGGGCTTCGCCTGCCGCATTGGCGGTACGGATAACCGTGCCCACACCGCTGGATTGCGCATTGACCGACACGGTGTGACCCATGGCGCGCAGTGCCAGCACCAGCGGATCGTTGTCACCGCTGTTGGTGGCATTGATGTTGGGGTGCTCGCCGCCCAGGTTGGTGGTGCGGCTGTTGGAGGCGCCAAAGTTCACCAGGTTGGTGGCTTGCTGGGCATCCAGGCCCCAGTCCAGTGCGCCGACCAGGGTCTTGGTCACGAACTGGATGATGGTGGCGCCGCCAGGCGAGCCGGTGGCCATCTTGAAGGCGCCAGGTTGGCCGTCCGTCGTGGCGTCAAACACCAGCGTGGGCGCCATCGAGCTGCGTGGGCGCTTGCCCGCTTCCACCTTGTTGGCGATCGGCAGACCATCGGCCGAGGTTGGCGCGGCGGAGAAGTCGGTCAGCTGGTTGTTCAGCACAAAGCCCTGGGTCATGTGGTAGGAGCCCATGCCGGCCTCCACCGTCGTGGTCATGCTGACCACGTTGCCCTTGCCATCGACAATGGTCATGTGCGTGGTGCCCGCTTCGGTCACCTTGCCCACGCCCAGGCGGGTGTTGCCAAACTGGCCGGCAGTCGCGGTGCCCATGCTCTGGGTCGTAGAGATCAGCGCGGCGCGCGACTTCAGGTAGCTCTTGTCCAGCAAGGTGCTGTAGAGCGGGCCGGGCAGGGGGGTGAAATCGGTGTCTGCCACATACATGTCGCGGTCGGCATAGGCCATGCGCTCGGCTTCGCTCACCAGGTGCACGCCCATGGCAGTCGGCTTGCCGCCTTCCAGATCCAGCGCGGTGGGCTTGTGGGGGGCCAGGTCAAAGTTCTCCAGCACACCCATGGCTTGTGCCACGGCAATACCGCCGGACGAGGGAGGCGGCATGCCGCAGATCACGTACTTGGCGCGGTAGGTGGTGCAGACGGCATCGCGCTTCTTGGCCTGGTAGCCAGCCAGGTCAGCCATCGTGGTCACGCCAGGGGTGATAGGCGCGCCCGTGGTCACGTTCTGGGTCACGGCGATCTTGTCGACAATGCCTTGTGCCACCGATCCGGTGTAGAACGCATCCGCACCGCCGGTCGCCATCTTGGTCAACGTAGCTGCGTAAGCGGGGTTCTTGAAGGTCTCACCCAGGCCCTTGGTCGAGCCGTCGGCGTTGAAATACAGGGCCAGCGCATCGGCATCGGCCTGCAGCGCGGTCTTGGCACCGGCCAGAGCATCGGACATGCGGCCGCTGATCTTGAAGCCATTGGTGGCCAGGTCGATACCCGGCTGGATCAGGTCCTTCCAGGGCTTGGCGCCGTGGTCCTTGTGGGCCAGGTCCAGCATGCGCACGGCGCCAGGCGTGCCGATGGAGCGGCCGCTGGCACGGGCGCTGGGCAGCGGCGTGGTCTGCGTGCCGCTGTCGATATAGCGCAGGTAATCGGGTGTCGCGGCAGCAGGTGCGGTTTCGCGGCCGTCGTAGGCCGTTACCTTCTTGGTCGCTGCATCGTAGTACAGCATGAAGGCGCCGCCGCCAATACCGCTGGACTGGGGCTCGACCAGACCCAGCACCATCTGCACAGCCACCGCTGCATCCACCGCCGAGCCACCAGACTTCAGCACCTCACAGCCGGCCTTGGAGGCCAGTGGGTTGGCCGTCACCACCATGTACTTATGGCCTTCAACGACCTTTTTGCCGGTGCGGTAGCCCGAAGCCAGCTCGGGGAACGAAGGATCGCCAGGCAGACCGGAGCCCACCACTACCGAGCCGTCCGACGTGCCAGCCTCGCAAGCCGTGCTCACCAGATCGTCTTGGTCGTTATGGCTGGAGCCGCCGCAGGCGGTCATCGTCAGCGCGACGATCGCTGCCAATGCAGCCATGCTGTAGCGCGCAGGTACGGCTCCCAGCGATTTTTCGTTTTTCATATAACTTTTCCTTGGATCAATTGACAGGAAATTGTCTTAGCAAAACGAATCATCGAAAGGCTGTATAAGCCGTGGTTAACCCTCGGTTTGGCAACAAATTGACCGCCTTGCCCAGGCGGGGCGGGCGAGAGGTTCCTGGTTCGGTGCTGGTCTGTTGGCTAGGTAGAAATGCGACTTAACATAATATACATCGTATCAATTATCTAAGTATTGATGAGAAGGCATCGTGGCAGCAACACCAGCACCATTGCCTGGACACGCGCAAACTCTGTGTCTCAGCGCTCTGGACGTATGTCAGCCCCCGACTTGTCATCCTTCACCAACACCCAGCGATAACCTGCCGGTGCCACCGGCGGCTGCGCTGTTTGCATCAACCTGCGGCGGTCGCCCAGGTTTGAGGCATTGATGCCGTTCTTGATCGCTGCCTTCAACAGCTCATAACCGACCCATAACGAGATAACGGTAGCGATCAACGACCAGAAAAGCATCCAAGCGAGCTGTCGGTCTATCTCCATCTGCAGTCTTGCCCAATCCATGGCCGTTCCTCCTGCCGCGCAGTGTAGCTGCGTGCGGGTCTGAAACCCTTCAGCGCATGCAAGCGCTGTAACAGGAACCTCAGCACCCCGCCCGAAACTGCTGGTCCCGCGCACTTTGCCGTTCCTCTCGGATCCATTCCATCTTGCGCGCGGTACCGCCAACTCTGGCGGCGGAATCCAGATATTCCACCCTTTGCTTGAATTCCTCGCAACGCGCTTCGTTGGATCGTCCGCTGCCAGGCGAAGCCGAATGGTAGTGATGACGGGCCTGGCTGGCTCGCCGCGCATCGTCCGCCCGTTTTCGTTGGGCGATGGCCATTTGGGTCTTCCAGTCCACATTGCTCGGCACTCTGACGCTCTCGACCAAGTCCCATCGCTCTTGCGAACATGGCCGGTCGATCCACCACAGCTCGGTTTTGTCGGGTCGTTTACAGAGGTAGATCAGCCGGGTCAGAGGTCCATCCGGGTTGCTGACTGCGGGCGTGACATCAATGGTTTTGGCATTTTTGCAGGGCTCGGAGCTATAGCTATTGCCGCAGCGGTAGACCTCTTGGGCACCGGCTGAGCCTGCCAGCAGCAGGCCCAGGGCCATCAGAAATCGCATACATTTCCTTACGTATTCTCTGCGCGAATACTAGCGGGTCGCCCTGCTCTTCGGCATGAAGAAGGCCTGCCGCGAGGCAGGCCTTTGACCATCAACGCTATTACCACTTCAATCCCATATCGGCGCCAGTCCCTCAGGATTCACCTCACGGCCATTGCGCTCCAGCTGCGCGATGCGGGCCATGTCCTCGGCATCGAGCACCAGTTGCTGGGCGAGCAGGTTGCTGGCCAGGTTCTCGCGCTTGGTGGAAGACGGGATGACGGCGTAACCCAGTTGCAGCGCCCAGGCCAGGGCGACCTGGGCGACGGTGGCTTGGTGCTTGTTGGCGATCTCGGCCAGCAGCTGGTCCTTCAGCACCTTGCCGTAGGCCAGGGTCATGTACGAGGTCACGGCAATGCCTTGCTCCTGGAGGAAAGCGGTCAACTTGTGGCTTTGCAGGTAGGGGCTGAGCTCGATCTGGTTGGTGGCGATCTCCCCTGCTCCCACGGCGGCAATGGCCTGGCGGGTCAGGTCGATATTGAAGTTGGAAATACCGATCTGGCGGGTGAGGCCCAGGGCCTTGGCTTCGGCCAGCGCGGTCATGAACTCTTGCAATTCCACACCATTGCCGGGGGCGGGCCAGTGGATCAGGGTCAGGTCCACATAGTCGCTGCGCAGCTTTTTAAGGCTGTCCTTGAGGCTAGGGATCAGCTTGGCCTGGCTGTAGTTGTCGGTCCAGATCTTGGTGGTGACAAACAGCGCTTCGCGCGCAATTCCGCTGTCGGCCATAGCCTGGCCCACTTCGGCTTCGTTGCCGTAGATCTGCGCGGTATCGACCGCCCGGTAACCCAGCTCCAGCGCATTGCGCACGGAATCGACGACTACCTGCCCTTGCAGACGGAAAGTACCAACGCCAAATCGAGGAATAGACATAAAAAAACTCCTTGGGAAAAATACAGACAGAGAGGTACGGCAGACCTGCAGCGCTTGGATCAGCAACCAGGTCTTGATCGCATTGGCAGCCAGTTTGCGCTTTTCATCCTTGCAGATAAAGCCCTGGATCAACAATATTCTTTTGAAGAAATATCAACTATCAAGCCCTCTCCTGCTCCTTGCGCGGCTTCACCAGGCCTAGAAAGCAAAAAAGCTCCTCGCGCAGCCTGTGGTCTGCACGAGGAGCCGTAGGCCCACATAGCAATGTTTAGATATGGCCCGCCGCCGCTGCAGCACCAGTCTGCCCACGGCGCATGCGGCCCTGGATCAACACCAGGCCCAGCCCGCCAGCCGCCAGCGCCGCGCCTGCCCAGGCCACCGCTGCATAGCCCAGACCTTGGCCGATCACAGCGCCACCCAAGGCGGCGCCCACGGCATTGCCCAGGTTGAAGGCGCCCACATTGACGGACGAGGCCAGGCCCGGCGCCTCGGCGGCTGCCTGCATCACCCGCATCTGCACCGGAGGAACCATGCCAAAAGCGGCTGCACCCCACACCACCAGACCAATGCCTGCGCCCAGATGACTGCCGAGCGCCCAGGGCAGCACCAGCATGATGAGGGCCAGGGCGAGCAGAATCAGGCGCGTGGCGCCATCGAGCGACCAGTCGGCCAGGCGCCCGCCCAGGCTGTTGCCGATGGTGAAACCCACACCAATCAGCACCAGCGCAAAGGCGATGAAGCCGGGGCTGGCATGGGTGATCTCGGTCAGCACCGGGGCCACATAGGTGTAGAGCGTGAACATCGAGCCGGCACCCAGCACCGTGGTGCCCATGGCCAGCAGCACCTCGGGGCGGGTCAGCACCTTGAGCTCGCGGCGCACATCAGGGCGTGTGCCGGCCTCGCCCTTGGGCAGCACCATCCACAGTGCGGCAATGGTGATCAGGCCCAGCGCAGCGGTGCCGGCAAAGGCCAGCCGCCAGCCCACTTGCTGGCCGATCCAGGTGGCAGCGGGCACACCGCCAATATTGGCCACCGTCAGGCCCATGAACATGGCCGCAATGGCGCTGGCCTGCTTGTCCTTGGGCACCACGCTGGCCGCCACTACGGCACCAATGCCAAAGAAAGCACCATGGTTGAGGCTGGTCACCAGGCGCGACAGCAGCAAGGTCGTGTAGCCGGGGGCCAATGCCGAGAGCAGATTGCCCACGGTGAAAATCAGCATCAGGGTGACCAGCGCAGCGCGCCGGCCAAAGCGGCTGAACAGCAAGGTCATCACCGGCGCGCCCAGCATCACGCCCACGGCATAGGCCGACACCAGCATGCCCGCAGTCGGGATACTGACATCAACGCCCTGGGCGATGACGGGCAAAAGCCCCATCGGGGCAAACTCGGTCGTGCCAATGGCGAAAGCGCCAATGGCCAAGGCGAACAAAACAGCGGAAGACTTCATAGCCTCTAGTGTGCCCTGCTAATATTTGCAGATTAAGTACGATCGCCACCAAAATCTTTTGACGCCAGGGCAACAATGAAGACCACGCTCGATGAATTGCAGGCCTTTGTGGCCGTGGTCGATACCGGCTCGATCACCGCAGCGTCCGAGTTGCTGGACCAAACGGTGTCCGCCACCAGCCGCACCCTGGGCCGGTTGGAAGAAAAGCTGCAAACCACCCTGCTGCGCCGCACGACACGCCGCCTGGAGCTGACCGAAGAAGGCAGCGCCTTCTTGCAGCGGGCACGCGCGATTCTGGTGTCGGTGGATGAGGCCGAAGAGCTGATGGCCGCCCGGCGTGTACGGCCCGCTGGGCGCCTGCGCGTGGATGCAGCCACGCCCTTTATGCTGCATGTGCTGGTGCCCCTGGTCGACAGCTTTCGCGCCAAGTACCCGGAGGTGGAGCTGGAGCTGCACTCGCACGAAGGGATTGTGGACCTGATCGAAAAGCGCAGCGATGTGGCCTTTCGCATTGGGGCGCTCAAGGATTCGAGCATGCATGCGCGGCCCGTCGGCATCAGCCGCATCCGGGTGCTGGCCAGCCCCGCCTACCTGGCGCGCCATGGCACCCCTGCCGACACCCAGCAGTTGGCGCAGCATGTATTGCTGGGCTTTACCCAACCCGATTCCCTCAATGAATGGCCGCTGCGTGATGCCAGCGGCGAGCTGCTGCGCATCCAGCCAGCCATTGCCTCATCAAGCGGCGAGACCCTACGCCATATGGCCTTGGCGGGCTTCGGCATCGTCTGCCTGTCGGATTTCATGACCCGGGAGGACCGCGACAGCGGCCAGCTGGTCCCCTTGTTCGGCGACCAGCTGCTCGATGTGCGCCAGTCCATCCATGCGGTGTACTACCGCAATACGGCACTGGCCTCGCGCATCACCTGCTTTGTCGACCATGTGATTGGCGCGCTGGGAGCGCAGCCCTTTAGCGACTGAGCTGCGCGACCCCAGTTTTGCAGCGCTGCCCTGCTCTGCCTGGCTGGGGCGCACCCATCAGTGAGCCTCCTCATTCGATGGGCCTTGGCCCACCAACAGCGCCGTCAGCCCGCTGATCTGGTAGACGGCGCTATCGGCCTGCATGCTGTCCAGCGTTGCAGGCCGCAAAGGGCCGCGGCCCGGGGCACCCAACAGCATCACGGTGATGTGCAACTGCGGGCAGCGCAAGCGTAGGCTCTCGCACATCTGGCTGAGCTTGCCCAGCGGATTGGAGTGAAAGCTGCAGATGCACAGGTGGCGCACCCCGTCATAGAGGGACAGATCGCCCTGGCGCAGAACCGTCTCGATCGACACTGCGCGCGTGCTGCTGTCCACGCCGTGCAGACGCAGCGCATGGGCGGCCATGGTGGCGGCATGCCGGTCAATATCCCACTGCATGCCCACGCAGACCACGGTCTGTGCCGGTGGCTGGCCCTCGGTTACCGGCTGCAGCGCGGTGGGCCGGTAGTGGCGCTGCAGGCCACTGAGCAGCATGGCCACGGCCTCAGAGAGGCGCTGGCGTTGCGGTGGGCTGGCGGCGTGGCGGTACTGCTGCGCGGCAATCAGCAGCGCGGGCACGGCCACCTGGTCATAGAACTGGGTGACGGCCAAGGCCTGTTCATGCTGGCTGGGCTTGGGGGACAGCGCCTGGTCGATGTTTTCCGAAGCCACATCAATGGCCTGGTCCACATCGCCGCGCCACAGGCGCTGCAGCAGCTTCTCGGGCGGGTCAAACACGGCCTGGCTGCCCAGCAAGATCTCCAAAAAGCCCATCCCCGGGATATAGCGGCCCAGCACCAGCAGGCAGACTGTCAGCGGCGTCGACAAGATCAGGCCGACAGGCCCCCACAGCGCGGTCCAGAAGGTCGCTGCCAAAATGATGGACAAGGTCGACAGGCCCGTGCTGGCCCCATACAGCCAGGGCTCGATGATGTTGTTGCTCAGCAGCTCCAACAGCAGAATCAAGGCCAAGGTCCACAGCAGCAGGCTCCAGCCCGGGTCGACCGCAAAGGCCAGGGTGAGCGGGAACACCGCCGACGCCATCGGGCCGATATAGGGCACAAAGCGCAGCACCGCAGCCAAAATGCCCCAGAGAATCGCGCCAGGCACGCCAATCCACCACAGCCCCAAAGCCATCGGCACACCATAGCTCAGGTTCACAAAAAGCTGCATGCGCAGATACTGGCCAATGCGCGTGGCGGCATCGTCGAGCGCGTCCGACGCCATATGGGTGTTGGGGCCCATCAGGCGCAGCAGCCGGTCCTGCAGGCCGCTGCGGTCCAGCAGGATCAAGACGACAAACAGGAACACGATGCCGGTGGTGGCCAGCGGCTCGGCCACCTTGCTCAGCAGCTCCAGCGCCTTTTGGATGGGCTTGACGGCAGGCTCCTGCACTTCCACTTTCTGCACCCGGCGCGTGCGCGCATCGCCCTGCCCGATCTCTGTCTCCACGGTGTTGAGCACCTTGACGGCGCCATCCCAAACACCCGGGCCATTGAAATAGGGTTTGACATGGCGCAGCTTCTGGCGAATGGTGTTTTGGTAGGTGGGCAGCTCGGCGCTGAGGCTGGTGACCTGGCCGCCCACATAGATAGCGCCTGCGCCCAGCGCGCCCAAGGCCAGCACCATCACCAGCGCCACCGACAGCACCCGGGGCATGCCCCAGCGCTTGAGCCGGCTGACCGCCGGGTCCAGCAAAAAGCCCAGCAGCGCTGCCAAGGCCACCGGCAGCAGCACATCCCGGCCCACATACAGGCCCAGAATCACCACCGCCGCGATGACCATGCCCACCATCAGACGCAAGCCGGGCACGATTGCCAACAGCGGCGCCAGGGTGTCCTGGGTGGACAGCCCGGCGCGGCGGCGCCCGGCAGCGCGCCTGCCGCTGCGTTCTGTCTCGCCCAGCGGGCGCTTGGGCCCAGGAACAGGCTGGGCTACAGGCTCATCGTCGGGCGCGGGGTGGTCGGGTGGCATGGGGGCAAGGGCTCAGAGGGGAGGGACTACGCAGCTGCTATTACATCCAATTTCCGGGCGGGCGGATGTCATCTTTGGCCGATTTTTGGAGCGCTGGCCGCGCTCAATAAAAAACCGCAAGGCCGAATGGCACTTGCGGTCCGCGCAGGCCATCAGCCCGTGCTTATTTTTTGAGGCCCTGCAGCTTGGCAAAGGCCGAGGCCATTGCGTTTTGCTGCGCAGGTTGGTTGGCGCGCGCGGGCTGGGTGTAGCCGCCCCGGCCGCCACCGCCCTGGCCCCGGCCAGCCGCTTCAAAGCGGTTGTCACGCGGGCCGTCGCGGCGCGGGGGCGCGGCGTCCAGCTTCATCGTCAGGCTGATGCGCTTGCGCTCCACATCCACTTCCAGCACCTTGACCTTGACGATCTGGCCGGTCTTGACGGCTTCGCGGGCATCTTCGATGAACTTGTAGCTCATCTGGCTGACATGGACCAGGCCATCCTGGTGCACGCCCAGGTCGACAAAGGCGCCAAACTGGGCGACGTTGCTCACGGTGCCTTCCAAGGTCATGCCTTCGCGCAGGTCCTTGATGTCTTCCACGCCTTCGTTGAAGCGGGCCACGACAAAGTCCGGGCGCGGGTCACGGCCGGGCTTTTCCAGCTCGCCCAGAATGTCGGAGATCGTGAGCGCGCCAAACTTTTCGCTGACAAAGCGCTCGGCCTTGAGGCTCTTGAGCACCTCGCCCCGGCCCATCAGCTGGTCCACCGGCTTGCCGGTCGTCGCAATGATCTGCTCGACCACCGCATAGGTTTCCGGGTGCACGCCGGTCATGTCCAGCGGGTTGTCACCACCCCGGATGCGCAAAAAGCCTGCTGCCTGCTCAAAGGTCTTGGCGCCCAGGCCGGCCACATCCATCAGCTGCTTGCGGTTCTTGAACGAGCCATTGGCATCGCGCCAACGCACCACCGACTTGGCCACCGTGCCCGACAGGCCGGAGACACGGCTGAGCAGTGGCGCAGAGGCCGTATTCAGGTCCACGCCCACCGAGTTCACGCAGTCTTCCACCACAGCGTCGAGCTGGCGGGCCAGCTCGCTTTGGTTCACATCATGCTGGTACTGGCCCACGCCAATGCTCTTGGGGTCGATCTTGACCAGCTCGGCCAGCGGATCCTGCAGGCGGCGGGCAATCGATGCCGCTCCGCGCAGGCTGACATCGACATCGGGCATCTCAAGCGCCGCAAATTCGCTGGCCGAGTAGACCGAGGCGCCTGCCTCGCTCACCACCACCTTCTCGATCTTCTTGTCTGCTTTTTCAGCAATGCGGATCAGGTCGGCGGCCAGCTTGTCGGTCTCGCGGCTGGCGGTACCGTTGCCGATTGCGATCAGGTTGATCTGGTGCTTTTCCACCAGGCGTGCCAGCACGGCCAGCGAGCCCTCCCAGTCGCGGCGCGGCTCATGGGGGTAGACGGTGGTGGTGTCCACCAGCTTGCCGGTATGGTCCACCACGGCCACTTTCACGCCAGTGCGGATGCCCGGGTCCAGTCCCAGCACGGCGCGCTGGCCGGCAGGCGCTGCCAGCAGCAGGTCGCGCAGGTTGTCGCCAAACACCTTGATCGCCACTTTTTCGGCGTCTTCGCGCAGGCGGGAGAACAGGTCGCGCTCGGTGGACAGGCTGAGCTTGACCCTCCAGGTCCAGGCCACGCACTTGCGGATCAGGTCGTCGCTGGCGCGCTTGGCATGGCTCCAGCCCAGGTGCAGCGCAATCTTGCCCTCGGCGAGGCTCGGCTGGCCCGGCTCGGGCGCCACGCCAGGCTGCAGCTCGGGCTGCACCAGCTTGGCTTCGAGCACTTCGAGCGCGCGGCCGCGGAACACGGCCAGCGCACGGTGCGATGGCGCGCGGCCAATCGGCTCGTCATAGTCAAAGTAATCGCGGAACTTGGCGACCTCGGGGTCGTTTTCGTTTTTGGCGTCCACCTTCTTGGAGCGCAGCAGGCCTTCGGCCCAGAGCCATTCACGCAGCTTTTGCACCAGCGCCGGGTCTTCGGCCCAGCGCTCGGAGAGGATGTCGCGCACGCCATCAAGCACGGCCAGCGGGGTGGAGAAATCCGGACCGGGCTTGCCATCGTCGAGCACCGTGGCGGGCTTGCAAAAGGCCTGGGCCTCTTGCTGCGGATCGAGGCTCGGGTCGGCAAACAGCTTGTCGGCCAGCGGCTCAATGCCAAACTCCTTGGCGATCTGGCCCTTGGTGCGGCGCTTTTGCTTGAAGGGCAGGTAAATGTCTTCAAGCTCCTGCTTGGTCGGCGCGCGGGCAATGGCCAGGCGCAGCGCATCGGTCAGCTTGCCCTGCTCGTCGATGGCCTTGAGCACTGTCTCGCGCCGGTCCTGCAGCTCCCGCAGATACGTCAGGCGCTCTGCCAAATCCCGCAGCTGGGTGTCATCGAGACCACCGGTGGCTTCCTTGCGGTAGCGGGCAATAAAGGGCACCGTCGCCCCGCTGTCCAGCAATTCCACGGCCGATGTCACCTGCGATTCGGCAACCTTCAGCTCAGCTGCAATCTGCGCAATGATTTTTTGCATGCTCTACGCTCGCTCCAATGCTTCTCTGGCAAAAGAGCCAGTGTGCCATAGCTGCTGGCAGCCACTGGGGATTTGAACAGTTGCCGGATTTGAAAAATGTAATTTTTATAGCGATCGGTAGTGCCTCTACACGGGGGATGCGTGTCGCAGGCGGCCTTCGGCGCCAATCGTCAAACAATGCGAATCGCAGCGCGAGCGATGGCATACTGGGCCGCGATGTCCCCAGAGCCCGATTCGAATTTGGATTTGTTTGGCACCGAGCCCGCGCCGGCTGCTGCTGCTGCGCCCGGCCCGGCTGCGCCGCCCGCTCACGCGCCAGACAGCGAAGTCTCCCCTCCTCCACCCTCCACGCCACCCGCTCCTGCCGCCAAAGCGCGCAGCCGTGCGCAGGCCGTAGGCGCGGCCTACCCCTTGCTGGGTGAGGACTTGGCCCCGGCCATGCCCGCGCTGCTGCGCATGGGCGGCTCATCCTGGTCCTACCCCGGCTGGCAGGGCCTGGTCTGGGACAAGGCCTACAGCGAGCGCATTCTTGCGCAGCGCGGCCTGAACGCCTATGCCGAGCACCCGTTGCTGCGCACCGTCAGCATTGACCGCAGCTTTTACCGTCCGCTGGCAGCGTCCGAGTACGCGGTCTATGCCGCCCAGGTGCCGCCTGATTTTCGCTTTGTCGTCAAGGCGCCGGCGCTCGTCTGCGATGCCCAGGTGCGCAGTGAAGAAGGCCGCGGCAAAGAGCCCAACCCGGCCTTTTTGAATGTGGAGCTGGCCCTCAGCAGCTATGTACGGCCCGCCTGCGAAGGCCTGCTGGACAAGCTGGGCGTGCTGCTGTTCCAGCTCAGTCCCCTGCCGCTGGGCCGGCTGCTGAACCTGCAGCCCACCTTGGCAGCGCTTGCGCAACTGGCGCTGGCCGTGCAGACCGAGCTGGCCGGATTGCCTGCAGAGCGCCGGCCGATTGTGGCTTTTGAAGTGCGCGATGCCGATTGGCTGCGCCCCGACATCGCCCCGCAACTGGCCCAGATTCTGCGCCAGGCCGGTGCCACCTACTGCCTGGGCCTGCACGCCAAGATGCCGCGCATGCCCGAGCAGCTGCCGCTGCTGCGTGCCCTGTGGCCCGGCCCGCTGGTCTGCCGCTGGAATGTGAACCCCGTCTTTGGCCCCTATGGCTATGCCGATGCCGAAAAGCAATTGGCGCCGTTTGACCGCATCCAGCAGCCCGACCCCGCGACGCTGGCCCTGCTGGCGAGCACCTTGGCTGGCGTCTGCGGCAAGGGGCAGCCCGCCTATGTCACCGTCAGCAACGAGGCCGAGGGCTGCGGCCCGCTCAGCATTGTGCGGCTGGCAGAGGCGATTGCCGCACTGAAAAAATCTGAAAACCCCAGCCCGGCCTGATTGCAATCGCTTGCGATGTTTTGCGCAAATTTGCCGCTGCCGCCCCGTTATCTGCGCCTAAGCAGTCTGGTGCAGGCCTATGATGGTTGCCCTGCGGGTGCGCAGCGCAGTGCCATTCCGGGCGACCGCCGCACCCACTCCCCCTTTAGCGATGGAACCCATGCGTTACCGCACTTTGTGCCAATTTGCCAGCCTGGCAGCCGTTTGTGCCGGACTGGCCTCTTCTCTCAGCGCCCAGGCGGCGGAGACCCGTGCCAACCGTTTCACCGTGAGCGACAGCGTCACCAGCGTGCAGCTGTGTGGCAACCGCAACCAGGGCAGCAACAAGGCGGAGCAGCCCTACCGCGTGGTGCAGGGCGAGCAAAACGGCCAGGCCTATTTGTTTGTGCAGTGGATGAACCAGCCCGAAGAAACGCCCCATTGGCGCGGGGTGGCCGCCCATACCCAGGGCTTTGCCGAGATCAATGACGACAACGCCGATCTGGGCTTGCAGGAGTTGCGCTGCAAGGCCCATGGCAAAGGCATTGTGATTACGGCCCAGGTCACCGGCGGCAAGCCCGCGGCCAAGCGCCGCACAATGCAGCTCGAAGTGGGCCCGGCACTGGAGAAATACAGCATCCGCTTCAGCCCGGCGCTCAAGTGATGCGGGCCGGGGCTTGATGCGCCCGGCCCGTTTTTGATGCCTGTCGCTGTGGCCTACTTGCCCGCAGCCGCTGTGCCCAGCGCCTTGTCGCCCTCGAGCTGCTGCGCGCGCTTGGCGTACTTGGCGGCCAACACCCCGCAGACCATCAGCTGCATCTGGTGGAACAGCATCAGCGGCAGCACCATCATGCCCACCGTGCTGCTGGCAAACAGCACCTTGGCCATGGGCACGCCACTGACCAGGCTCTTCTTGCTGCCGCAGAACACGGCGGTGATTTCGTCCTCCTTGCTAAAGCCCAGGCGGCGCGACAGGAACGTGGTGAGGAACAGCGCCAGTGCCAGGATGATGGCGCTGACCACCAAGAGTCCGACCAAGGTGCTGAGCGACACCTGGCGCCAGATGCCCTGCACAACGGCGGCACTGAAAGCGGTGTAGACCACCAGCAGGATGGAGCCCTGGTCCACCACCTTGGTGAGCTTGCCGTGCTTTTTGATGAACGGGCCCACCCAGCGCTGCAGCAGATGGCCGACCGCAAAGGGCAGCATCAGCTGCAGCAGGATCTTGACCACCGCATCGACAAAGGAGCCGCTGGCACCATGGGCGGTGACGAACACGCTCACCAGCAGCGGCGTGATGAACACCCCCAGCAAGGTCGAGGCCGACGCGCTGCAAATGGCCGCCGGGATATTGCCCCGCGCCATCGACACAAAGGCGATCGAGGACTGCACGGTGGACGGCAGCACGCACAGGAACATCACGCCCACATATAGCTCGGGCGAGACCAGGGGTGTGAGCAGCGGCTTGAGCGCCCAGCCCAGGAACGGAAACACGACAAAGGTGCTGCCCACGATAAAGAGGTGCAGCCGCCAGTGCATGATGCCCGCGAGAATCGCCTGGCGCGAGAGCTTGGCGCCATGCAGAA
The DNA here is from genome assembly GCF_037479555.1 of Comamonas sp. MYb396. Taxonomy (NCBI): domain Bacteria; kingdom Pseudomonadati; phylum Pseudomonadota; class Betaproteobacteria; order Burkholderiales; family Comamonadaceae; genus Comamonas; species Comamonas sp. MYb396. Next base: position 467,629 of record NZ_JBBGYU010000004.1, on the reverse strand, counting down.
AGAACAGCAAGGCCACGGCCGCGGTCGTCAAGGTCTCAAAGGCACTCGCCACCTGGCCGGTGGCAGGTAAAAAACTGGCCAGCAGCACAGTGGCCACCAGCATCAGGGTGAAGTTGTCGGGACGGAATTTCATGAGCGCCATTGGACGCCGTTCTCAAGCGAAAGTAAAATTAATTTATAAGATTGATTAATGATTTAAAGTCATATATCTCCCAATCATCCGTCCAGCCATGCATGTCAGCCTCCGCCAGCTCCAGGTGTTCCTCTGCGTTGCCCAGTGCCGCAGCTTCAGCCAGACCGGCCAGACCCTGGGCCTGACCCAGTCGGCCGTGAGCCGCGCGATGGTCGAGCTGGAGGGCCAGCTCCATGTGCGGCTGCTGGACCGCACCACGCGCGAAGTGCTGCTGACCGATGCCGGCCAGCTGCTGGCCCAAAAAGCCGCACCCTTGCTGCAAGAGCTGGCCGATACCTTGGCCGAAGTGGCCGATGTCGGTCATGCGGCGCGCGGCCAGGTGCGCATGGCCAGCAGCCCCACCTTGTCTGCCGCGCTGATGCCCGCCTGCATTGCCGCCTGCAACCGCGAGCTGCCGCAGGTCCAGCTGCAGCTGGTCGACCGCCTGCAGCAAGAGGTGCTGGCCCAGGTGCGCAGCGGTGATGTGCATTTTGGGCTGGTCGTGGAGCCGCCCGAGCTGGGTGACCTGGACTGCATCAATCTGCAGCTGGATCCCTTTGTCGCCGTGCTGCCGCCAGGCCATGCGCTGGTGCAGCAGGCGCAGGACGCCACCAGCCTGCGCTGGGACCAGCTGCGCGGCGAAGCGCTGGTGCTGCTCGACCACGCATCGGGCAGCCGCCGATTGATGGACGCTGCGCTGCTGGCCAGCGGTTGCGGCCCCGAGCACAGCCCCGTCGTGCAAGAGGTCGGCCATGTGACCACCGCCTTTCGCATGGTCGAGGCCGGCATTGGCATCAGCATCATGCCGGGCCTGGCCATTCCGGCCCATGGCTTGAGCAGCCTGCAGGTGCGCGATCTGCGGCCCCAGGTGCAAAGGGCCATCATGCTGGTGCGGCGCCGCCAGCGCAGCCTGCCCGCTGCTGCGCAAGCGGTCTGGGATTTGGTCGCCAAGCGTCTGACCACGCTGCCCCCGCAGTAAGAACCTGTTCAAAGTCACTACGCAGCCGCGTTGGAGTGCAATCGGGATGAGTTCGAAGCGATGGTCCGCAGCTTGCACCGGGGTGCAAGCAAGGGCCAGCGCGCAGAAATCGCCCGATTTCACTCCAACCCACAGGGACAGTGGCTTTGCGCTGCCCGGGAAGGGAGCGGTCTGCGTCGTTGCAAATCCTCGCAATAGCTGGGCTATTGCTGCGGTATTGCGCGGCTGGGCGCCCCCCTCGCATCCCATCTCGCAAAGACACTGTCGCGGCGCGAGGAGACTTTGAACAGGTTCTAAGCATGCCGCCTCGATTGCTGGCAATCAGACTACAAAACAGGCCCCGCATGCATGCTAAAAACGGTGGCTTGTGACAACAACCCCTTATTCCAAGGCACCAGGAGAGTTTGCATGATTCAACGCATCCCATCTATCGCCAAACTCGCGGCCGCTGCTGCCGTGGCCGCCGTTTTGAGCGCCTGCGCCACCACCGACCGCGCCACCCCGATTGCCGAGGCGACGATCAACCCGACCGAAGGCAACAACATCAGCGGCTATTTCCGCGTCTACGAGGTCAACCGCGACACCGTGCGCGTGATGGCCCAGGTCAAGGGCCTGGCACCGGGCAGCGAGCATGGCTTCCATGTGCATGAGAACGGCAACTGCTCCTCGCCCGATGCGATGAGCGCTGGCGGCCACTACAACCCGAACGGCCACCAGCATGGCAAGGCCGGCCCACAAGCGCATGTCGGCGATCTGCCCAGCCTGATGGCCGATGCCGCGGGCACCGCCTTCCTGGTCTGGGAGACCAAGGACCTGTCGATTGGCACAGGCAAGCCCAGCGACATCAAGGGCCGCGCCGTGGTGGTGCACAAGGACAAGGACGACTACACCACCCAACCCACCGGCAACTCCGGCGCGCGTCTGGGCTGCGGCGTGATCCAGTAAGCCCCCTGCGCTCCCCCCCAGCCTGTGGCGCCCAGCGGCCCACAGGCTTTTTTGTCGCTGCAGCGCGCCAAAGCGATGCACAATCGGGCCATGAGCGAACTCTCCCACTCCATTGCCGATTTGCGCAAAAGCTATGAACGCGCCGAGCTGAACGATGCAGCCTCCTGCGCCGCACCCATCGACCAGTTCGACCGCTGGATGAACGAGGCCGTTGCCGCGCAGCTGCCCGAGCCCAATGCGATGACGGTGGCCACCGTGGGGGCCGATGCCCGGCCCAGCACCCGCATCGTGCTGATCAAGGGCTATGACGCGCGCGGCATCGTCTGGTACACCAATTACGACAGCCGCAAGGGCCGCGAGATTGCCGGCAACCCGTTTGCCGCGTTGATGTTCCACTGGGTGGAGCTCGAGCGCGTGGTGCGCATCGAGGGGCGCGTGGAGAAGGTCTCGGACGAGGAGAGCGATGCCTACTTCAACAGCCGCCCGCTCGACTCGCGCATTGGTGCCTGGGCCAGCCCGCAAAGCCAGGTGATCGACAGCCGCACCGTGCTGGTGACCAATGCCGCCAAGTATGGCGCGCAGTTCCTGCTCAAGCCCCCCCGCCCGCCGCACTGGGGTGGCTTTCGCCTGGTGCCCGACACCTGGGAGTTCTGGCAGGGCCGCAAGAGCCGGCTGCATGACCGCCTGCGCTACCGCCAGGCAGCGCCCAACAGCGCCGACTGGATCCGCGAACGCCTGGCGCCCTGATACTGATGGCTGCTGCTGCCTATGAGATCCGTTGGATGAACCCGTCCGATGCCAGTGCATTCCAGACCCTGCGCCTGGCGGGCCTGCGCGCATCGCCCAGCGCCTTTGGCTCCAGCTACGAAGAAGAAAAGCACCGAGCTTTGGCGCTGATTGAGGCGCGCCTGGCGCCCAGTGCTGACCAGGGCGTGCTGGGGGCCTTTGCCGGCGCCCATCTGGTGGGCATGCTGGGCATTCGCCGCCAAGATGGCCTCAAGACCCGGCACCGCATGGCCCTGTGGGGCGTGTATGTAGAGCCGGCCTTTCGCGGCCAGGGCATTGCGCAGGCCTTGTTGGCGCAAGCCGTTGCCTTTGCCCGCCAGGTGCCCGGTGCGGTGCAGATCCACCTGAGCGTCAACGCCGCCAATGCCAGCGCGATTCGCCTTTACGAACAGGCGGGCTTCCAAGCCTATGGCACCGAGCCAGCGGCCTTGCTGGTCGATGGCGCGCTGCACGATGAGCTGCTGATGCAGCACCGCTTGCATCCTGCCGCATGGCCTGTGGCCTAAGCCGTATGCAGCAGCTGGGCCAGGCCCAGCAAGATCAGCGGTATCGTCACCAGGGCCAGGCTGGTCGATACCGCGATGCTGGCCGTGACCTCCTCGCGCCCCACTTCATAGCGCTGCGTGAACAAAAACACATTGGCCCCCACCGGCAGCGATGCGGCCGTGGCCAGCACCACCAGCGGCAGGCCGCGCAGCCCCCACAGCCAGCCAATGGCCAGCAGCAGCACCGGGTGCAGCAGCAGTTTGACGGCTGCGATGCGGCTGGCAGGCAGCCAGTAGCGGCCCACTGCGCTGTAGAACAAGGTGATGCCCACGAGCATCAGCGCGATCGGGCCCAGCGCCTGGGCCAGCATCTGCAGCGAGGTATCGATCACCTCGGGCATCTCCAGCCCCGTCTGCGCAAACAGCAGACCGCAGAGGATGGGCAAGGGAATCGGGTGGATGATGCCGTTTTTCAGCGCCCGGCCCACGGTAATCGCCATTGCGCGGTAGCTGCGCGCGCCGCCTTGCGCCGCCTGCTGCTGGTGCATGACGGCCAGCTCGAACACGATGGTGGCCGAGGTCATCAGGATCAGCGCATGGACCGAGACGATGGTGAACAAGGTCACCAGGCCTTCTTGCCCAAACACCATGCCCACCAGCGGCACGCCGATCATGATGTTGTTGCTGAAACAGTGGGCCAGCGCCCGCGCCGCGCCCAAGGTGGTGAAGCCCTGCAGCAGCAAGGTGCTGACAAACAGCAGGCCCGCGGCGCTGAAATAGACCGCAATGGTCTGCAGGTTGAGCTCTTGCACACGCACCGTGCTCATCGTGCGAAACAGCAAGGCCGGCGTGAGAATCAGAAAAACGATATTGGACAGATCGCGCACCGATGCCGCCTTGACCCAGCCCATGCGCCCTGCGCCATACCCCAGTGCAATGAACAGCACCACGGGAATCAAAGACACCATCACCGCCATTGCTGCATCGCCCTTTGTTGATCACACCCGGCGGCGATTATCGCCGCTGCACCGCGCCGGCATCGTCGCCCAGGGGCGCCTTGCCCAAACCGCCGGGAATCCAGAGGACGCATGCAGGGTGCGGGCCGCTCAATGCCGCGCTACAGCACACGCGCTAGAAAAGCTGTGCCCGGCACCGGGTTGATGCTCACCGGCGGCGCATCGACAAAGCCCAGATCCCGGTACAGCGCTTGGGCCGCGACAAATTCCGGCAGCACATCGAGCGCCATGCGCTGGTAACCGGCGGCGCGGGCCTCCTGCAGCATCTGCTCGACCAGACGCCGGCCCAGCTTGAGGCCGCGCGCCGCTGGCCGCACATAGACGCGTTTGAGCTCACAGCATTGGCCATCGACATCGCGCAACGCCGCGCAGCCCACCACCGCATCGCCTTGCCAGGCCAGCAGCAAGCGCCCCTGAGGCGCTGCATATTTGCCGGGCAGTGCCGCCAGCTCGGGCTCATAGTTCTGGAAACCCAGGTCGGCCTGGGGGCTGGCAATGTACTCGCGAAAGATGGCCAGCACCGCCTGCAGATCTTCAGGAAAACGGGCGTGGCGAATGGCTAGATCAGGCATCGGTCGGGATTGGTATCAACAAGTCAGGTCTCAGTCCGGGTGCGACACACCCAGGCGTTCATGCAGGCGTTTGCTGGTGGTCGTGTACTCCAGCAGCAGTTTTTCACCGCGCAGGTACTCTATGGCGGCCATCGCGGCCATCGTCGCTTCGTAAAAGCCGCTCAGAATCAGCTTGCGCTTGCCTGGGTAGCTGACGATATCCCCTGCGGCATAGATACCGACGGCGCTGGTCTGGAAGGTATCGGTAGCCACTTGCAGCTGCTTTTTCTCCAGTGCCAGGTTCCAGTCCAGCAAGGGCCCGAGCTTGGGCGACAGGCCCTGGAACACCCAGAGCTGGTCACAGGCCAGGCGCTGGTCAGCACCGTCAGCATCAACGTAGCCAATGCCCTGCAGGCGCTCGGCGGCCTCGATGGCCTGCGGCATGCCAATGACCACCTCGACCCTGCCGCTGGCCCGCAGCTGCGCCAGGCGCTGCAGCAGCGCATCAGGGGCGTTGAACTGGTCGCGCCGGTGCATCAGCACCAGCTGCGCGGCTTGCAGCCCGGCATGGTCTGCGGCGGCCAGCACGGCCTCGACAGCCGGCTCATCGCCACCATGGATCACAATGCGCGGCGCGGGGTGGCGCGCCAGTACCGGCTCCAGCCAGGCATCATCGAAAGCGGGATGGTAGAAGAGCTGGCTGCCCAACCAGGCCTCCAGCCCGGGCAGGCGCAGCTGCTTGGGCACAAAGGCCCCGACACCGGCGGTCACCACCACGGTACGGGCCAGCAGCCAGCGGGTCTGCAGCCCATCGATGGCCTGCAGCTGCACACGCCAACGGCCATCGCCATGGGGCAGCAGTTGCGCGACCTGGGTCTGGCCATGGAATACGGGATGGAAGGGCTGGATCTGTTGCTGCAGCTGCGCAGCCAGCTCGCGGCCGGTGCACAGAGCAATGCCGGGGATGTCGTAGATGGGTTTGTCGGCATAGAGCGCAATGCACTGGCCGCCCATCTGCGGCAGGCTGTCGCACAACTGGGCTTGCACACCCTGCAAACCCAGCTGGAATGCGGCAAACATGCCCACGGGCCCTGCACCCACAATCAGCGCATCCACCGCCTGCGCCTGGGATTCGTCAAACTCGGAAAAGGCAGTGCTGTCAGCAGGCGTGGGCAAGGTATCAGTCATGCCGCCATGGTAGTGCAGCGCGCATTGCCCTCGCAGCATTGCGCGTTTGCATTGGCGTTGGCGTTCAAGCTAGCGCCTGTGATCTCACTAGACCCGGTCGATACCCCCGCCCAGCGCCTTGTACAGGCTGATGCGGTTGACCTGCTCGGCCTGCATCAAGGTGATCTGGGTTTGCTGGGCCGCGTAGAGGCTGCGCTGCGCATCGAGCACGGTCAGAAAATCGTCGGCCCCGGCCTTGAAGCGGGCCTGCGACAGCTGCAGCACGCGGCTGGCCGCCTGCACCAAGGCCACTTGCGAGTTCAGGCGCCGCTGCATCGTGGCGCGGTCGGCCAGCGCATCGCTCACCTCGCGGAATGCGACCTGGATGGCCTTGTCGTACTGGGCCAGTGCCGCGTCGCGGTTGGCTTGTGCGATATCAAGGTTGGCCTGGTTGCGGCCGCCGTCAAAAATCGGCAAGCGGATCTGCGGCACAAAGCTCCAGGCGCGGTTGCCGCCATCGAACAGACCCGAGAGCGCATCACTGGCAGTGCCGGCATTGGCCGTCAGGCTGATGGTAGGGAAGAAGGCCGCACGCGCCGCGCCAATGCTGGCGTACTGGGCCTGCAGGCTGTGCTCGGCAGCGGCCACATCGGGCCGGGCCAGCAGCACCTGCGACGACAGGCCGGTTGGAACCACGGTCATCGCGGTGGCGACGCCAGGCGCCTTGACCTGCGGCGTTGCGCCGTCGAGCAACTGGCCCGAGCCCGCGCTCTTGACCTCATTGCTGCTGAGCGATGCGCTGGGCGCCGGCGGCAGCATATCTCCCGACACCGGTCCGCCCACCAGCAGCTGCAGCGCATTGCGATCGCGCGCCACCTGCGACTCGTAGGCAGCGACATCGTTGCGGGCGGTCTCGACCGCCGTCTCGTTCTGGGCCAGCACCAGGCCATTGGTGGCGCCCAGCTGGTGCATGCGCTGCACCAGGCCAAAGCCCTGCTCGCGCGTGGCCAGCGTATCGCGTGCCAGTTGCAGGCGCTGCTGGTCGCTGGCCAGGGCCACCCAGGCATTGGCGATATCGGTGATCAGGCCCAGCTGCACGCTGCGGCGGTTTTCTTCGACCAGCAGGTACTGCTGCAAGGCCGCCTCGCTCAGGTTGCGCACCCGGCCCCAAAAATCGAGCTCATAGCTGGCCAGGCCCAGCTGCACGCTGACCTGGTTGGCGACGGAGGATGGCGCCGTCGACGAGCGCAGATCATCTGCCGTGCGGGTGCGGCTGCCCTGGGCATTGGCGTTCAGGCTGGGTAGTTGGTCGGCGCGCTGCACGCCGTATTGCGCACGCGCCTTTTCGATATTGGCGATGGCCACGCGCAGGTCGCGGTTGTTCTGCAGACCCTGCTCGATCAACTGGCGCAGGCCCGCGCTCTCCACCCACTGCTGCCAGGGCAGCAGCTGCAGACTGTCGGCGGCAACGGGTTCAACGACAAAGTCGGCAGGCAAGGTCTGCGCCACGCCGTCGAGCGTGGCGGGCACTGCGGCTGGAGGGCGCTGGTATTGCGGCGCCAGGTTGCAGGCGGACAACAGGCCCGCTGCCAACAGCGACAGCGGCAAACGATAAGCACGGGTCATGGAGAAAGTATCAAAACGGCTCATGGCGCGGTCTCCTGCGCGGGGCTAGGCTGCGCAGGCGCCTCGTCATGGCGGCTGTGGGAGCGGAACCAGCTGCGGATCAGCAGAAAGAAGACCGGCACCATGAAAATGCCGAGCACGGTCGAGGCCACCATACCGCCCAGCACCGCCGTGCCGATGGCATTGCGCCCGCCCGCTCCTGCGCCGGTGCCAATGGCCAGCGGAATCACACCAAAACCAAAGGCCAGCGAGGTCATCAGGATGGGGCGCAGGCGCAGGCGCACGGCTTCGACCGTCGCATCGAACAGCTTCTTGCCCTGCTCCTGCAATTGCACGGCAAACTCCACAATCAAGATGGCATTCTTGGCCGCCAGGCCCACCGTGGTGAGCAGGCCCACCTGGAAGTAGACGTCGTTCGTGAGGCCCCGGGTATAGGTGGCAGCCAGCGCGCCAATCACACCCAGCGGCACGGCCAGCATCACCGACAGCGGCACAGTCCAGCTCTCGTACAGCGCAGCCAGGCAGAGGAACACAAACAGGATCGATATGGCGTACAGCATGGGCGCTTGCGCACCGGACTGGCGCTCCTGCAGCGAGGCGCCGGTCCACTCATAGCCCAGGCCGGATGGCAGCTTGGCCAGGATGGCCTCGACCTCCTGCATCGCCGCACCCGAGCTGATGCCAGGCGCTGCGCGGCCTTCAAACTCATAGGCCGGGCTGCCGTTGTAACGCAGCAGCTGGGGCGAGCCATAGGCCCAGTGGCTGTCCGAGAAGGCGCCGAAGGGCACCATCTCGCCGTTCTTGTTGCGAACGGTCCATTTCGCGATGTCCTGCGGCAGCATGCGGTGCGGCGCATCGCCCATGATGTAGACGCGCTTGACCCGGCCGTTGTTCAAGAAGTCGTTCACATAGGTGCCGCCCATGGCGCTGGACAGCACGCTGTTGATGTCGGCATAGGACAAGCCCAGCGCTGCGGCCTTGCGGTCGTCCACATCGACGCGCAGCTCGGCCGCATCGTCCAGATTGGTGGTGCGCACGGCGGTCAGATTGGGGTTGGCACGCATCGCGGCGAGCACCTGGTTGCTGGCAGCCAGCAGGCCATCGTGGCCGATGCTGTTCATGTCCTTGACCATGAAGTTGAAGCCCGAGCTGGCACCCAGGCCGCGCACGGCCGGCGGCAGAATCACCAGCACCCGTGCATCGCGGATGCGCGACAGGTCCTTGGTCGCCTTGTTGGCAATAGCCGCCGACGACTGCGACGCCAGCTTGCGTTCATCCCAGGGCTTGAGGCGGATAAAGCCGCGCGCCGAGCTCTGGTCGCCGTTGAGGCCCGAGACCTGGTTGAAGCTGATGATGTCGGGCTGCTGGAGCAGGTATTCGCGCACCTCGTCGAGCACATCCTGCAGGCGCGCGTCCGACGCGCCCGATGGCAGGTTGACGTTCACATACAGAAAACCCTGGTCCTCGTCCGGCAGGAAGGAGGTCGGCAGTTTGTGCATCAGCAGCCACACGCCCAGCAGCACCGCGATAAAGATCAGCATCATGCGCTTGGCGCGGCGCAGGCTGCGGGCGACGATGCCCTGGTAGCGGCTGGCAGTGCGGTCAAAATTGCGGTTGAACCAGCGGAAGAAGCGGTCGCTGATGCCAAACAGGCCCTTGCGAATGGCCCGCTCATGGCCGCCGGCATGCTCGGGCGCCTTCAGGATGGTGGCGCACAGCGCGGGGGTCAAGGTCAGCGCGACAAACACCGACAGCGCCATGGCCGCGACGATGGTGATCGAGAACTGGCGGTAGATGACGCCGGTGGAGCCGCCAAAAAAGGCCATGGGCACAAACACCGCCGACAAGGTCACGCCAATGCCGACCAGCGCCGGCGTGATCTCGCGCATCGAGACCTTGGTCGCTTCCTTGGCGGACATGCCCGTCTCGTGCATCACCCGCTCGACGTTTTCCACCACCACAATGGCATCGTCCACCAACAAGCCGATGGCCAGCACCATCGCAAACATCGTCAAGGTATTGATGGAGTAACCGGCAATCGACAGCACACCAAAGGTGCCCAGCAGCACCACCGGCACGGCAATGGCCGGAATCAAGGTCGCGCGCAGGTTCTGCAAAAACACGAACATCACGATCACCACCAGCACCATGGCCTCGCCCAGCGCGGCAACCACCTCATGGATGGAGGCGCGCACAAAGGGGGTGGAGTCCGAGCTGACGAAGTAGTCGATCTGGTTGGGGAAATAGGGCTTCATCTCGGCCAGCTTGGCCGCAACGGCATCGGACACCGCCATCGCATTGGCGCCATCGGCCAAGATGATGCCCATGCCCGCGCCGCGCATGCCATTGAGCTTGGCCTGCACGTTCAGGTTTTCCGCGCCCAGCTCTACCCGGGCGACATCCTTGATGGTGACCACCGAGCCATCGGTCGCGGCCTTGAGCACGATGTCCTCGAACTGGTCGACGGTCTTGAGCTTGGTGCGCGCGGTGATCGTGGCATTGAGCTGCTGGTTGTTCACCGCTGGCAGCGCGCCCAGTTGGCCGGCCGAGACCTGGGCGTTTTGCGCATTGAGCGCATTGGCCAGGTCCGACGGCATCAGGCCGAATTTCTCCATCTTGGCCGGGTCCATCCAAATGCGCATGGCGTAGGACGTACCAAACACATTGATGTCGCCCACGCCCTCGAGGCGCCCGATCACATCAACCAGGCTGGCATTGATGTAGTCACCAATGTCGACCTCGGTCATCGTCGGGTCTTGCGAGTAGAAGCTGTAGGTGACCAGAAAATCCTGGCCGCCCTTGTTGATGAACACGCCCCGGCTCTTGACCGATTCGGGCAGGCGGTTGAGCGCCCCCTGGATCTTGTTTTGCACCTGCACCTGGGCCACGTCCACATTGGTGCCGGGCGCAAAGGTCAAGGTGATGCGGGCCTGGCCAGAGGCATTGCTGGTCGCGCTCATGTAGAGCATGTTGTCAATGCCCTTGAGCTGCTGCTCAATGATCTGGGTGACGGAGTTCTCCACCGTCTCGGCCGATGCGCCGGTGTACTGGGTGCCGATGGTGACGCGCGGTGGCGCAATCTCGGGGTATTGCTCCAACGGCAGCTTGGAGATGGACAGGGCCCCGCCCAGCATGATGATGATGGCGATCACCCACGCAAAAATGGGGCGCTGGATAAAAAACTGTGCCATGGATGCAGCCTCGGGTTCTGGGTGACTTACTGGGCTGCTGCCGGCGCTGCGGCCTGGCCGGGCACGCGTCCCGGGCTGCGCACACGCTCGGCCTGCGCCTTCAGGTCCACCTCGGCCACCCGCACCTTGTCACCGTCCTTCACACGCTGAAAGCCATCGACCACCACGCGCTCACCGGACTTGAGCCCACTGCCCACCAGCCACTGGCTGCCCACCGCACGGTCGAGCTGCAAGGTGCGCTTTTGCACCTTGTCCTCGGCGGTAACCACCAAGATGGTCGGTTTACCGGTCAAATCGCGCACCACCGATTGCTGTGGCACCAGCAACGCATCGGGTGCGACGGCCGTGGGCAGCAAGGCCTGCACATACATATTGGGCATCAGCACGCCATCGGGGTTGGGCACCTGGGCGCGCAAGGTGACGGTGCCCGTGGTGGCGCTGACAATCACGCCAGAGAACTTGAGCTTGGCCTCATGGCTGTATTCAGTGCCGTCGTCGAGGCGGATGCGCACCGGAATCTGGTCACCTTCGAGGCGCTGAAAGCGCCCCGCCTTCAGGTCGCGCTGCAGCTGCAGCATCTCGGTGCTCGATTGGGTGAAGTCCACATACATCGGATCGAGCTGCACCACGGTGGTGAGCGCCGTCGCCTGGTTGGCGGTGACCAGCGCACCGGGCGTGACCGCCGAGGTGCTGACCTTGCCACTGATGGGTGAGCTGATGCGGGTGTACTGCAGATTGATGCGCGCATTGTCCAGCGCAGCCTGCGCGACGGCCACATCGGAGGCGGTCTGTGCGACCAGCGCCTGGCTGTCATCAAACACCTGGCGGCTGATGGCATCGATCTTGACCAGCTCGCTGTTGCGCGCGGCATTGCTGCGGGCGGTCTGCGCCGTGGCCTTGGCCTTGGCCAAAGCAGCCTCGGCACTGTTGACGGCCGCCCGCGCGGGCCGGTCGTCCAGCTGGTAGAGCGCCTGGCCGGCCTTGACCGAGGCGCCTTCGGTAAACAGGCGCTTTTCGACAATGCCATTGGCCTGGGGGCGAATCTCGGCAATCATGAAGGCGTTGGTGCGGCCCGGCAGCTCGGCAGTCAGCTGCTGCGATGCGGATTGCACGGTGATGATGCCCACCTCCGGGGCCTGTGGCGCAGCAGCCGTGGGCGCGGGTTTGTCCGAGCAGGCGGCGAGCAGCCCCAGCGCCGCGACCACCGCTCCAACCCGGGCGAGCTGGCTGAACGTACAGGGAGGGGAAAGCTTTCCGACAGTTGCCAAAGATTGAAACGTTGCCAGAGACTGGCGCGAAAAATTGGAAACATCCGGCATCATCGGTTTTGGCTTCAGGTAGAGCAAACTACTATTTTTACAGCTAAATATGTAGGCAGTGTAAAGCGTTGCACAGGATGGGCTGCTTTTTCGCACCTAGGCGCGCAAGCTGTACATTTTGCTACACGCGGTATCAGCGCGGGCGCCGAATCGCGCCCATCTATGGGAAAGCGATAATGTTCAAAGGTTCCAAGCTTTACAGCCGCAAACACCTCTCCACCTTCGACCACCACCATCGCCCCATGCCATCGCCCTCCTCTGCCACTGGTCTCATTCTGCTGTCTCACGGCTCCAAAGACCCCGTCTGGCGCCGCAATGCCGAGCATTTGCTCGCCCAGGTACAGCATGCACGGCCTGACGCTGCCGTCGCTTGCGCCTACCTGGACTGGTGCGAGCCGCCGCTGGGCCCGGCCGTGGCCCAACTGCTGCAGTCGCACCCGCAGCTGACCCATATCACCATCTGGCCCCTGCTCTTTGGCGTGGGCAAGCATGCCAGCGAAGACATTCCTGCGCTGGTCGAGGAACTCGCCCCGCGCTATCCCCAGGTGCAGCTGCGCATCGCCCCGGCAATGGGCGAGGATGCAAGGGTGATCCAGCTCTTGGCAGACATGGCTGGCGGCTATCTGCAAGGCAAGCTGCAGGGCTGACTGCGCAAATGGCATAGCCGGAATCTCTTAGAACCTGTTCAAAGTCTCTACGCAGCCGCGTTGGAGTGCAATCGGGATGAGTTCGAAGGGGTGGAACGCGGCTTGCACCGGGGTGCAAGCAAGGGCCAGCGCGCAGAAATCGCCCGATTTCACTCCAACCCTTCGGGACAGTGGCTTTGCGGGCCGTCTGCGTCGTTGCAGCGCTTGCCTATAGCTGGCTATTGGCTGCGCACTGCGCCTAGCATCCCATCCCGCAAAGACACTGTCGCGGCGCGAGGAGACTTTGAACAGGTTCTTATAGCCCAGGCGCCACCCTATGGCCGCGCTCGGCAAATGCTGTTTCGCAAAATGCCGCCCCGCCACTTGGGTTTCTGTCTAAGGGCTGCTTTTTATATTCCAATCAAGCATAATGATGTAAATTCATATTCCGCATCATTGTATGAACCTGCATCAGTTCCGCTTTGTGCAAGAGGCCGCGCGCCGCAACCTCAACCTGACCGAGGCGGCCAAGGCATTGCACACCTCGCAACCCGGCGTCTCCAAGGCCATCATCGAGCTGGAAGAGGAGCTGGGCATCGACATCTTTGCGCGCCACGGCAAGCGCCTCAAACGCATCACCGAGCCCGGCCAGCAGGTGCTGCGCAGCATCGAGATCATCATGCGCGAGGTCGGCAACCTCAAGCGCATTGGCGACCAGTACAGCGCGCAGGACAGCGGCACGCTCTCCATCGCCACCACCCACACCCAGGCGCGCTATGTGCTGCCCACCCCGGTGGCACGCCTGCGCGAGCACTACCCCAAGGTGACGGTCAGCCTGCACCAGGCCACGCCCGCCGAAGTGGCCCGCATGGTGATCGATGAACAGGCCGACCTGGGCATGGCCACCGAATCGCTGGCCGACTACCCCGAGCTGGTGACCCTGCCCTGCTACGAATGGCAGCATGTGCTGGTCATGCCGCACCAGCACCCGCTGGCGCAAAAAGAACGCATCAATCTGGAGGACATCGCCGGCGAGCCCTTGATCACCTACCACCCGTCCTTCACCGGCCGGGGCAAGATCGATTCGGCGATGGCAGCCCGCCAGCTCACGCCCAAGATCGTGCTCGAAGCCATTGACTCCGACGTCATCAAGACCTATGTGCGCCTGGGTCTGGGCATTGGCATTGTGGCCGAGATGGCCATGCGCGACGACCCGATCAAGGACCTGGCCGTGCGGCCCATGGGCCATCTGTTTGGCGAGAGCGTGGCGCGCGTGGCCTTCAAGCGCGGCGCTTATATGCGCAATTTTGTCTACAAATTTGCCGAGCTGATCAGCGACCGTTTGAACCGTGATCTGATCGGCCGAGCGATGGTTGGCCACGTGGCTGACTACGAACTCTGATCCGCAACCCTTTCCACACCGCTTATTGATCGACGGATGCATAGACCACCGCCCCGCTTGCCGGCAGGGGTCTTGTGTCCCGCCCTGTCCACCATGTCCGCTTCTGCCCTGACCCCATCGTTCCCCAGCCGCCTGCCCAACGTGGGCACCACCATTTTCACCGTCATGTCGGCGCTCGCCACCGAGCACAAGGCCGTCAATCTGGGCCAGGGCTTCCCGGACTTTGGCTGTGATCCGGCCTTGATCGAGAGCGTCAGCCGCGCCATGCAGGCCGGCCACAACCAGTACCCGCCAATGACCGGTGTGCCAGCCTTGCGCGAGGTGGTGGCCCAGAAAATCGAAGCGCTCTATGGCAAGCGCTATGACGCCAACAGCGAAATCACCGTCACCGCCGGTGCCACCCAAGCGATCCTGACCGTCATCCTCAGCTGCGTGAGCCCGGGTGACGAGGTCATCGTGCTGGACCCCTGCTACGACAGCTATGTGCCCAATATCGAGCTGGCCGGCGGCGTGCCGGTGCGCGTGCCGCTGACCCCCAAGACCTTCCGCCCTGATTTTGGCAAGATCGCAGCAGCCATCACGCCCAAGACGCGCCTGCTGCTGATCAACACCCCGCACAACCCCAGCGGCACCACCTGGACGGCGCAGGAGATGCAGCAGCTGCAAGACCTGCTGGCCCCGACCAACATCCTGCTGCTGGCCGATGAGGTTTACGAACACATGGTGTTCGACGGCGAGCGCCATGAAAGCGCATCACGCTACCCGGGCCTGGCCGCGCGCGCCTATGTGGTCAGCAGCTTTGGCAAGACCTTCCACGTCACTGGCTGGAAGGTGGCCACCGTGGCCGCACCGGCGCCCTTGACTGCTGAATTCCGCAAGGTGCACCAGTTCAATGTCTTCACGGTCAACACCCCCATGCAGGTGGGTTTGGCCGAGTATTTGAAGGACCCCGCGCCCTACCTGAACCTGCCGGCCTTCTACCAAAAGAAGCGCGACCTGTTCCGCGCCGGCCTCGAAGGCTCGCGCCTCAAGCTGCTGCCCAGCTCCGGCACCTATTTCCAGTGCGTGGATATCTCGGCCGTGACCGATGCCAGCGAGGCCGAGTTCTGCCAGCAACTGGTCAAGGACCTGGGCGTTGCAGCCATTCCGCTGTCTGCCTTTTATGGCAACGGCTTTGACCAGCAGGTGGTGCGCTTTTGCTATGCCAAAAAGGACGAGACCTTGCTGGCGGCGCTGGAGCGTCTGCGCAAGCTTTAACCGCCCTCTAATGCAGGGTTGATCTGGTTTGGATTGGGGCAGCTGGAGTTGCAGCACCCCAGCCATTCCAGACGATCAGCGCGAGCAATGTTGAGCCGCATATTGGCTGGACTCGGTCTGCAGACGCGGAGCGCGCTGACAGATGGCCATGTCGGCCTCAGTCTTCCTCGGCAAGCGCAAAGGCGCCCGCCATTCGGCCCTGTTCACTGGCTGACAGACCGACATGCGTGGCGACCACCCGCCACTGACTGACGATGCCTCGAAATGCGTCAATGGTCTTGTCTGCGTCTTTCAGGCTCACACGGAAATAAGCTGCAACTTCCCGCGCCAGTTCAAGATCCAGCGCATTGTCTGCATCGGTGATGTTGAGCTTCAGGCCATCGGCATAGGCGACCGGGTTCATGTCGTAAGCCTGTGACAGTTTCCAGCCCCTGCCAGGCACGAGGATAAAGCCGTGGTTGCGGAGATGGTCGTCCGTGTTGGAGACCAGCAGGTTGAAGACGATCCGCGACCAGAGCTCTTTCAGATCCTGATTAGGCTGCGCGCCCTGGCGCATAATGACTTCCGCGAGCTCCAGATAGCTCACACCCGTGGACGCATCATCGCCGTCGTTGCGGCCGGTCATCGTCATTGCCGACGCAAAATGCAGCCGCCTCCCGCCGTCCGTCCGGTCAAAGCGGCTCACCATGAAGCAGTGGTAATCGCTGGCAAATTTACGCGCCTGCGCCGTAGCAACCTGAAGGCCGCAGCCATGCGCGAGCGCATTCACCACCATTTCCCAGCCACCAACGTCATAGCTGTCTCTGATACTGGGGAACTTGGCGATGTACAGGCGCCCCGCATCGTCCACAACGCTGGTCTTTGGCCGGGCACCGCCTAGCGAGCCACCCGGTGCGATCAACATCCGCAGCCAGTCCTGCCCCTGCGCCGCCATATTGTCTGGGTCTTGCTCCAAGCCACGGCTGGCCTGCTCCAGCGCGCGAATTTCCGTGAAAGGCGGCGCTGCCATGTCGATACGGTCGTCAAGGAAGCTGCCCTCGTCCTCCAGCCGGTAGCGCAAGGCCCCCACGCGGTACTGGTCATGCACACCCAACAGGTAATCGGAGTCGTAGAGGCGGGCCTCGGCCGGCCACAGCCCTGCCCGCTTCTCACGCTCGAACCGCCGATCCATCAGCTTGCGTCCCCAACGATCCGGGCTTGAATCATCAAAGATGCCAAACTTGTCTCTGGGCGCAGGGGGATACAGCGGCCCGCTGAACGCCTGAAGGTTCGGATCCAGGTGCACACCGGCAAGAAGCGGCTCTGCCAGCGCCCTGGTGTCGTATTCGAATTCAAACAACTCCGTCGCGCGCGTTCGGCGACTGTGCAGAAAACCCAAGCGCCAAGGCCCCGGCAACCCCTCCCAGTCCGCATAGACCGCTATCTTGCTCATGGTTCTGTGCTCTTTTTAAGCAGGGCGCTCAGCGCTGCTGTGCTTTTGGCCTCCCCCAAAGCATCCGCTGCAGAGCCACTGAGGGGCAAGGGTAAAACGGTGGTCGGCATGTCTTTCCTGGCCGGTGCCGTCTGTGATTTGCGTGATGACCGACGTTTCACCGGCTCGCTAACGACGTGCTGCGCAGTCTCGCTTTTGACCAAGCGTGCATCCTGGAGTTGGCGGCCCAGCTGGTCCTCCGTGGCAAGCATGGCCAAATCATTGGCAAGTCCAAGGACCTGCATTACCGACAAATAGGCCCCCATCGTCACGCCTGATCCACCGGCTTCCAAGGAGCGCAAGGTCATGGGGGTCATGCCGGCACGCTCAGCCACCTGCTTGGCTGTCAGCTTCCTGCGCAGGCGCGCAAGCTTGAGCCGCTCTCCAAACTCGACAAGGAGCTTGGTGGTAGCGGGCAAAAGGGGAGCAGTCTTCTTCGCCATAGCGCTAATATTTCATCATTTTTCAATCACCGATGAAATAATATTAGCACTATTCAAGGACATCTACCAGCCCGAACGCTGGAGCAATGCCGCTTCACCTAGGAAAAGAGACAATATTTTTATATTTATAGATAAAAAAGTGAAAAATAACTTCATTTTTTTATCAAACAGTGTCCGAGAGACGCGGTAGATCAAAGCAGCACGATGTCGTACTGGTCCGAACCATCCCGCCCTTCGGCCTGCAGCGAGATCGGTTTGCCGATGAAATCGGACAGGCCGGCCAGGTGCTGGCTCTCTTCGTCCAGCAGCATCTCGATCACCGGAGGGGCGGCGAGCACGCGGAACTCCTTGGGGTTGAACTGGCGTGCCTCGCGCAGAATCTCGCGCAGGATGTCGTAGCAGACGGTGCGCACGGTCTTGACCTCACCAACCCCATTGCAGACCGGGCACGAGGTGCATAGCATGTGCGCGAGCGATTCGCGCGTGCGCTTGCGTGTCATCTCCACCAGGCCCAGCTGGGAGAATTCGCCGCACATGGTTTTGACGCGATCGCGCTGCAGCTGCTTGCGCAGCTCGTGCAGCACCTGCGCCTGGTGGTCCTCGTGCACCATGTCGATGAAGTCCACGATGATGATGCCGCCCAGGTTGCGCAGCCGCAGCTGGCGGGCAATGGCATGGGCCGCTTCCAGGTTGGTCTTAAAGATGGTGTCGTCAAAATTGCGCGCACCCACATAGCCGCCGGTGTTCACATCGACGGTGGTCAGGGCCTCGGTCTGGTCCACGATCAGGTAGCCGCCCGACTTGAGGTCCACACGCCGGCCCAGCGCGCGGGCGATCTCCTCGTCGACCGAGTACAGGTCGAAGATCGGGCGTTCGCCCTTGTAGAGCTGCAGCTTGGGGAGCGCTGCCGGCATGAACTCCTGGCCAAACTGCTGCAGCAGCACAAACTGCTCGCGCGAATCGATGCGGATCGACTGGGTGTTTTCCGTGACCATGTCGCGCAGCACGCGCTGCATCAGGCTCAGGTCCTGGTGCAGCAAGCTCTTGGCGGCCTGTTTGGCAGCGCTGTCCTTGATGCGCTTCCAGACCTTGCGCAGGTAGCTGATGTCCTCGGCCAGTTCCTCATCGCTGGAGTCCTCGCCATTGGTGCGCAGGATAAAACCGCCGCCACCGCCCGTTTGCGCCGTGCCCACCAATGCCTGCAGGCGCGCACGCAGCGCATCACGTTCGTTCTGGGGAATCTTTTGCGAGACGCCGATATGGTCGTCCTGGGGCAGGAACACCAGCAAGCGCCCGGCCACGCTGATCTGGGTGGACAGCCGCGCGCCCTTGGTGCCGATCGGGTCCTTGATGACCTGCACCATGATCGACTGGCCTTCAAAGATCTGCTTTTCAATCGGTACCTGGGGCTCACCCTTGCGCGCAAACATCGGCGCCAGGCCACCTTCCTGGCGTTGCCAGACATCGGCCACATGCAGGAATGCGGCGCGCTCCAGACCAATATCGATAAAGGCCGACTGCATACCGGGCAGCACGCGCGATATCTTGCCCAGGTAGACATTGCCGACGAGACCTCGCTCCAGGGTGCGCTCGTGGTGCAGCTCCTGCACGGCGCCACCCTCGATGATGGCCACCCGCGTCTCCTGCGGCGCCCAATTGATCAAAATATCATTTTGCATAGAAGTCATTCTTAAAGGGCCTTAGATGGCAAACCCTGCAGCCCGCAGCACATTCGCTGTCTCGAACACGGGCAGCCCCATGATGCCGGAATAACTGCCGCTGATCTTGGCAATATATGCGGCCGCCCGCCCCTGCACGCCATAGGCGCCCGCCTTGCCCATGGGCTCACCACTGGCAACATAGGCTTCGATCTGCGCGGCATCGATAGGCGCAAACTGCACGCTAGAGACGGACAAGGCCGTCAAACGCTTGCGCCCGCTTTGCAGGGCCACAGCGGTCAATACCCGGTGCGTCTTGCCGCTGAGTGCCTGCAGCATCTCGCTCGCTTGCTGCGGCGTCTCGGGTTTGCCCAGAATATGCCGGCCCAGCGACACCGTGGTGTCAGAGCACAGAATCGGTGCTGGGTCCAAGCCGCGCCGCTGCAGGCGGGCCAGTGCGGCATCGAGCTTCAGCCCGGTCACGCGCTGCACATAGTCGGTAGCCGATTCACGCGGCAGCACCTGCTCCAGCGCTTCGGGGTCCTGGGGCTCGGGATCGCCGTCCTGGGCCACCAGCAAGCGGTGGGCGATACCGATCTGCTCGAGCAGTTGACTGCGACGCGGGGACTGTGACGCCAGGTAGACGAAGGGATGCATGGTGGGAAGCGAGGCCAAGATTTGAAAAAAGCGCCTGCGCCCATCAATCCAGCACAAGCAGCTATTATTTTTGCAGCATAACGCATCCGGCAGCCCGCTGGCAAGCGGGGATATTGCCCTGCTCTCGCCCACCCGAGCGCAGGCGCTCTGGGCCTATTCGCGGTGGTAAGGGTGGCCGGCATTGACCGACCAGGCGCGGTAGAGCTGCTCGATCAGCAGCACCCGCACCATCGCATGGGGCAAGGTCATGTCCGAGAGGCGGATGCGCTCGTGCGCAGCAGCCTTGAACTCGGGGTCCAGCCCGTCGGGGCCACCGATGATCAGCGCCACATCGTCACCTTCGAGCTGCCAGCCCTTGACCCGCTGGGCCAGTGCCTTGGTGGTCAGGTTGGTGCCGCGCTCATCGAGCACCACAATGCGTGTGCCGCGCGGGATGGCCGCCTCGATGCGCTTGCGCTCGGCGGCGTACAGGGTCTCCACCGTCTTGGAGCCGCGCGGCTCGGTCTTGACCGCCTTGAGCTCCACCTTCAGCTCGGGCGGGAAGCGCTTGGCATAGTCGTCATAGGCGGTCTGCGCCCAATCGGGTACATGCTGGCCCACCGCAACAATGAAAATCTTCATCTGAAATCTCCAATGAAAAAGAGCTGTCCTGCCTGGCAGTACAGCTCTTTGCAACCCGCAGGTTGAGGGGGGTGTTACTTGGCCTTGCTGGTCGCGCGCTTAGCCGCTGGCTTCTTGGCTGCAGGCTTGGCGACGGCCGACTTGGCTGCGGGCTTGCTGGCCTTGGGCTTGTTGACCACGACGGTCTTGACGGTGGCAGCAGCGCTGGTCTTCTTGGCCGCAGGCTTTTTGGCCACGGTGCCCGAGATCTTCTTGACCGCTGGCTTCTTCGCAGCGGTCTTCTTCACCGGTGCATCGGCAGCGCTGGCAGCAGCAGGCTTGCGTGCAGCGGGCTTCTTCTTGCTGTCAGCAGCGGTGTCGGCAGCGGCTTCTGGTTTGGCCTTGGCCGGCTTGGCGGCCTTGGGCTTGGCAGCGCCCAGCTTGACGCGCACGGGCGTATCGCCCCACATCTCTTCGAGGCGGTAGTACTGGCGGATCATCGGCTGCATGATGTGGGCCACAACCGGGCCGCAGTCGACAATGATCCATTCGCCGTTGTCTTCGCCTTCGGTGCGTGGCTTGGGAAAGCCCGCTTCCTTGACGGCGTCCTTGACGCTGGCAGCCAAGGCCTTGGTCTGGCGGTTCGAGGTACCTGCGGCCACGATCACGCGCTCAAACAGCGGCGAGAGGTGCTCGGTATTGAAAACCTGGATATCTTGTGCTTTCACATCTTCCAGCCCATCAACGATGGCACGCTGCAGCAATTGCACAGATTTCTTGGCAGTGGATTCGGATTTTTTGGCGGTGGTCATCAGTCGGTGATGGATGAAAGTGTTTGTACTATAGCGCGTGTTGCAGTTATTGTTGATCGCGTCAACACGCCGTGGCAAAAGGGCAAGGCCTTCAAGAGATACTGCCGCACAGCCTGCGATGGGGCATGAATACGGTCAGCGGAAAGTCAATTATACGCAAGCTGCGCCAAATGGCGCCCCGGTAGGGCCTTGCAGCGCAGACGGAGGCCCTCGCCAAGCCGCAGCACAAGGGCACCGGCAGCCCGAGGGGCCCGGTATTTACAGCCAATCACGCGGCTGCAAAAAGTCCGCCAGCAAACGCGCTTCGGGCGAGCCCTCAGGGTCCTGGCGCTGGTAGCTCCAGCTCGCCAGCGGCGGCATCGACAGCAGGATCGACTCCGTTCGCCCACCCGACTGCAGACCAAAGTGGGTGCCCCGGTCCCAAACCAGGTTGAACTCCACATAGCGCCCGCGCCGGTAGAGCTGAAAGTCCCGCTCGCGCTCGCCATAGACCTCGTCCTTGCGGCGCTGCACGATGGGCAGATAGGCCTGCAAAAAGGCATCGCCCACCGACTGCAGCATTGCAAAGCCGCCCTCAAAGCCCAGCTCGGAGAAATCATCAAAGAAGATGCCGCCGATGCCACGCGCCTCATTGCGGTGCTTGAGGAAAAAATAGCTGTCGCACCACTGCTTGAAGCGCGGGTACAAGTCAGCACCAAAAGGCGCCACCGCATCGTGGCAAACCTGGTGAAAATGCTGCGCGTCCTGCGCAAACGGGTAGAACGGCGTCAGGTCCATACCGCCACCAAACCAACAGGTGGCGGGCTGGCCGGGGTGGCCTGCTGCAATCATGCGCACATTCATGTGCACCGTGGGCACATAGGGGTTGCGCGGATGGAAGACCAAGGACACGCCCATGGCCGTGAAAGGGGCACCTGCCAGCTCGGGCCGGTGTTGGGTGGCCGAGGGTGGCAACTGCGGGCCCCGCACTTGCGAGAAGCCCACGCCTGCGCGCTCAAACACCGCTCCGCCTTCGAGGATCTTGGTCAGACCCTGGCCTTGCAGCTTCTCACCGGGCGCCTTGTGCCAGGCATCGGCCAGAAAGCGCACGGAGCTGCCCGCCCCCTGCTCCAGTGCTTCAACGGCCTCGGTGATCGAGGCCTGCAGCGACTGGAGGTAGGCGGCCACCGCCTGGGCCTGGGCCCCGGCGTTCAGTTGGTCAACGGACGAGGACAGCACGGGCCTGGCTCTCTGTGGGCTTGCGGGCAGTCACTTGACCGCGCGGTAGCCGATGTCGTGGCGGTATTGCGCACCATCGAAATGCACTTGCGCTGCAGCGGCATACACGCGCTGCTGCGCCTGCTTGACGTTGTCGGCCAAGGCGGTCACACACAGCACGCGGCCACCGCTGGTGACGGGCTTGCCATCCTGCACTGTGGTGCCGGCGTGGAAGACCATCACTTCTTCTTCGTCCTCGGGCAGGCCGGTGATCACATCGCCCTTGCGGGGAGCGTCCGGGTAGCCATGGGCGGCCATCACCACGCCCAGCGCGGTGCGGCGGTCCCACTGCAGCTCGATCTGGTCGAGCTTGCCGTCGGTGGCAGCCTGCATCACATCGACCAGATCGCTCTTGAGGCGCATCATGATCGGCTGGGTTTCCGGGTCACCCATGCGGCAGTTGAACTCCAAGGTCTTGGGGTGCCCCGCCTTGTCGATCATCAGGCCCGCGTACAAGAAGCCGGTGTAGGGAATGCCGTCTTTTTCCATGCCACGGATGGTGGGCAGAATGATCTCGCGCATCGCGCGGGCATGCACATCAGCCGTCACCACTGGGGCGGGCGAGTAGGCACCCATGCCGCCGGTGTTGGGGCCCTGGTCGCCGTCTTTGAGGCGCTTGTGGTCCTGGCTGGTCGCCATGGCCGCCACACTCTTGCCATCGCACAGCACGATGAAGCTGGCCTCTTCGCCGTCGAGGAACTCCTCGATCACCACGCGGGCGCCGCCGTCGTTATGGGCAACGCCGTACTTGTTGTCCACCAGCATGAAGTCCACGGCATCGTGCGCTTCCTGGGCGGTGGTGGCCACCACCACGCCCTTGCCGGCAGCCAGGCCGTCGGCCTTGACGACGATGGGCGCGCCCAGCTTGTCGATGTAGGCATGGGCCGCCACCGGGTCGCTGAAGGTCTCGTACTGCGCCGTCGGGATGCCATGGCGTGCCATGAAATCCTTGGAGAAAGCCTTGGAGCTTTCCAGCTGCGCGGCAGCCTTGGTCGGGCCAAAGATCTTCATGCCATGCGCGCGGAACTCGTCCACCACGCCGGCGGCCAAAGGCGCCTCGGGGCCCACGACGGACAGCTGCACACTGTTGTCCTGCGCCCATTCGCGCAGTTGGACCACATCGGTGATCGGCAGGTTTTCCAGACGCTTGTCGCGTGCGGTGCCTGCGTTACCCGGGGCTACATAGACCTTGGAGACCTTGGGCGATTGCGCCAACTTCCAGGCCATTGCGTGTTCACGGCCGCCGCCACCAATCACAAGTACCTTCATAGCGCCGCGTTATGGTAAACATCTTGAACATCATCCAGATCTTCCAGTGCGTCCAGCAACTTTTGCATCTTGGCCGCACCTTCCTCATCCAGATCTACGGTATTTTCGGGGCGCATCGTCACCTCGGCCACTTCGGGCTTGAAACCCGCTGCCTCCAGCGCATTGCGCACCGCTTCAAATTCTGACGGGGGCGTCAGCACTTCGACGGCGCCCTCCTCGTCGGTGATCACATCCTCGGCGCCCGCTTCGAGCGCCACTTCCATGATCTTGTCCTCGTCAGCGCCAGGGGCAAACACCAGCTGCCCCAGGTTGCGGAACTGGAAGGACACCGAGCCTTCGGTGCCCATGTTGCCGCCGTGCTTGCTGAACGCATGGCGTACATCGGCCACCGTGCGCACGCGGTTGTCCGTCATGGTGTCAACAATGATGGCCGCGCCACCGATGCCATAGCCTTCATAGCGGATTTCCTCGTAGGTCACGCCTTCGAGGTTGCCAGTGGCCTTGTCGATGTTGCGCTTGATGTTGTCGGCCGGCATGTTGGCCGCCTTGGCCTTGTCAATCGCCAGACGCAGACGCGGGTTGGCGCTCAAATCCGCCCCGCCCTGCCGCGCAGCGACCATAATTTCACGAATGATGCGGGTCCATACCTTGCCGCGTTTTTCGTCCTGACGACCCTTGCGGTGTTGAATATTGGCCCATTTGCTGTGTCCTGCCACAGAATTTCCTTTGCTATTGTTTTATCTAGCTAGACTGCGATTTTACTTTTGACTTTGATGCTGGAGAGGAAACCTACGATGGCTGAACCCCTACTGGTTGCCAAAAATGGCACAACGGAGTGTTTTTTACTTCCTGGCCTCGCCAACCGCCACGGGCTGATCACCGGCGCGACCGGCACGGGCAAGACTGTAACCCTTCAGACATTGGCCGAGGGATTCTCGGGCATTGGCGTGCCGGTGTTCATGGCCGATATCAAGGGCGATTTGACCGGCATCAGCCAGGTGGGCCAGATTGGCGGCAAGCTGGCCGGCACCTTGCAGGACCGTGGTATTGACCTGCCCACGCCCAAGGCCTGCCCCACCACCTTGTGGGATGTGTTTGGCGAACAAGGCCACGCGGTGCGCGCCACCATCTCGGACATGGGCCCGCTGCTGCTGGGCCGCATGCTGGACCTGAACGACACGCAGATGGGCGTGCTCAACCTGGTCTTCAAGATCGCCGATGACAACGGCATGCTGCTGCTGGACTTGAAGGACCTGCGCGCCATGCTGTCCTACGTGGGCGAGAATGCCAAGCAGTTCACCACCGATTACGGCAACATCAGCTCGGCCAGCGTGGGCGCCATCCAGCGCGGCCTGCTGCAGATCGAGCAGCAAGGCGGCGGCAGCTTCTTTGGCGAGCCCATGCTCAACATCGAGGACATGATGCAGACCGTGGGCACACAAGGGGTGATCAACATCCTGGCGGCCGACAAGCTGATGAATTCGCCGCGCCTGTATTCCACCTTTTTGCTGTGGATGCTGTCCGATCTGTACGAAAAACTGCCGGAAATTGGCGACCCGGACAAGCCCAAGCTGGTCTTCTTCTTTGACGAGGCCCACCTCTTGTTCAATGACGCG
This sequence comes from Comamonas sp. MYb396, assembly GCF_037479555.1. Taxonomy (NCBI): domain Bacteria; kingdom Pseudomonadati; phylum Pseudomonadota; class Betaproteobacteria; order Burkholderiales; family Comamonadaceae; genus Comamonas; species Comamonas sp. MYb396. Next base: position 442,324 of record NZ_JBBGYU010000004.1, on the reverse strand, counting down.
CCCAAGGTGCTGCAAGAGCGCATTGAGCTGGTCGTGCGCCTGGTGCGCTCCAAGGGCGTGGGCGTGTATTTCGTCACGCAAAACCCGCTGGATATTCCCGACAGCGTGCTCGCCCAGTTGGGCAACCGCGTGCAGCATGCGCTGCGCGCCTTCACGCCGCGCGACCAGAAGGCCGTCAAGGCGACCGCGACCACGATGCGTGCCAACCCGGGCCTGAACATCGAAGCGGCCATCACCGAGCTGGCAGTCGGTGAGGCGCTTGTCAGCTTTCTCGACGAAAAAGGCCGCCCCAGCGTGACCGAACGCGTCTATGTGCTGCCGCCCGGCAGCCAGATCGGCCCTATCAGCACCGAGCAGCGCCAGGCCTTGCTGAAGAACTCGCTGGTCGCTGGCGTCTATGACACGCCGGTGGACCGCGAGTCGGCCTACGAGATCCTGAAGGCGCGCGCCGGCCAGGCCACCGAGGCACAAGGCGGCAAGGCCGGTGCGGGCGCTGCAGGTGGCGCTGCAGCCCCTGAGGATGGCGGCCTGATGGGCAGCATCAACGACATCCTGTTTGGCACCACCGGCCCGCGTGGCGGCAAGAAGGACGGCATCGTGCAGTCCATGGCCAAGTCCACGGCCCGCTCCTTTGGCACCAAGCTGGGCAACCAGATTCTGCGCGGCGTGCTGGGCAGCATCATGGGCGGCAAGAAGTAGCTTGAGAGGCACCGCAAAGAAAAAGCCGGCAGTTCAATTGCCGGCTTTTTCGCTTATGCACTGCGCAATCAAGTGCGATCGGTGCGTGCCAGATGGTTTTCCAGCGCCCGCAGGCCCAGGGTCAGCATAAAGGTCATCAGCCAATAGGCGAGCGCCACGGCCAGGTAGGGCTCCCAGTAGCGGCCATAGGCGCCGGCCACGGTGCGCGCGGCATAGGCCATCTCGGCCAGGCCGATGGCCGAGACCAGCGAGGTGTCCTTGAGCAGCGAGATCATGTTGTTGCCCAGCGGCGGCAGCATGCGGCGAAAGGCTTGCGGAATCACCACATAGCGCATCATCTGGCCATGCGTCATGCCCAGGGACATGCCCGCCTGCTTCTGGCCCATCGCGATCGACTGGATTCCGGCGCGGAACACTTCGGAGATATAGGCCGCCGAGTTCAGCGTCAAGGCCACCACCCCCGACATCAGCGCGCCATGGTCCTGCTTGAGCGTGCGCGCCAGGTCACCGCTGATGAACAGCCCGTTGACCGGGTGCACGAACAAGGGCATCACGGCAAAGTGCATCAGCAAGATCTGCACAAAGAGCGGCGTGCCCCGGAAAAAGCTGACATACGCCGTCGATGGCCAGCGCAGCAGGTATTTGCACACGCCCTTCCAGGGCTGGTGGCGCGTGTCGGCCAAGCGCGCCAGGGCCAGCATCAGGCCCAGCGCGCAACCCATGATCACGCAGGCCACCGTCATGCCGACGGTGACCATGGCACCCTGCCAGAACATTTGCTTGTATTCCACGAGGATGTCGGGCCGGAACCAGCCGAACCACTCTACGGGGGTGTTGTTGTCCATCAATCCATTCCTTCAAACAAAATGACGGCCACAGGGCCGTCATTGCAACTGCGCAAAGCCTTGCCTTATTGGGGCTTGTAGTCCTGGTTGAACCACTTCTTGTAGATCACGTTGTAGCTGCCATCGGCGCGGATGGCGGCCAAGCCGGCGTTGATCTTGTCTTGCAAGGCCTTGTCGCCCTTGCGCACGACGATCCCGAAATGCTCCTTGGGGAAGCTCGCATCATCGACGGTCTTGAGCGCCGGGTACTGCGAGACGCGGTAGGCGATGACACCGTTGTCGCCAATGGCGGCATCGACACCACCGGTGGCCAGCTCGGAGATGATTAGCGGCGTGCTCTCGAAGCGGCGGATATTGGCGCTGGTCTTGCCCACTTCGCGGCTCATCACATCGTCACCGGTGGAGCCGCTGACCACCGACACCTTCTTGTCCTTGAGGTCCTTGAGCGAGGCCACCGTGCTGTCCTTGGGCACGGCGATCAGCTGGCGGGCGTCAAAGTAAGGCTGGGAGAAATCAAAGCTCTGCTTGCGCTTGTCGTTGATGGTGACGCCGGAGATGACAAAGTCCACATCGCCATTGTTGAGCGAGGCAAAGATGCTGCTGAACGGCGTGTTGACGATGCGCAGCTTCATACCCTGCTGCTTGGCGATGGCATTGACGATGTCGATGTCAAAGCCGACGATTTGCTTGTCTTTGTTCTCGAACGCAAAAGGTGCGTAGGTCGCGCTCGATGCCACCACCAGATCACGGCCCTGCGCTTGCGCCGCGCCCGCTGCCAACACCGAGACCGCTGCGGCACCGATGGCCAGCGCAAATTTTTTGTTCCACATACCCCAACCTTTAGCAACATAAGCCGATACAAGCGGCCGATTATACGTAAACGCCTATAGGCAACAGCTGTCAAAGCCAGCCCGCCAGCGCCCGGCAAGCATTGCGCACAAGCTTGTCAGCCAGCCTGAGCCGCCAGGTGCCGGGCAGCGCAGCAACCCGCAACGCAGCAGGCAACACACGCAAGGCGCACCACCAGAGCGACACCGAATCGCCAAAAAGCCACTACCATGAATCCCTCGACGCCTCTGCCACCCTGATCGACCATGAACGCCACCGCCACCGCCACCGCCACCCCGCTCCCCACTTTCGATGATGTGCAGGCCGCCGCCCAGCGCCTGCAAGGCGTTGCCCACCGCACGCCAGTGATGCGCTCGTCCACCCTCGACAAATTGACGGGGGCTGAGTTCTTCTTCAAATGCGAGAACTACCAGCGCATGGGCGCCTTCAAGTTCCGGGGCGGCTACAACGCGCTGGCCCAGTTCTCGCCGCAGCAGGCGCAGCGCGGCGCGCTGGCCTTTTCGTCAGGCAACCATGCGCAGGCGATTGCGCTGTCGGCCCGCATCCTGGGCATGCCTGCGGCCATCGTGATGCCTGAAGATGCCCCGGCGGCCAAGCTTGATGCCACGCGCGGCTACGGCGCCGAGGTCATCACCTATGACCGTTTTACCGAAGACCGCGAGGCGATCAGCCAGCGCATTGCCCAGGAGCGCGGCATGACCCTGGTGCCGCCCTACAACCATGCCGATGTGATTGCCGGCCAAGGCACCAGCGCGATGGAACTGTTCCAGGACGTGCCCCAGCTCGACTACCTGTTTGTCTGCCTGGGCGGCGGCGGACTGCTGTCGGGCTGCCTGCTGTCGGCCAAGGCCATGGCACCCCAGTGCAAGGTCTATGGCGTGGAGCCGGAGGCCGGCAATGATGCCCAGCAATCGCTGCGCAAGGGTGAGATCGTCAAGATCGCCACGCCCCGCACCATTGCCGATGGCGCGCAGACCCAGGCACTGGGCGATCTGACCTATGCGATCATCCGCCGCGATGTGACCGATATCGTCACCGCCAGCGATCCGCAGCTGGTGGACTCCATGCGCTTTTATGCCGAGCGCATGAAGATGGTGGTCGAGCCCACCGGCGCGCTAAGCCTGGCCGGGGCCCGATTTGGCGGCGTTGATCTGCAGGGCGCCCGCGTGGGCGTGCTGATCAGCGGCGGCAATGTGGACCTGGGGCGCTACGCGCAATTGCTGGGCAGCGCCTGAGCGGCAATGGGCGGCGATTTGCAGCGCTAAAGCCTACCATTCGGTAAATATATTCACCAGCAGCGCACGGCCAAAGGGCGGCACTGCTACCATTGCGGCCAAAAATGACATTGGCAACTACCATGAGCACCGTTCACCTCATCGACCACCCGCTGGTCCAGCACAAACTCACCCTGATGCGCCGCAAGGAGGCATCGACCAACAGCTTTCGCCGCATGCTCGGCGAACTGTCCACCCTGATGGCCTATGAGATCACGCGCGACTTCCCGCTGCAGGATCTCGAGATCGAAACCCCGATGGAAAAGATGGTCGGCAAGGTCATCGATGGCAAGAAACTGGCCCTGGTCTCCATCCTGCGCGCCGGCAATGGCTTTCTCGACGGCATGCTCAACGTGGTGCCCGGCGCCCGTATCGGCCACATCGGCCTCTACCGTGACCCCGAAACGCTGCAACCCGTCGAGTACTACTTCAAGATGCCCGACAATATGGGCGAGCGCGATGTGATCGTCGTGGACCCGATGCTGGCCACCGGCAACTCGGCCGCCGCCGCCGTGCAGCAGCTCAAGGACAAGTGCCAGCCCAAGTCGATCAAGTTCATGTGCCTGCTCGCAGCCCCTGAAGGCATCAAGACCATGCAGGCCGCCCACCCCGATGTGGACATCTACACGGCCGCCGTGGACCGCCAGCTCAACGACCACGGCTACATCCTGCCGGGCCTGGGCGACGCGGGCGACCGCATCTTCGGCACCAAGTAAGCCCAGCCAAACCGCATGCCCACCACGCGCTGGGCATGCGAGGTCCGACGCCGCCGCGGCTGGCCCATGGAAGGGCGTAGGACAAATCGCACACCCAATATGCAGCAGCTTTGGTTAAATGGCCTTCGGGGCATCACTGCCGGGAGACCACACCATGAGCTACCATCTGCTGGTTTTTGCGCCCTCCGCCGCGCCCAAGGAAGCGGCGGCCTTTGGTCTCTGGTTCCAGGCCCAGACCGAATGGCCCGAGCACCACGACTACGAGGATCCGGCTGCTGCCACCTTGTCGCTCAAAGCCTGGTGCCTGGAGATGATGCAGCGCTTTCCCCCCCGATCAGGCCCTTACCGGGAAGAGCTCCCACCCGAGGACAAAAGCCTGCTGGCCGACTACAGCATTGGCCGCAATATTGTTTTTGTCGCCGTGCAACCGGCCCAGGCCAAGGCCGCGCTGGCCTTGGCGCGTGCGCTGGCAGCCCAGCACTGCGTGGGCCTGTACGAGGCCAGTGAATCACCGGCCGCCGTGCGCCTGCCCGATGGCAACAATGGCCTGCAGGCCGCATTTGACTGCAAGCCGGATATGGGCTAACCAGCGCCCTGGATTTAGCGCATGGCCTCGCTGTCGCGGGCCTTTAGCACCATGCTGTTACCCGAGATGCTCACATCAAAGTAGCGCAAGAAGTTCTGGCCCAGCAGCGCATCGCGCGCGCTCTCGCCGGTATAGCCCGTACCGACGCGCAAATCGTTGACGGCCAGCGGCCCCACTTCGATACGCTCGGCCCGGCTCATCATGCCCTGGCGCACGCCATTGGCGGTCTGAAAGCTGATGGGCACGCCCTCGCCCAGGTTGGCACGTTCGGCGACCGCATCGGTGATGCTGATCAGGCTGGCACCGGTATCCACCATGAACTGCACCGGCACGCCGTTGACCGAGCCCGCCACACGGAAATGGCCATCGCGGTCGCGCGGAATCTCCAGCACGCCATGGGCCATGACCTTGCCTTCGCTGGGCTTGCGGTAGACCTCGGTGACCAGGTAGATCGCGAACATCACGCCAATCCAGAGAGCGAGCAGCATCCAGGTGGTGCGCCGGCTGGCATCGGGTGGCGAGCGCACAGGCCCTGGGCCGCCAGCGGGCAGTGGCGCGCCTGGCCAGGGTGACGGCGGCGCGGCAGCTGCGGGCTGTGCTGAAGAGGAGGAATCTGGATGTCGGGTGCGTAATCGGCTCATGGATCAGGATTTTTTGCCTACGCAAGCAAACTGTGCGACGGCCGGTGACAAAGCATAAATCATACTGGCATGGCCCGGGCCACGCCGCTGCCCTGTGCGCGCGGGCTTGTAGCGCTTCATGGGCGCCCGGCCGCAGCCGCCTGGCAGACAGCGGGAGCTGCCGGGAGCGGGCTGGACTGGGGTAGGATGGCCGCCAGTTATCACCCTGCCCTGTTTTTCATGACCATCGACCGTCGCCATTTGCTGCAATCCCTGGCGGGATTTGCCGCTGCTGCCGCCCTGCCTGCGGGCTGGACCAGCGCCCATGCTGCCCCAGCCCATTGGCCCAGCAAACCCCTGCGCTTTATCGTCGGGTACCCGGCGGGCTCCTCGCCCGACATGCAGGCGCGCATGATCGCTCAGCCGCTGGCGCAGATCCTGGGCCAGCCCGTGGTGGTCGACAACCGGCCTGGTGCCAGCGGCAATATCGGCGCCGACCAGGTGGCCCGCGCGAGCGATGACCACAGCTTTGGCATTGTGGGCAATGGCCCGCTGACCTCGTCGCAGGCGCTGTATGCCAAGCTGCCCTACGACCCGGTCAAGGACTTTGCGCCGCTCGCCCTGGTGGGCGTATCGCCGCTGGCCTGGGTGGTGCCGGCCAGTGCAGGTGCGCAGACCGACAAGGCGCTCGCCAGCCTGCGCCAAAAAGGCAATGCCGCCAGCTACGGCTCCACCGGCCTGGGCTCGGGCGGCCATCTGGGCATGGAGCTGCTCAAAGATGCGCTGCATTTCGATGCCGTGCACATCCCCTTTACCGGTGCCCCCGGTGTTGTCGGCGCGCTGATGGGCGGCCAGCTCGACTGCGCGCTGCTGCCCATCTCGTCGGTGCTGCCGCTGGTGCAAAGCGGCAAGCTGGCGGCCCTGGCCGTCACTTCGGCCCAGCGTACGCAGCTGATGCCGCAGACGCCGTCGATGCGCGAAATCGGCGCCCAGGATGTGAATATCGAAGTCTGGAACGCGCTGATGGCCCCGGCCAGCATGCCTGCCGCCATCCGCAGCCAGCTGAGCGAGGCCTTGCTCAAGGTGCTCAACACCGCCGATATCCGCGATCAGCTGCTGCGCCAGGCTTGGACCTTGGAGGACGCATCGCCCGCAGCGCTGCAAACGCGCATCAGCAGCGACCGCAAGATGTACAACGCCTTGATTGCGAAAAAGAAACTGCAGCTGGAGTGATACCCGCGCTGCTGCAACACCAAGGGCCCTCGCAGGGCCCTTTTCTGTGACTAAAACAGTTTCAGCGGCGCACCTGCAAGGCGCCGGGGTTGACGATGTTCGACGGCCGGCCCCTGATGAAGTTGACCACGTTGTCAAAGGCCACGCCAAAGTACTGCTCGTAGCTGTCCTGCTCGACATAGCCAATATGGGGCGTGCAGATGCAGTTCTCCAGCCGCAGCAAGGCATGGCCCTGCAGGATGGGTTCGCTCTCGAACACATCGACGGCCGCAATGCCGGGGCGTCCCCGGTTGAGCGCAGCAATCAGCGCATCGGGCTGCACCAACTCGGCCCGCGAGGTGTTGACGAAGGTGGCCGAGGGCTTCATCTGGGCCAGGTCGTCAAAGCTGATGCAGCCCTTGGTCTGCTCGCTCAGGCGTAAATGCACGGTCAGCACATCGCTGTTGGCAAAGAAAAACTGCTTGCTCGAGGCCACTTTGTGGCCATCGGACAGCGCCTTGGCGCGCGAGCCATCGCTGCCCCAGACCAGCACCTCCATGCCAAAGGCCTTGCCATAACCGGCAATCAGCTGGCCAATGCGGCCATAGCCCCAGATACCCAGAGTGCGGCCGCGCAGCACGGTGCCCAGGCCAAAATTGGGCGGCATATTGGCCGCCTTGAAGCCCGACTGCTGCCAGGCGCCATGCTTCAAGTTGGCAATGTACTGCGGCAGGCGGCGCGCTGCGGCCATGATCAGCGCCCAGGTCAGCTCGGCGGGCGCCACGGGCGATCCCACGCCCTCGGCCACCGCCACGCCGCGCTCGGTGCAGGCTGTCAAATCCACATGGGAGCCGATGCGCCCGGTTTGGGCAATCAGTTTGAGACGCGGGAGCTTGTCGAGCAGCAGGCGGTTGATATGGGTGCGCTCGCGGATCAGCACGATGATGTCGGCATCCTTGAGACGCACCGACAGCTGCCCCAGACCCTTGACCGTATTGGTATAGACCTTGGCCGAATAGGCGTCGAGAACGGATGCACACTGCAGTTTGCGCACTGCATCCTGATAATCGTCCAAGATCACAATATTCATAGGAAGACCATTCTCATCGAACGCCAACCAGGCGGCTTTGCCCCACGCAAGCCCCCTGTACACGGCCGCGCGCTGGCAACATTCACCGAAAAACCGGTTTCCGAGCACCGCTGAGTACCGCATCAGCTATGAACATCATAGCATTGAATAATCTCAGCACTCTGCCATGCCCGCCAGCGGGCGACAAGGCTGCAACAGCGATCACCTGGCGGCAGCGGCCATCGATGCCGCCGGCTGCTATGCAAATCTTTGCACAGACCCGTGCCTGGCCGCTGTCATCGCTCCGGCTGCCTCCTGCGTTGTGCACTGTGCGTACAGCGCCCGCCAGACTGTTGCTTTCAACGCAAATTTAGATGCTGGGGCGCTGCAACGCTAGCGCTGGCTCACGCCGAGCGCTATAACAATTGCTTGTTACTTTGCTTTGTTGGTTGATAGCACTATGACGAATTTGGTCGCTCCATCCCGCAGTCGTTGCCCACAACAGATGTTGGCGCAAACCATGCAGGAATGGGGAGGAGCGGAGGACCTCTGGGTATTTGCCTACGGCTCGCTGATCTGGCGCCCGGAGTTCGAATTTCTGGAATGCCGCCACGCGCGGGTCTTTGGCTGGCACCGCGCGCTCAAGATGTGGAGCCACATCAACCGGGGCACGCCCGAGTGCCCCGGCCTGGTGTTTGGCATGTTCTCGGGTGGCAGTTGCCGAGGCATGGCCTTTCGCATCGCCCGCCAGCATGTGCCCGAGATGATGCCTCGCCTGTGGCAGCGCGAAATGGCCACCGACTCCTACGATCCCAAGTGGCTCGATTGCCAGACCGAAGACGGCCCCGTCAAGGCGCTGGCCTTTACGCTGTCCAAATCCAGCCCGCGCTGCACGGGCACCTTGAGCGAAGAAGACTACCGCCGCATCTTTGCCCAGTCCTGCGGCATCTATGGCACCACCTTGGATTACGCCGAGTCCACCTACACCGCCCTCAAAAGCCGGGGTATCCAGGACCGGGCGCTGGAGCGCCTGCTGCGCCTGTCGGCCTCACGTGCCCATGCAGGCCAGGAAGCGCGTAGCCTGCTGGGCCAGCCAAGCCGCAGCAGGGCCAGCTCTGCCGCATAAACCCCATTGCAAAGGCCCAACCAGCGCGCCAGGCGCGCTGGTCTGAGGGCTGGTCTCCCAAAACTGCGGCACAAAAACAAACACCCCGCCTTTCTACAGCCAGATGGCCCGAAAGCGAGGTGCATGTTGAGAGGGGATGGACGGTCTTTGGGCCATCCCGGGCGGGAATGTGCAGCTTCCGCGCCCTATTCGCAAGTAACGGCTCCATGGAGGAGCCGTCTACTGGGGTGGGTTGCCGGTTTCAGTATCGGCAAGCAGGAAAAAAAGAGCTACTGGCGCCAGTGCTTAGCGCTTGCGATCACGTTCGTCTTCTGGCCAGATGCTGAAAACATTTGCGGTGGTCATGTGAACAATCTCCTAAAGATGCCTGTTCAACGCCGGGGCTGACGAGGCGGTTGACAGCAGGCCCCAGAAATTTGCATGTTTACACTTGGTTTACCTAGATATATTTGACCCATGAAAAACAACACTGGAAAATGTATCAAAAGCTTGAATCAAGCTACATTTTTCGCATGTTATTGATATATATCATTGGCTTAAATCGTAAACGTAGAAAGTAACTTAAATTAACAGCAACGCCATTTGATGTTCAATAAATATTGCATTTCGTCGTAACATCGACAAATTTCAGGTCATTTCGATTTCAAATAGAAAATTATCTAGCCATTTAGACGTAAATACGGACGAAAAATCGGCTACCTAGCCACCCTGACCGCTGCTTACAGAACCCGCCAAACGCAGGTGTTCAACGCACAATCACCTGCTTTTGCGGGTTCCAACCATGGTTCAGCGGGCCATGGCCCTGGCCGGTATGCACATCGGCGCCCGATTCAATGGCGCCCAGAATGTACTGCCGTGCCAGGCTGACGGCGGCCGGCAGCGGCTGCCCCAGGGCCAGCTGACAGGCAATGGCCGATGACAGGGTGCAGCCCGTGCCATGGCCGTTATGGGTGTGGATGCGGGTGGAAGCCAGGCGCAGGCGCGCGCCGTCGGCAGTGGCCAGCAGGTCCACCACCTCATTGCCGGGCAGATGGCCGCCCTTGATCAGCACGGCCTTGGCGCCCAGGGCCAGCAAATCCTGCGCGGCCTGCTCGAGCTGGTCGGCATGCACCAGGCTGCGGCCCAGCAGCAAACCCGCTTCGTCCAGGTTCGGGGTGATGAGCGCAGCGCGCGGAAACAGCTCGCGCACCAGCTCAGCCACGGTGGCCTCGGCAATCAGCCGGTCACCGCTGGTGGCGACCATCACCGGGTCCAGCACCACATGGGGCAAGGCATAGCGGTCAATCGCCGAGGCCACCACGGCGACAATCTCGGGCGCATGCAGCATGCCGATCTTGACGGCATCGCAGCCGATGTCCTCCAACACCGCATCGAGCTGCTCTTGCAGAAATACCGGTGGCACGCCATGGATGGAGCGCACCCCTTGCGTGTTTTGCGCGGTCAGCGCCGTGATCGCGGTCATGCCAAAGCAGCCCAGCGCCGACATGGTCTTCAGATCGGCCTGGATACCGGCCCCCCCGCCGCTGTCGGAGCCGGCAATCGACAGCACCCGGGCATAGCGCGGCAAGGAGACGGGAGAAGAGGGGTTCAGTAAGGCCATGGCTGCAGTCCAAAAACAATGCCGGGCAACACTGGCCCGGCCTGGGCAAAATTATCCACGATTGTGAAGACGGCTTGACGCAGCCCCATGCCCCCGGCGCAGCGCTGTGCTTTAATGCAGCCTGAGACGAAACAGGGGTGTCCCTGCAGCAGTTTGGCTGCAGCGCGACTGAGATCAGACCCTGGAGCGCGCCACCGTGGCAGCGCTCCGCAACCCGATCCAGGTCATGCTGGCGTGGGGAGTTTTCGGCAGCTGCGCGCACTGTTTTGTCTATTGCCAACTACAAAACATGCCCTCTCAGCCCTTCATTTCTCCCCAATCCCGTATCACCATTCTGGGCGCTGGCCTGCTGGGCCGGCTGATGGCGCTGGAGCTGTCGGGCCGGGGCTTCTCCATCGATCTGTATGACCGGGGCGGGCCGGATGCCGAGCATGCCGCAGCACGTGTGGCCGCCGCCATGCTCGCGCCGCTGGCCGAATCGGCCGTGACCGAGCATGGCGTGGTGCGCATGGGCCAGTATGGGCTGCAGCGCTGGCCCGCGTTGCTTGCGCAGCTGGAGGCGCCGGTGTTTTTGCAGCAGGCCGGCACCATGGTGGTCTGGCACCGCCAGGATGCGGCGGAAGCCCAGCGCTTCCATGGCATCTTGCAGCGCACGCAGGCGGCCATCCCCGAGCTGCCGCCTTTGCAAACGCTGAGTGGCCCCCAGATCGCCGAGCTGGAGCCAGCGCTGGCCGGACATTTTCAAGCCGCCTACTACCTGCCAGGCGAAGGCCAGCTGGACAACCGCCAGCTGCTGGCTGCGCTGGTGCCTGCACTGCAGGCGCGGGGCGTGCGCCTGCACTGGCAGCAAGCGCGTGAGCTGAATGACTTTGCGCCCGGCACGCAGGGCCAGCCCGATCTGCTGATCGACACACGTGGCCTGGGTGCCAAACCGCAGTGGAGCCAGCTGCGCGGCGTACGTGGCGAAGTGCTGCGCGTACATGCGCCCGAGGTGCAGCTGCGCTGCCCCACCCGCCTGATGCACCCGCGCTACCCGATCTATATCGCGCCCAAGCAGGACCACCACTTTGTCATTGGCGCCACCGAGATCGAGTCCGACGACATGTCCCCGGCCAGCGTGCGCTCGGCGATGGAGCTGCTGAGCGCCGCCTATACCGTGCACAGCGGCTTTGCCGAGGCGCGCATCCTGGAGATCAACGCCCAGTGCCGCCCGACTTTGCCCGATAATCTGCCAGCCATCCGCCAGGTGCGGCCCCGGGTGCTGGAGGTCAATGGCCTCTACCGCCACGGCTTCATGATCTCGCCCGCCGTGCTGGACTGCGCGGTCGAGTTGCTGCTGACGGGCGAGGCCCCCCTGGCAGCACGCTTTGGCATGGATGTGCGCCTGCTCGCGACGGCCTGATGGCCCGCAGCCCTATGATGAGCCTTGAATGATGACGATACAGATCCTCTTGAACAACCAGGCCACAGCTTTGCCCGAAGGCGCGACCATTGCGGTGGCGCTGGCCCAGCTGCAGCCGCGCCCGCCTTTTGCCGTGGCCGTCAACACCGAATTTGTACCCAAGGGACAGTACGACAGCCGCCAGCTGCAGGCAGGCGACAAGCTCGAAGTCATCTCGCCTGTCACCGGCGGCTGAGCTCGCGCGCCATCTGCCCGGGCTACCTCGCCAGCGCCCCTGACCCGTATTTACCCAAGGCCTTTGCCATGAACGCCACCCCCTCCTCCGACAACGCCCTGGTGCTCTATGGCCAGCGTTTTCAAAGCCGCTTGCTGCTGGGCACCTCGCGCTATCCATCGCCCGCCGTGCTGGAAGCAGCCGTCGCCCGCGCCCAGCCGGCCATGGTCACCGCATCGCTGCGCCGCCAGGGCAGCAATGCCGCCGAGACCGGCAGCGATTTCTGGGCGCTGCTCAAGCGCCTGAATGTGCCGGTGCTGCCCAACACCGCCGGATGCATGCGCCTGCAAGAGGCCATCACCACCGCGCAAATGGCGCGCGAGGTGTTCGAGACGCCCTGGATCAAGCTGGAGCTGATTGGCGACGACTACACCTTGCAGCCCGATACCTTGAATCTGGTGGAGGCCGCCTCCATCCTGATCAAGGACGGTTTTCAGGTGCTGCCCTACTGCACCGAGGACCTGGTGCTCTGCCAGCGCCTGGTCGATGTGGGCTGCCAGGCCGTCATGCCCTGGGCTGCCCCCATTGGCACGGGCCGTGGCCCCGTCAACCCGTACGCGATGCAGACCTTGCGCGAGCGCCTGGATGTGCCGCTGATCTGTGACGCGGGCCTGGGCCTGCCCAGCCATGCCTGCCAGGTGATGGAATGGGGCTTTGATGGCGTGCTGCTCAACACGGCCGTCGCGCTGTCGCAAGACCCGGTTGCCATGGCCGGCGCCTTTGCCGATGCCACCGCCGCCGGCCACGCCGCCTTCCGCGCCGGCGCGATGCAGGCGCAGGACATGGCCCAACCCAGCACCCCGGTGCTGGGCACGCCGTTCTGGCACCAGAGCAACTAAAAGGCCATGCCCATGCAGCCCACCACCACGGCCACCACCCCAGCCCAGATCGCAGAGGCCATCACAGCGGCCCACCAGGCCGCCTTTGCCAGCTTTCCGCAGCAACCCACGCCTGCGCTGCCCGCAGGCCGCCAGCACGATGCCGTCTATGCCGGCGCCTTGGCCGCTTGCAGCGCACTGGGCTTTATCGCTATCGATGCTGAATGTCTGGCCAGCGCCTGGAGCGCGCAGACTGCCCGCACCGGCCAGTTCGATCCCCAAGCCTGGCCCACGCAAGCCGCCGATTTTGGCCTGCTGACCAGCGGCGGGCCCGAGGCCTTTGCACCCTGCCCCCAGCGGCTGGGCCTCTATGCCGTGCTGCCAACGGCCGAATGGGTGGGCCGTCTGGCGCGCGCAGGCGTGCCGACGGTGCAGCTGCGCTTCAAATCCGACGATGCCCAGGCCATTGCTGCAGAGATCGCCGCTGCCGTGGCCGCCGTTGACGGAACCGGCGCCCTGCTCTTTATCAACGACCACTGGCGCCAGGCGATTGCAGCGGGCAGCTATGGCGTGCACCTGGGCCAGGAAGACCTGGATGCGCTCGGCGCAGCAGAGCTGGCCGAGCTGCGCGCCAGCGGCGTGCGCCTGGGTGTCAGCACCCATGGCTATGCCGAGATGGTGCGTGCCAGCCAGGCGCAGCCCAGCTATATCGCGATGGGGGCGGTCTTTCCGACCACCTTGAAGAAAATGGCCACCGTCCCGCAAGGCTTGGCGCGCCTGGAGCGCTATGCCGCCTTGACGCGCAGCTACCCCCAGGTCGCCATTGGCGGCATCTCGGCAGCGGAGTTTGCGCAGGTGCGCGAGAGCGGTGTTGGATCGATTGCCGTGGTGCGCGCCATCGTCAACGCGGACAAGCCCGAGGCCGCAGCCGCCGACTTGATGGCGCTGATGGGCTAAGCGCGGCCCGCGCTACACCACATACAGCAGCACGGCATCACGCCGCTGGGCCGCTGCCTGCCAAAAGCCGCGCAACGCGGCCTGCCGGCGCACCCACAGCCGCAGGGCTTCCAGATCGGGCGCGCTGCCATCCTGCGCCTTTTGCCAGGCATGCATGCGCTGCACCAGCTGGGCCGCGCTGATGGCGGCCAGCCTTTGCGCACTGTCCGTCACCAGGTCGGCCGGCCAGGCCCAGCACTGCTGGGCCAAGGTGCCCTCCACCGCCACACCGGGCTCGATCTCGGGCAGGCGCTGCATGTCCTGCTGCCACAGGCTGCCCTGGTCCATCATGGCGAGCGGCCCGCCTTGCGCAGCACTGCGCTGCAGGTAGTCATCCATCGCCGAAGGCTCGACCAGCAAGCCCCGCAGGCCATGGCGCGGCAGCGCATAAAAAAGTCCTTGCACGCTCATACCGCCTCCCTGATCGCTGTTTTTAACTGCTGCAGATGCAAGGCGTTATCCGGGTCACAGATCTGCACCAGCAGCAGCGCTTTTTTCAGGTAGCTGCGGCGGGCATCGGTCTGCCCATGCACCGCCAGAAATGCGGCAAACACCTCATAGGCCCGCGCTGCTGCCAGCGAGTAACCCCGGCAACTGCGCTGCTGTATGCGCAAGGCCTGCTGCACCAGGGGCTTGACCCGCGCGGGCTGGTGGCGGATGGCAAACGCGGCGTAGCCGGCCAGCATGACAGACACCGCCTCCGGATCGGGCATGCGCTGGCCTTGCTGGTCCAGCCGGTCAAAGCTGTCCAGGTACAGCGCCAGCCGCTGCCAGCATTGCAGCGCCTGCGCCGTCTCGCCCAGCGCTGCATGGCTGGCGGCCATGCGCTGCAACAGCGCGCACAGTGCCAGGGCCTGGGCTGCGGCGTTGCCCCCGCTGCGCACATCGACCAGGGCCTGCGCTTGCGCATAGTGCTGCACAGCACGCTGGTGGTCGGCCTCCGCCTGGTATCCATCGCCCAGGCGTTCCAGCGCCTGGCGCCGCAGCGTGGCGGGCACAGCAGCCCCCTCGCGCGCGGCCAGCGCCAGCAAGGCCTGGCCATGCCCACGTTGGCGCGCCGTATCGCCCAGATGCTGGGCCATCTCCATCGCATGCAGGTGGTGCTGCGCCAGATCGGTCAGATCGCCGCTCTGGGCGGCCTGCAAGGCAATGGTCTGCTCACACAGTGCCAATGCCTGGGCCCAGTCCTGCGCTTGCATCAGCAGCGGGTACTGCCCTGGCTGCAGTGCAGGGGTGGCAGCGGCGCCCGGCGCCATCTTGGGCGAGCGCAGGCGCTGCAAGCAGGCTTGCGCCTGCTGCACCGGTTGCGCCAGCTCGGCAAAAGCCACGCCCAGATGCACACCCATCTGCAGCTTTTTGCGAGCGGCATCGAGGTGTTCGGTTTGGTAGAAGGTCATCCCCTGCAGCAGATAGGCCATTGCCAAATGGGGATCGCTTTGCGGTTTGCGGCTGCGCTGGGCCAGGTACCTGACCAAGGTGTCCGCCTCGGCATGCGCGGTCTGCACATCCCGGTGTGCCAGCGCATCGCCAATATGCTTTTGCGCCATCTGGATGGCCAGCGACTTTTTGTCGGCCTGCAGATCCACTACGGGCTGCGACCTGGCGTCCGGCAAGACGGCTGCGGCTCCCAAGGCCTGGGCCACAGGGGCAAGCGCCGGCGCTGCGGCAGCCTGCGCGCTGGCTGCTGGCTGCGATGCCTGCGCATCGAGCTGGGACTGCGCAAAGGCGGACAGGCGCGAATCCATGTCTTCTTCGACCCGAAAGTAGTCGAACAGCCAAAAGCCGTCCCGCAGCAGCCAAAAGACCACCGGCCCGAGCAGGTAAGGCGCGTAGCGTGCAAGGGGGCCTCCCCATAGCCACAGCACCGCGCACAGTAGGCTTAAGCCCAGTTGCGCCACGGCGCTTGCATAGCGTCCCAGATAAAAGCGGTGAGCGCCCAGCCACCCCACCGCCAACAACAGGCCCAGAGCCCATCGCGGATTTTTTTCCCCCATCCCTCATCCCTTGTGCTTTGTTTGGTCTGCACTTTGCCGCCCAGGCATGCACCGCATTAGCGCTGCACAAGGCGGCATATATCGCGGGAAGTATAGCAACCGCTACCGGCTGCGCCAGGGCTGCCAGCGGACGTTTGCAGCGCCTGTCGCTGGGGCGCCGGAAGGTCTGGGAGAGGATTTCGAGGCCTAAAAATCAGGCCTGCGCGAGGGCGTTACAGAGGCCAGCCGCTGCGCCGCTGCCGCGCAATACCCGTTGGCAGCGGCCGGCAACGACCAGCTGCCGCCGGCATTGCCGTATCAAATATTTACCAAAACGGGGGCGCCGGTTTGGCGCTCGGGCTTGGTGCGGGCCGCTTGCATGACTTCATGCGCTGGCAGATGCTTCATGCGGTGGTCGCTCCAGACCTGGCGCCAGCGGCGTGCACCAGGCATGCCCTGGCGCAGGCCCAGCATATGGCGGGCAATGGCGTACCAGTGCGTGCCATGCTCGGCAGCTTCACGCTCCATATAGCGCACCATCGCCTCTTCAACCGATTCGCGGCTGATGCCGCTGTTGAGCTCGGCGCCATAAAACTGGGCATCCCAGGTCGCGAGCCACCAGGGGTTGTGGTAGGCCTCGCGCCCCACCATCACCCCATCGACCTGTTCGAGCTGTGCCAGCACGGTGGCGTCATCGGCAATGCCACCATTGATCGCGATGGTCAGCTGCGGAAAGTCTTTTTTCAGCTGGGCCACGACGTCGTAGCGCAGCGGCGGAATCTCGCGGTTCTCCTTGGGCGACAAGCCCTTGAGCCAGGCATTGCGGGCATGCACGACAAACACCTCGCAACCCGCATCGGCCACCGTGCCGATGAAGTCACGCACAAAGCCATAGCTCTCGTTTTTGTCGATGCCAATGCGGTGCTTCACTGTCACGGGGATATCCACCACATCGCGCATGGCCTTGACGCCATCGGCCACCAATTCCTTCTCATTCATCAGACAGGCGCCAAAGGCACCGCGCTGCACACGCTCACTGGGGCAGCCGCAGTTGAGGTTGACCTCGTCATAGCCCCAGTCCTGCGCCAGCTTGGCGCATTGGGCCAGGTCCGCAGGCTCACTGCCGCCCAGTTGCAAGGCCACCGGGTGCTCCTCTGCAGAAAAGCGCAAGTGCCGCGCCACATCCCCATGGATCAGCGCACCGGTCGTCACCATCTCGGTGTAGAGCAAGGTCTGGCGCGTGAGCAGACGGTGAAAATAGCGGCAATGGCGGTCGGTCCAGTCCATCATCGGCGCGACAGACATGCGACCTGGCCAATGAAGAGGCGTTTTCCCTATGGAAATTAACGATTTTTCAACTGTCTGATTCGATGCCATTTGATCTAATTTCATGCCATTTTTAGCACTTTGGTGCTACATTCAGTGCAACAATTTTTCAATGTTGCACCGAGACTATGGGAACCATAATCCGCCGTGAGCGCAAAGACGGAAGCGTGGGCTACACCGCCCAAGTCCGCGTCAAAAAGGGTGGCAAGGTCGTTCACGCTGAAACCCAGACCTTTGACCGCGAAGCAGCCGCCAAAACCTGGATCAAGAAGCGCGAGACAGAGCTTGCGGAACCTGGCGCCCTTGATAAACCTGAAGACCCAATCCTATCTGTCGTCATCCAGAAGTACCTGGGGGATAAGCTCAAGCCACACGGGAAGACCAAGGATCAGGTTCTGCGCACAATTGCCAACTCTTGGCTTGGTGAGACACATTGCTCTCAGATCGACAGTGCGACGGTCATCAAGTACCTAGAAGGCCTTACCAGTCAGCCCCAAACCCGAGGCAACTACCTTTCCCACCTTTCCGCGATTTTCACTGTGGCCCGTCCTGCTTGGGGCTACCCCCTAGACAAGCAAGCTTGTGAAGACGCACGCGTGGTGGCTGAAAAGCTTGGACTCATTTCCAGGTCAAAGCAGCGCACACGCCGCCCAACTCTTGAGGAGTTGAACAAGCTCATGACCTACTACTCGGTCTATGAGCGAAAGCGGGAGGATTCTATCCCGATGACCTACATCATACTGTTCAGCCTATTCTCCACGCGCCGACAGGAGGAAACCTGCCGCATCTTGGGAGAGGATGTGGATGCGGAAAACTCTGAGGTCATCGTTCGCGACATGAAAAACCCGGGTGAAAAGATAGGCAACGATGTCACCACCCTCCTCCCGCCGGAAGCTCTCAAGCTCATTCAGAATCGCAAGGTGGCAAAGGGTCGCATCTGGCCCTACAACGCTGAGTCTGTCAGCACGAGCTTTACTCGAGCATGCAAGCTACTCGGAATTGAAGATCTACATTTCCATGACCTTCGACATGAAGGGATCAGCCGGTTGTTTGAGATGGGCTGGAACATTCCTCATGTTGCGCAAGTTTCAGGGCATCGCTCTTGGCAGAGCTTGCAGCGCTACACCCAGTTCAAGAAGGTCGGAGACAGATACGAAAATTGGGAATGGAAGACCAAGCTTCTGGCTGGGTAGAGTTTTAGCCTGGTCGAACATGAGGGTGCGGCCCTCGCTTGACCTCCTTGTATCTCGCGGAGAGCCAGTGCGACATCTCCCCCAAGATCTCATGCATCTCTCGGAGATTGGTGCCGCACATCCAAGTTTGCGGCCAGCGCTGAAGCTCCCCCTCGTCAAACTCGAAACCTCGTAACAGGAGAGTCCCCGATTGGCGTTGCCGCCATACCTCGACACGCTCCAGCCCATGAATGATGAGCCGCATAGGCTCATTGCGATCTACCAGCCAAGTTTGGAAGCTGCCATCTGTCATTGCGGTACTGAGCAGCATTCCTGTGGACTTAGCCCTCCTGGCCAGGATTTCAGCCGGCAGGTAGACACCATTGAAGCACAGCCGAAGAACATAGGCATCACACCCAACCCGGCGCTTGCCCTCCAAATCTAGCTCAGTGCCAGGTGTCGCCATACCCAGGTATAGCCCCGGCAAATCTTGACCCGCAAATTTCCTGACTGCTTCCATTGCTCGCTCCATTTACTGTATAAATATACAGTCTTTTGGAGGTGTCTATGGATCAATCAAGATACTGGCGCTGGCACATCAAGAACGGCCAGGAGTGGCCGCAGACCACCGAGCACGAGCGATGGGATGGCATCAAGCCAGACTTCCCAGAGGCTATGCCCGTCTTGGGCACTATGATCTTGCACAGCACGCCACTGTCTTCTGATGCGGTGGCCCTTTATGAAAGCTTGGAGCCAGATGTCCCTTTCTGAACGCCGCGGTGTAGTCATTGGTCTTTGGCGGGCCTGGCGCCAGAACATGCGCGACCTTAGCGACGGCTGGTTCCCGTATTACGACACGGGCAAGCAGATCCATCTGTTCTCTGAGTACCTGCAGGCCAGCCACCCTCACCTACTCGACATGCCAGGGCAGGCATATCAAACGATCCACCAGTGGATTGCGGAGGATGTCGAGGGTTAGGCGGGCCCAGCCGCAAACACCTCGACCGGTGCCAACGTCAGCAGCGCCTTGGCGTCCTTGATTGATCCTTCAAGCCACTGGTCCACATCAGCCAGCTCGATAGGTATCACGCTGCGCTTGTCTTGCTTGTCGGGAGTGAGCTTCGGGTCTGGCTTGTGCATGCGGCTCATCAGCGGATGCTCGTCGGCATTGAGAGTGAGCATGGTGTAGCTCTCGATCAGTTCGCCGGTTGCCGGATCCTTCCAAGTATTCCACAGTCCTGCCAAGCCCCAAGGGTCGCCGTCGGCCCGGGCAAACCTCCACCACACATTTTTCCCGCTCTCCCAGTTCGGCTCATCAAAGGTGGTCGCCGGGATGATGCAGCGCTGGCCGCGCTTCCACGGGTCTTTGAAGCTGGCCTTATCCGCGACCTCCTCAGCCCGGGCGTTGTTGGTGCTGTACTTGATGTCGGGCGCCTTGCTGAACCAAGGGATCAGGCCCCATCTCCCCACTGCCAGCTCCTTGCTGTAGCCCGGGTCGTCCACGGCGCGCCGGATGAATCCGCCACGAGAGCGCGGAAACACATCGCGGGCGCCCAAACCAAGCTGTCGGGGGTTCAGCCGCCAGTACTGCTGTACGTAGCCTTCGTCTGGGGAATGGTAGCGGTTGCACATCGGCGCCTCCTGACGACAAAGTACAGACTCTTGCGCCAAGTCGGTGTCATCCCAAGCCTAATCTAGAACGGGAAAAGTCCCTTAAGGCTCTAGAAGGCACACATTTACCCTACAAAGAATCTCGCCTATTGACATTTAGAAACATTTCATCAACATTGTCTATAGACAACTGCAAGAAACATGAGTGGAAATCTGTCGAAGATATGAAGATATGGAAGCGAACGTAGAACAAATGTCAGATTTGTGTTCAATCAGCCTCGTGTCATTGTTGATCAATGGACATTCCCTATCGGATGCAAACATAATTTAGCAAACTTTTTTAAATGCTTTGGAGAGATCATGCGGAACATCCTACGGATTTTGGGTGCTGTGCTCACAGCAACATTGCTATGGGGAGGTTGTCAGCAAGCCTTTGCTCAAAAGGTCCTGCTGCTGACGACCAATGAGGTTGCGAGCGACGCTGTGCAAGCCAACAACAATCTGGAAGGGGAGTTCGTTAATGTTGTTGGTGCTGCAAACATGACGCGTATGACCGTCCTCACCAGTCCCAATGCGATCTCTCAAGCGACATTCACATCCGCTCCAGGTCCATACGACATTGTGGTTGTTGCAAGCACCTACCGGCCCATCGATGACACCAACTGGACGATCCTGCAAAGCGCAATAGCGAACCGTTGGGCCAACTCCATCGTCTTTTTTGTGGATGGCTGCTGTGAGGCGACTAACGGTGCTAATGCCGCCAAGATGGTAAGCGCATTAAACGCAGGGGCAGCGACCTCATTCTCATTGGGCAGCAGCTTATCCGGATTCGCCAGATTTCCGTTGAACACTAACTCTCCCTATGCACCAACTTTTGCCGCGCTTAATCCTTTCGCTGGAGGAGACATCACTTACATCAACAACGTTCCCGCAAACAATGCACTTTATTTAGCTGCAGGAACACCTACGGCTAGCTTTCCTCCCGCTGGGTCGACGCCGACCAACAACGTGTATGGCCTTTTGATTCCTACTGTTCAGTCGAACTCAGGCAATGGTGCATGCGTATTCGCGGTAGTCGATGTTTCGCCGTTCATTAACGCGGCGCCCGGCTACACCCCATGGACCGAAAACCAAGGCAAAGTAGGCCCAGCCTTCATCAATGCCGCCACCTCAGAAAATGGCGCATGCGGCCTGCCCAAGGTCAGTAAGAGCTTTGACAAGACCGATGTCTACCTGGGCGGCAGCGACAACCGCACGCTGCTGACCATTACCTTGTCCAACGGCACACCCACCCCCATCACCAACGTCAACTTGACCGACAACCTGCCCGCTCCTCTGGTAGTGGCTGCAGGTGCGGTGAGCAACACCTGCACCGCGAGCAACCTCAGTGCCGCGGTCGGCTCCAATACCATCAGCGACAACGCCTTTACAATCCCTTCCGGCGGTTGCACCATCACCGTGCCCGTGCAATGGCCCAACACCGATGTCGGCCGCCAGGCCTGTATCAGCACCCCATCGGTGACCAACACCATCACGCCGGGTACCGACTTTGTCTCGCCCACCGGCCAGGTCAATACGCCAGCGACCGCAACACTCGCCTGCCATGCTGCGCAGCTTGCCATCTCCAAGCAGGTGGTCTGGCCGGCCAACATCACGCCCGTGGATCTGACGGGCAGCAGCTTCCCCGTCTCGGTGGTCTGCACCGGCAGCGACGGCGTGGTCGCGCCAGCGATCAATACCTCGATCACGCTGGACACGGCCACCACCGGCAGCGTCTCCGTCACGCCGGTGATCGCCAGCGGCAGCTGTGTGGTGACCGAGGGCACGCGCCCCGCACCGCCCGCCAACCATCTCTGGGTGGAAGACCCTGCGCCCAGCGTCTCCGTCACGATGGCAGCGCCCCCAGCGGTCAATAGCGCGCAGCTGGTCAACACCTTGGCACGCGCCAACACCGATATCACGATCAGCAAGACCGTGGCCGGCGGCCCGGCAGCGGGCATCAGCGGCAGCTTCAGCTTTAGCGCCAACTGCGGTGCAGACGGCAGCTTTACTACGGCAGTGAGCTTGAGCGGCAGCAACGCAGGGGCCATCGCCATCACCAACGTGCCCCAGGGCGCCAGCTGCACGGTGAGCGAAGCGCCCACCATGCCCGAGGCGCCGGCAGGCTACACCTGGAGCACCAGCCTGCCCGCGCCAGTGACGCTCGTCACCGCAGCCAATGGCAACACAGCCTCCTTCGTCAACACCTTGATACGCACGACGCCTGTGACTCCAACACCAGTGCCGGGACTTGGCGGTATGGGAGCGATGCTACTCACTGGTCTAGTTGCTGGTATGGCAGGTCTCATACGCCGACGGAAAACTAGCTGATTTGGGAGCCCTCTTCGGAGGGCTTTTTCATGGTCATCTGTCACATCCTCTCTGAAATTTTGTTGCACAAACAACTAAAAACATGGGTTTGTAAGAGTTCGTCAGTTCTGATTTGTATGATCTTATTCATGAATTGGATGACCAACGAAACACACGATCAAGAAAGCGCATTGCTGAAGGAAATTTTGCCCCCCAGACTTTGGAGGGCCCTTGCAAGAAACGGGCTTAAGACTATGGAAGAGGTACGACGGCTCTACCCGGAAGAACTGCTGCAAATGACCGATATAGGCCCCCGAGCATTCAGAAAGATAGAAGCCCTTCTCTTCCCTGGTCAGTATTACGTGCCTCACTTCCGGGATGATCTGAAGAACGATGCCCTGGATGGAAAATCAAAGTACCGCCCTGCTCTATGGCGCGCGCTCATGGAACTGCAGAGGGAAGATAAGGAGTCGGCACAAGCTGTGTCCAGGAGCTAGGATGACTCCGCGTTCAAATTTATGATGTGTGCACCATGCAAGAAGACACAACCCCGCCGCAACCCGAAACACCCCTGGGCGACGTACTTCAACCCCGAGTGAAGCGAATTCTCGAAAGGAATGGGATTCATACGGTGGAAGCGCTGCGCAGCGCCTATCCGCATCAACTGGTGAAGATGTGGGGACTGGGCATGTTCCGCTTCCGAACGATTGAGAAAGCGTTTTTCCCAGGCAAATCATTTACGCCGGCGCGGGTCTATGCACCAGTGCGGCACATCCGCGGCTCATCTCTTAACGGCGCCCTCGACCCGGCCACAGTTAAGGTTTTGTTCGATGCTGGAATCACTACTCCTGAGGAGCTGAAGGCGGTGGAGGCAGCTGAGCTTCTCAAGATCAAAGGCCTCGGTGTGAACAGGCTTCGCGAGATCGAGAGAGCCTTCTTTCCGGGTCAACACTACGAACTGCCCCGCGGCAAGAGGCAAGCGGCATTGGACGACGCTGCCTAACTTATAAATGGGGGGCCCCGTATTCCTCCACTTAGAATTGCCCCACAAACGAAAACCCTCCCCCACTGCCGTAGTGGCGACGTGAGAGTTTTTTCTGTGTTGTCTAGACAACGTTTAACGTTTCCATTTCTCTCCCAACGCGCACCAATCGCTACTTTTAAGTGATGAGGGTGAAGCTGATCATGAAACGCATTCTCAAAAAATTAGGATATACCTATAAGCTTAGCAAAGCTGCTTGAAAGTTTGCAATGGTTGTGTTTTCCCTGACTAGTCAGCTGAAGATTTAAGAGATGATTGGCAAACATCAAACCTAACGAGGGGATCCATGGCCAAATTTCACAGAGCTCTTGCGTTACTTCCGCTGCTGCTGTCTGCTGGAGCTTATTCGCAAACCACTACGCTCTACGCCCAAAATTTCAACAGCCCAGCCACAACATCCTGCACAGCTTGGGGTGGATCTGGGTCTGACAGTAGCTTATCCAGCGATTACAACGGATCAGGGCAGATTGGATCGGCAACGTTCACACAGGTTGGAACTGCTGATCGCGTTTGCTGGAACACTGCCCTAAACACAGATCCAGAAGGTACAGCGACGCCTTATTCTGGCGGATTCGCTCGCAATGGCGCAACTGTTGAATCGTGGGCAATTGCCTTTGACCCTCAGGGAAAGCCATTCATCAACGGCCAGCTCGACCTTGCACATGTGACACCGGGCAATCTCAACGGTATCGCAGTGCCTACAAACTATCCAGGTACTGCGACCAGTGTTCAGATGGGCCTGCGATTTTTTCGCATTCCATCTGGCAGCACTTTCAATCTTATTGCAGGCACAGCTACTCCCGTAGCATCTCCAGCAAACCCAGCTAATGTAGTGATCGCTGGTGTTACTCAAACTCCACTTCCCGAGTCGGGAATAGTAGATGTGACCAAAAATGCAAGCTATTCGCGCTATGCAGCGGATTGGTCAACACATCAGTTTTCAGTTGACACAAGTAACTTTGGTCCTGGAGATCGGCTTGCGATAGTAGGAACTGTGATTGAAAACCTGACCTATATTGTGTTCGATAATCTGGTTATCACATCAGATGATGTTCCAGCAAATCCCCCAAGCATCACAAAGAGTTTTGGAGCACCTCAAGTCAATCTAGGTCAATCCACAACATTAGCAATCAATGTGACTGGAAATGGTATTAGTCCTGTAAATGGATTAGCTATTACCGATAATTTGCCGACGCCAATCGTTATGGGTGCGGGGGGAGTTATCTCAAATACTTGTGGTGGTACGTTGGTCGCCAGTGTGGGCAGCAATCAAATTCAACTAACAGACGGAATTCTTCCTGCTACGGGATGTGAGCTTCAATTGGAGGTACAGTGGCCCTCCACTGCTGCTGCTCAGTGCTCAGGGTCGCCTGTGACGAACACTATTGTAGATGGCACTGACTTCACGGTCGGCAGCACTACTACGGCCGGCATTAATGCAGAAGCCACGCTGGCCTGCCCTGCTCCTCCTGTTCCTCCCCAAGTGTCTGTGAGCTGCACGCCAAACATTCTTATAGATGCGCCAGGCCAAATCTCATCCTGCGCAATTACGGTTAATGTATCTCAATCAGCGGATTTGATTGTAAATCTGCAGCCGCCAGTCGGAAATCCCCGCTATACGAGCACATGTCAAAATGCTATTGTTATACCCGCAGGTAGCACAAATGCCAGTTGTATGATCGAAGCTGTAGCCAACTCAGTGGCGGGTGATGGCAATGTGACTGCAACTCTGTCAATTTTGGACTCTGCCTCGTATATCGTTGGTGTCAGAAGCGATAGCGTTGAGATTCGAAATGATGACGAAGTAATGCCTCCTGGTGCCCCAACACCAGTGCCCACATTGGGACTGCTAAGCTTACTTTCCTTGTCCCCTATAATGTTAGTGGCAGGGTTAGTTGGGTTCTCTAGACGCCGCAAGCAATAAGTCCAACCGCCTCCGGGCGGTTTTTTAACGCCCGCGGCAGGATTGGAAGCTATCGTCACCACTCAGTCGGCGCTCGATGTTCACCTGGTCGCACAGCGCGGCGACTTCGGCAGCCTGCCCGTATACCGGCCATGCCAAAAGAAAACCCATACCTCGTTATCAAGGCATGGGTTGAAGAGAACTTAAACCTTTAGCCTGTCAGCTTGGCTGCTTCACGACTTCGGCTACGGCCTGATTCAGCAGGCGCATGGTGCTTTCGATCTCCTTGTTGATGGCCTTGACCTGGTCTTTCTTGTCCGGCAAGTCGCTGGCCTGCACTTTGCGGCGTAGCTTTGTCAGGTCAGACACTCGCTTGTCCGCCAGCTTCTCTACGCCGGCGGCCTTTGCCAGGGGCACATCCTTCAGCACCGCATCCACGTTTTCGCCGCGCTCAACCCGGGCCTTAGCCTCGGCCAGCGCGACGTTGATACGTTTGGCGTTGTCGTAGTAGGTGCCGCTCTGGCCGTTCATGCCGGTGGTGTTGCCATAGACCCGGCCCGCCAGGAACCACTGGTGCGGTGCCAGCTCCTCCCCGGTGGCTGCGGCCGTGGCCGTGGCGCCCAGCTTATTGGCTTCCCGCAACACGCCGCCAAAAGCCTGCTCGACCAGGTACTGGATAGCTTCTGGCGTGGGGCTGATCGCGCCCTGCTCCCATTCGCTGCCGCCCGTGGCGGCATTGATCCCCCTGGCTGCCCAGCGATATGGGAGCGCCGTAGCGTCCTTAACCCGGGCGTGGCCTGGCGTGGGATGGTTGATGTCCCGCACTTCCTTGAAGATGCTTTTGCCCATCCAGTCCTTATTGGTGGCCAGCGCAATAGCAGGATCCGCCCAGGTCGGGGTGAACATCTGCATCATGTTGTCCGATCCGCCAAATGGGTTGTAGGCGTTCAGGGCAATGGCTGCCATGTCGCCCACATACTTTGCCCGGCTGATGGTGGGATCGTTGTGGAAAGCGGCATCGACCATCTTGCGGCCCAGGTTGGGCAGCACATGGAAGCCCAGCGGCATGGGGATCGTCACGTATTGGGTGCGCGACAGCGGGATGATGATGTTGCGCTCCTTGACGAATTCGGGAATCTTCTTCCATTCATCGTCAGCACCATCCCCGCCTCCCATCATGAGCTGGCCCATCAGCGCCATCATCACGCCCAGGCCTACCCCGCCAAGCGCAATCTTGCGGCCGGCCGGGCCCGTCATGGTCTGCAGCAGCCGGGCATTGCCCTGGATCGCCGCATTCAGAAACGCATAGTGGCTGCCCAGCACACTGGTGACGCGCCCCTTGCGGTTGAAGTTCACCGTGATGTTCTTGGCCAGGCTCGCGGCCTCCTGCCTGCTCAGGCCGTTATCCAGCGCTACCTTGTAGGTTGCCAGGCGGGTGGTCATCTCCAGCGACTCATTGAAATCGGACAGCACACCCAAGGCGAAACTGGCACCCTTGGCTGCGGCACCTGGGGTGCCTTTGTGCAGCTCCTTTTGCAGAGCCTTCAACCGGTCCGCCGGATCACTGTACAGCTCGCGGAAGCCGGTGGTACCGCCGTCCAGCTGGAACTGCTCCATAAGCTGGGCCCATGGCCCGGCGCCAACGCCCTCTTCCCTGCGCTCGCGCCGCAGCTCGGCCCAGATCTTGCCGGTGTTCTTGGCGATGTTGGCCAACACGTCCTTCTGCTTGCCGGCCAGCTTGGTGTCGGACAGCTGCAGACTGGCCCCCTGGAGGTCGCGCACGATGTTGAAGACGGAAAACACGGGGTTGTACTGCGTGTTCACGGCCGCCATCCAGCGCGTGGCGTGCCCCATGGTGCGGCTGAGCCAGTCCAGCTCGGTCGCATCCATGTTTTTCACGGCCAGCGCCAAGCGGGCGGCGCGCTCATTGCGCTCGTTAAACACCAGGTACTTGTCTTTGCCGCCAACACGGAAGGTTATGACGTTGTCCTTGAGGCGCGCGGCCGGATCCGCCACCGTGCGCACCAGGCCGGTATCTTGGTCGAGCACCTTCTTCTTTGGCAGATCCAGGCCCCACAGACTTGCATCTGGGTTCTGGGCCGCCAGCAGGTACAGGCGCTTGACCACGTTGTTTTTCTCCCCCCGCGTCAGCGCAGCCTCGCGCTGCATCACGATGTGAGACAGGATATTGGTCACTTTCTCATTCGAGCCGGTGCGCTTTTTGGCCGCATCACCCTTGGTGCTGAAGCCCTCGCCAATAGGATGGGCCTTGCTGTCTGGGTTCGCCTCATCCCGGTGCAGGGGCACATAGTGCTGGTAGGCGTTGCGCCAGGCGTTGAGCGTCGCCTTGTCCATCAGGCCATAGTCATCTAGGGTGCGCAGCGTGCCCTCATTCATCTTGTCGATGCGCGCGCCCAGGTCCTCGATGGCCTTCTTGGCGTCGCCGGTGTAGCTGGCCAGGATCTTGGCCGCCTCCTGATCGCTCATGCCTGACAACGATAGGCGTTGGTCTTCCGTGCCGTTGAAGGCCTGTGCACCATCCCAATCAGCTTTTTCGATCAGCGCCAGACCCAGTGCCTTCTGGATAGCGACTGTGGCCAGACCCTGCGCCTGCGCGCGCTGCAGCTGGTTGCGCAGATCGGTCACCGTTTGGTCCGCTGTCGCGCGCTTGGCTACCAACTCCTGCTGGCTCGGGTTGCGCTCTGCCATCGCTTTATTGGCTTCGGCAGCATGCCGGGCATGCAGGTAGCGCTCAAGCTCCTCGATGCCCACGCCGGCGTCGTTCATGGCCTTCATGAGCGGCCGCACCTCGTCGCGCAGGAAATTCGCCGCGCGCTTTGCAACACGCTTGTGGTACAGCTCTTCACCCCGGTAGGCATCGTTGGTTTCGGACACCGTGCCATTCAAGGCCTTGATCTGCTCCTGAATGCGCTTAAGATCGATGAACTTGTCTTGCCAGCGGTAGAGCCAGGTATCCACCTTCGACGGATCCAGCAAGCTGCGAGCCTTGGCCTGCAGCTGGGCAAGCTTGCCGTTGCCGCCCTGCGGTGCACCTGCAGGCGCTGGTGCCCGGCTGAATGCCGGCGCCGCACCCGCCTTCACCTGGCCAGAGGCCTCGGCCTCGCCGCGCACCACGAAATCACGCGCCGGCAGGATGAAGGAATGGATGATGTCCGCATCGGTGAGCTGCATTTTGGCCAGGGCCGGCACGTTCTTGCGCAGCCACTGGCGGACGGCGGCAATCGCGCGCTTCACGTAGCCCAGCTCAGGATGCGTTTCGGCCATTTCAGCCAGCACCTCCTCGGCGGCCATAGAGCGCTGCGCCTGGTCGGTCATGTCCAAGCCGTACTCTGCCGCCTTCTTTTTCACCTGCGCCGCGCGCTGGCTGGCCAGCTGCTGCAGGATCGGGTCGAGCTGTGCACCAAATACGTGCTTCAGCCCGTGGTGGCCCAGGGTTTCATGGAACAACACGCGCACCACGTCCATGGGGGTGTGCAGCTGGCTTGCCACCAGGTAGACCTTGCCCTTGTAGTAGAAGCCCTCCGGCACCCCTTCTGCGCCATCGCTACGCATGGCAGCGTCGTAGTCCCGCACGGCCTTGGGCACCTTGGCGTCTTGCATGTCGCTGGTGACAATCACCTCGGGCGCATTGGCCCAGCCTTTGACAAACCCGTCAACCACCCGCTGCACGCGCGATGTGTCCTGCGCACTGGCGGCATTTTCGCCACGGCTCAACACCGGCCCATCTGTGGAATCTGCTTTACGAGCCTCAGCATTTTCCCCTTCGGTTACTATCCGGCCTGTTCCCGGCTGGTTTTGTAGGGCTGTACTGGGCAATCGGAGCCCAGAGGCCTTTAAGGCAGCCGGGGACTTCTGATTTCCGGATTCGTCACTTTGGTGGCTGGTCGTGTGCGCCGGTTCGACAGCGGCGGGTGGGTTCGCCTTGCGGTAGCCTCCCAGCTGCTTTTCCGTTAGAATCTTCTTCGTTCCCGGTCTATTTTGGAATTCTTTCCTGGGCAATTGCAGCCCAGCACGATCCAAGACAGCCGGGAATTCTTTTTGGTCGACGTACAGCGCAAGCCCATCGCGCGCCCAGCGGCCAAAAGGCGTTGTCCCGCCCTCTGCGTCATACGCATTCACTGTCAGGTGAGCATTCAACGAACCGCTCACCTGCGCATCAGGCTCCACCACGATCAGCACTGGCGAACCAGCCACTAGCTCGGGAGCAACAAAGACCAGCCGCCCCGTCACAGTCGCCGACTTGAAAACGGCTGCTGGTGTCTCCAGCCACTGCGGCACCATCTTCCAGTCCGCAGCCTGCATATTGGGGTGCTTGCTCTGGCCCGCGATAACCTTGCTCTCCTGCAAGATCACCGGCTTATTCGAGTGCCCCAACAGGCCCAGCATGTCGGAAGAATCCAGCAGCTTGACACCAACGCGGTTGGCCTTTCCGTTAGAGAACAGCGCATCAATGCGCGCCTCATAGGACTGCTGTGTGTTCGCGCTGCGGCTGAACATCGGCGCCTGGCCCTGCGCCGCAAGGGTGTCGGCAGCGCGATCGCTCCCCGTCAGCGCGAAGCGATCGCGCTCCGCATCAGCTTGAGCCCGGTTGCTGTCTTCAGCCTCTGCCTTGACTTTAGCTGTTGCAGCCTGCTCCTCTGCGTCATGGCGGGCTTTAAGTTCTTTTGCCGAATGGCTGGATAGCTCCAGTTCGGGCGCTACGGTGCCACTGCCGTCTTTGCCAGGTCCTTCAGCGCCTTGCCGATCTGGCTGTCCGCCGGGATCTTGGGCATCTTGCCCTTCGCTGCGTCGGCCAGCTTCAGCAACGCTTGGCCCTGCTCCACCTGGTTCTTGTCCTGGTGCTGGTTGCCCTGCTTCATCAGCACGGCTGCCAGCAGGGTCGGTGCCAGTGGCGACTCGCTCGCTTTGCGGGGTTGGGGACTGGTCTTGTCGTGCTGGGGTTGGTTCATTTTGGGGTTGCGCGGGCGCCGCGCTCAAAGCGTTGAGAATATCGGCAGGGCCGACCTGTTCACCAAACATATCACCGCCCACACTTGTGGCCAAGGCGGCAGCCATGTATTCGCGCAGCGATTCTGTCAGACGTTCCCGACCGGTTGCGCGGGTGAGATAGTGGCCGGTGTACAGCACGCGCAGCATGCCAACAGTGAGAGGGTCCAGGACATCGCCCGTCACCATGTCAACCTGATTGATCGCGTCATGGAGCGAGCCACGCTCGCGCCGCGCCTTCTGGACCACACGGATAGCCTGCAGCAGATTGGCGGTCACGTCCACTTCGGGATTGATGGCCCCGGCCTCGACCGAGCTGCGCAGGTTGGCCCATTCGCCGGCCACGTCCTTGAGCGCTTCGCCGATGGCACGAATGTCGTTATCGGTGGAGCCAAACAGGGATTCAACCAGGTCACCATCGCCGTAGGCCTTATGCACCAGGCCGGCCTGTAGCCGGGTCACGCCGGCGGGCGAGAGCGCACCATTGGCGTCCATCATCCCGGCTACATCCTGGCCAGCTGCCTGCAGCTTGCCGATAAATGCGCGGGCAAAGTCTCGATTGGCCGCGCTGTCGAGCGCGCCAGTGGCGAACGCATCCACCACCGAGTTATCCATCAGCGCGGCATCGGTGGCCGCCTGCTCAGACGCGGATAGGCCGAGAGCCTGGCTTTGGCTCTTGGCGCCCATGTTCGTGCGGTTGTCCCCTTCGCTGTACACCCGCACCAGCATGGGGGCCTTCATCCCCTCGATGACCGCCGGATCAATGCCGTGCATGTCGCTGTCGGCCATCAGCTCGCGCTTGTAGCCCTCGGCCGTGCCCCGCTCATACGCCGCGCGTAGGCCCGCAGTGCGGCCGTTGTTCAGAGCCTTGACGGTGCCAGGATGGACAGAATCAAACAGCGGGTTGACGGCGCCGTCCGCGAAATTGGACGGCTGCACATCCGCCGCCTCCATCACCGCGTACTGGAAGGGCACGCGCTGGCCGTCGCTCATCACCGCAGTGTCACCGCGCCCAGTGGCCACCGCTGCCTGCGCTTGGTCGCCCACAGCAAACACCATGGGTGCGCCAGACTCTGGCGAACGGGAGACGCCCAGGCGCATGTAATCAGGATTGGCGGCCATGCCCTGCATCTGGATAACAGAGGCCGGGCGGCTGCGATCACGGTTTTGAATCTCAGCCTTGGGCTCGCCCGCTGCGCCAGTGCCTTCCGCATCCTGACCGGCCCGGCTGATCTTGAGGGCATCCCACGATGCCTTCAGCTCGTTCCAGCGAGGGGTGCCCTTCTTGAGCGCGGATACTCGCTCGCCCTGCTCCAGCACAAACTGCGGCCAGGTGCGCGCCGTCGATTCCTTGGCGGCGGAATCGACGCCGGCAGCTGGTGCTGCTGCGGTCACACTTTCCGCTGCAGCCCGCGCTGAGCCTTGTTCTGTCCCTGGTGCTGCCGCCTCATCGACGGGCACACCAATGGCCTCGGTGTCCATTTCTTGGGCGCGATCGACAGCAACTCGCTCGGCCAGTGCCTGGCGTTCTGCGTCCTGCGCAGGATTCAGGCCCGTGGTGCTGGCTTCAAGCTCCAGTTCAGCCAGGCGCGTTTCAGCCAGCTCGGCCGACATGGTTTCAGGTGCACCATCTGGATTCCGCGCTCGCACGACATCCTCGAGCACGCCAGCGGGCGCAGTCTGCGCTTGGCTATCAGGTTTGCCTGCCACCTGCCCTTCAGCCTGGGGCTGTGCAGGTGCTGGGCTGCCTGGCTCAGTGCGGGCCGGCGTTGGCGCGGCCACATTCCCACCGGTATCTGCAGGTGGTGCTGGTGATGCACCTGGTGCAGGGGCAGCATTGTCCACCTGCTTACCGGCGGCATAGTCGGCCAAGCGGTCCTTTACACCCGACACCACACCGCGACCAGCGCCAGGAGTAGATCCGCCCAGCGCGCCCAGCACAAAGTTTGCAGCCGAGTCCTCGCCTATCTCCTTGTTCCCGGCCACACTCTTGATGCCCAGATCAGACGCAATGCCTTCGCTCAGCTCCTGCGTTCCCTCCTCCAAGCCTGAAACCGCTGCGCCCGCTGCGGCACGTCCCACGACGGACTGGCCCACTGCACGCGTGAGAAGCTTGTCAAAGCCGCCAGTCACAAGCTTGCCGGTGAATCGATCACCAACCGAAGCCACAGCACCCTGCATAAGGGCTGCCGTGTCCTCAGCCCGCGCGCTGGTGATGGCGCGCGCCTCGTCGGGGCTCGATCCTGCATCGACCATCCGCTTATAGATGGGCGAATTCTCCATCAGCTGCTCGTGGGACTGTTTCGCAATAAAGTCGCGTGCGTTGCCAACACCTTCACCGGCGGCCATTGCACCGCCCACCGCACCGGCAGCGCCGGGGCTGCGCGTAATCAGCGCAGTGGCAACCGTAGGGAACATGCTGCCGAACACGTCGGCACCCTGCATCACCAGGCCACGTACCGATGGGTCTTTGCCGAAGTCGATTTCGCCCTTGAGCAAATTGCCGGTTATCTGGGAGTTGGCCACCGCATCCTGCGTGGCTTGGCTGGTGGTTTTGTTGATGTCCTCTTGGGTGTCCTTGCCTGCTTTGGCAATGGCACCTGCAAAGGGCACTTTCACGTTCAGAGCCAAACGCTCTGCGCCGAGTTCGCGTTTGGCCTTGGCAGCGTCATCCATGGGCCCGTTGATTGCTTCGTCAGTATCAATCCCAGGAATGAACACGCCACCTGGAATAACAGTTGTCGGCTCACCCGACGCACCGCTACGTACACCTGCTCGCGCCGAAGACTGCACGGCATCTGGAATGCTTGCAACCCCGCTGATTGCTGCACCGCTGGCACGCTTGACCACATCGGTTACGCCTTCTGCAATGGTCGAGAGAAGCCCTTGCTCTTTGGGCTTCTTCACCGGCGCCTGGGCTGGCTCGGCCAATGGTGAAGATTCCCACCACTTATCCCCATCTGCTTGCTGGGTGTACGCCATTGGCGAGGATTCCCACCATTTTTCATCAGCCATGCTTCACTCCTTGTCTGCCAAGGAGGGTGGCAGGCTTGGCACCAAGCCGGCGCATAGGCAAATCAATGCAGTGATTGCTGATCCGGTCAACCAAGATCAGACGGAAATCAGCACAACCCTTCAGGCTAACAAAATGCCTCGCAAAGAACTTGGCATTGCCCCATAACTATGGCTTGATGCGCACGACCCCATTGGGATCGGTGTAGTGGCTGCCGCTCGCCAACTTGTCGAACTCCGCTTTGTTGGCAATCCTTGGAGGCTGTTGCTTTGTGGCTTCACCCGCTCGGCGTTGCTTTGAGTCCACGCGATTGAACTCCTGTAGAGCACGGTCCTGATTCTTAAACTGCGGGTTGTCGGCCCACCAATCAATGAACTTTTGTTCCTTGGCGGCATTACGCTTGATCGACTCCTTACCCGAAAGCGGATCGCTCAGCACCTCCCCAAAAGATTTCTGGATCTCCACCGGGTTGTAGGTGTGCTTTTCACCCTTGTCAGCCTGATTTGGCAGATCCATGACGCCGTAACGGATCGCATTCTTTTGCGCATCAGAGAGCTTGGGGTTTTGCTCCAGGGCCAACTGCACGCGCGCCTCGGCTCGCTGTTGATTCTCCGATCGCTCACGCGAATCGTTGGATGCTGCCCGCCCAGCTGCTGCACCAGCGCGCGCATCTGCTCTGCGGCTCAGCTCCAGCTGCGCGTCGGCGCGCTTGTCAGCATGGTCGGCCCGAGCGTCCTGCTTTAGCTTGAGCTGGTTGCTAAATTCGTCCTGGGAGTATTGGTACAAGGCAGACGGGTTTTCCAGGGATTGCAGCATGGCCATGGCCTCGCGCTTGTCCTTGGCCAGCAGGGGCGACATGGGCTGCCCATCAATGCCGGTGCGCTGCATCACCAGCCCGCCATCCTTGCCCGCCTCGATGCCAGTCACCTTGGCACCGCTTGGGACAAACCGGTTGTAGAAGTCCGCCACCGCGCCATAGTCGCCACTGGACAGTGCAGCCATGGCTGGGCCCAGCGCCTGCTTGCGCTCAGCTCCATCCATCTGGATCTTGGTGTATGCCGATGCCAGGTTTTCCTTGAAGGCAGATTGCGCCTCCTTCATGTGGCCAGCTGCAGCGTAGGCGTAAGCGCGCTGCTGGTTCGCCTTCATGTAGTCGTCAGCAGTGGGCGCGCGCTTTTTCCCATCCTCGCCCACAAGGCTGGCATCGAACTCCTGGCCAAGCTTGGTATCAAGGGTTTCCACCGCATCCTCTTTCGCCCAGGTCTTCTGCTCGCGCGCCTGGCGGGCTGCCTGATGGTCGCCCTCGCGCACCTCACGCTTCATGCGCAGCGCAGCCATGGGGTCGCTCTTGCCGATCACATCGGCCATGGCCAGCATCTTGCTGTTGTCGACCTGCGCCTGCGACATGGTGCCCGCGCTGCGCTGGCCCATGAAATCAGTGATGCCTTGCATTCCAAAAGTCTTGGTGTCGCCGGCGTCGTTGGTGGCGACATAGGAGTTTTTCGCCTGGTCAAAGTCCACCTTGTAGCCTTGCCCGGCCAGCTTTTCCAGCTCTGCACCGGTGTCAGCCGTGTAGCCGGTGGAGGTTTCCGGCTTGGCCTCGGCAATTTTCGCTAGCTCCCTGCGCTGTTCCGCGTCCTCAAACTGCTTCTGCATTCCGCTGAAGATTGACTGGCCTTGCGCGAAACCGCGCCCAAATGCATCGCCTAATGCCATGATTCGCACTCCTTCAATTCACTGTCCAATTCCTGCAGACGCTTGCTCAGCTCTGCCCGTATCTGCTGCAGACTGACCTGGTACTGCTGCACCTTTTCCGGGTGAAGCTGCTTGAGGTACTGCGCTTTACCGTCATCCCACCAGGCGCTGCAGTGCAGGCACTCGGGGGCGCTGATGGCTTTGAAATGCTCGTACACCTGGCTGATGGGAGCGCCGACCTCCTGCAGGTAGTCGAACACCTGGGCATGGCTCCAGTTCAGCAGCGGCAGCAGCACGTCGTAATGTTCGGTGGCACCATTCGCGGGCACCTTGCCGGTGTCGGCCAGCTTTGTTCCACGGATCACCAAGTCCA
Source organism: Comamonas sp. MYb396 (assembly GCF_037479555.1). Taxonomy (NCBI): domain Bacteria; kingdom Pseudomonadati; phylum Pseudomonadota; class Betaproteobacteria; order Burkholderiales; family Comamonadaceae; genus Comamonas; species Comamonas sp. MYb396. The sequence continues at coordinate 406,774 of NZ_JBBGYU010000004.1, read as the reverse complement.
CGCCATCGGCCAACATGCGATCGTGCATAGGCTTCATAAGGTTGTGCCAGCAGCAATCGAAGCGGCCCACCAGCTGGGTGTCGGTCATGGCGTACTGCTGCCCCATCCAGGTGGCTTGCGCTGTGGTCACATCCGAGGGCATGCCGTGGGTGCGTTTCCAGGCCAGCACATCGGCCTCGATCACGCGGAAATCCGGCACCCATTGGCGCACCTGCTCCACCACCGCCAGCGTCTCCGGAATGGTGTCGCCCGTGTGCGTCCAGTAGACCGGTAGGCCCGCCATCACCCAGGGCTTGAGGAGGTAGAGGCAGGCCAGCGAATCCTTGCCGCCGGAAAACTGAAGCGCCGCGCGCCGTGACAGCTGACAAGGCCTGGTCTTGGTCAATACCGCCAACCCGTGGTCGAACTGGTGAAACACCTGGGCCGCTTCATCCACAACCGCACCTGGTGCTTGGTAGCAGTCCTCGTGCTGGGACAGAACATCGAAGCCTGCCAGCTCGGCCAGCAGCTTCACGTCCTTGGCATCGTGCACCTGGTAGCCCAATACCTGGGCGCCCAGCTGCTGCACGCTTTGCGAGGATGCATAAAGCTCATGCAGCACCAGCTTGCCGCCGTCTATCAAAAGGCGCGCGGCTTCCTTCAGCACCTGCGCGACGTTGCAATACCCCATGGCATATGCAACGATGACTGCGCAAAATGTGCCAGTCGGCAGGCCCGTGTCGATCATGCTGGCCTCAACCAGCTGTGCACCATCTGGGCATTGGGCCAGCTGCCACGCATCAACATTGACCAGGGTCCAGCTTAGATCTGGCCGAATAGCTTGGCACAGGCGGGTAAGCTCACCGGTGCCGCAGCCCAAATCGACAACTCGGACCCCGGTCGACAGGTTCAGTATCTGCAGCAGCGTGGCTGCATGGTCCTGCTCAGTCGCGGCAAGCCGCCAGTAGGCCAGAAGGTTGACGCCCTGCGCACCCAGGATTTGCTCGTTTCGCATCAGATGGCAATCGCAGCAGAAACGCCGACACCCAGCAGCGTGCCCGTCGTCGCGCCCGACGAGGCCTGCGACTGCTGATAGGCATTGGACTGCTGGCCCCACATATTCGCCGCGCTGTTGCCCGCATTACCTGCCATGCCGGCGGCCTGGCCGTAACCGGAGTTCAAGCCAGCCAAACCGGTGTTCGCCACCGACTGGCCCATGCCGCCATAGCCTGCCGTGGCGGCCGTGGTCTGCATCCCCATCGCCGGGTATCCGGCCAGCGCATTCGACGCACGGTCGGTCAGCATCTGGCCTTCCTGCCGCGCGGCCGTGCGCGCGCCGTTCTTGGCAGAGGCGGAGGCAAGTGCCGTGGTGGCTGAAAGCGCATTGGACATCGAGCCATACTTGCCATCGGCCGGGTTCACGCCCATGCGCGCCATCTCGGCCGCCTGGGTGCGCTGCGCGCTGGTGTACGCCTGGGACACGTCGGCCGCAGCCTGGCCTGCCAGCTCTTCGCGCTTCGCTTCCGTATTGAAGGTCTTCGCGTCCTGGATCATCGTGTCCTGCAAACCGGTCAGCTGATCGCGCCGCCCGATTGCATATTCGCGGTCGGCCTGCGACTGCTCCCAGGACTGGCGCGCGGTATCCAGTGCAAACTGCGTTTGCTCCTTCTGGACTGGCGCCATGTCGTTGGAGTTCTGGATGATCTGCTGGATCATGTCATCCTGAACACCGAGGTTCCGAACTTGGGCCTCCACCAGGCGCGGGTCAGGCGCCGGCGTGGAAGTGCCGCCCTCAAAGGTCATACCGCCCGGGCGCGGGCGAAACGCATGCTCGGGCAGCATGTCCCATTCAGTTTTATGCCAGCGCGCCATAGTTGCTTCTCCAAAGGGTGCAAATCACCACGTCCCCGCTGGGCGTGGCCTGCTTCAAGGTTGCCTCTTCCAGCGCGCCAAGCCGGCGCGCCAGATTCCGAAGTCGGTGGTTCGAGGCCTCCACATATCCGCGCACGGCCTGCACCTTGCACACCTTGAAGGGATAGGCGAGAAAGGCGCGCAGGAACGTGCGAGGGAGATGGCCGTCATCAATGGCCACATGGGCCCAGACGCTGACGCCGTTGTGTTGCTCAAACACTGCCCCGGCTACTAGCTCCCCTCCACGGGACCAGCCAATACCTACCCCGCCCTCCAAGCGCAGAAGGCCCGGCATACGGGATTTCAGATAGTCATAGACCTGATCTGCTTCAAACACCAACATGTTTGGAGGGTGTCAGGCTTGGCACGAAGCTCTTGGTGCAAGACTATGCAGTTTCTGATGAAGATTTTCGAATCATCAGAATCGCACAACTAAGCCAAAACATATCGAAGGGACCTTGGTAGAGCGTAACCTCCAAAGTCCAAACGAAACCTCCAAAATACCCGTTCTGCGCAATAGTTTGCGAAGTCAAACCACAAGGCGCACTGTCAGTCACAATTTTTCAAATGCGAAGGAGATCATCAGATGTAAGTTTTTGTAAGATTTCATCTGATATGATGGAGATCCAACTATTGATCCATTCAATAACTATTGAAAAACTAAATCTTTTGAATTAATTTATATCTCTAATGCGAAATATAATAATCTCATCATGCACATACTGAAATAAACTTACAATTACCTCATTTAAATATAAATATATACCTTACCGTTAATTACTAAAATCACATGCCAATTGATTTACCCAGTCATTCACGTACACCTATTGCAGCACTTGTCTCATGCTATTTACCAACATTAAATGAGGGGTTAGACGACATTGAAAAACTTCTCATACTAAAAAAACAATTGGAATCTCCTTCATTACTTAGGAAAATCGATTTTGCTAACTGCGAAGCTCTTGGTCCGACCGCCATTTCCGTGCTAGCTGGAATAATTAGAGATCTAGAAAGTAGAGGGAGACCGGTGATAATAGATTGGAAAAGTTTGAACAGTAAACTTCAAAACGAGTTTAATCAAAATGGATTTTCACATTTTTTCAAGAGAAGTAGTTCACGGATAACTAAGCACCATATTCCGTTTAGAGAAGATATACCAAGAGCCTACAATGCTGACGCAATATTTAATCATTTGTTCGATGAATTTTTAAATAAAAATTGGATCAATTTCAGTGAAGAATTAAAATCTAAAATAGCCGGCACCATATGGGAGATATTCACAAATTCTTTTGAACATTCCAATTCTCAAGTTGGTGTATTCTCCTGCGGCCAACATTACATGAAGAAAAATGAAGTGATTTTATCAGTGGTGGATTTTGGCGTTGGCATTCCAGATAAGGTGAGAAGGCATTTCTCCACTGCAGACGACAGGTATACACAATTGAATGACTCCAATTGTCTACAATGGGCCTTTAAACCAGGGAACTCAACTGATCGATCCGTGCCGAGAGGGTTGGGGCTTGACTTATTGCGCGAATTCGTGTATATAAACAAAGGTGCACTCGAACTTCGGAGCGGTGCAGGTTACGTCAAAGCTGACGACAAAGGCCTACACTATGATGAGTGTGCAAGCTTCTTCCCAGGCACATGCGTTCAGTTGAAAATGATGTGTGACGGACGTTACTATCGATTCAAATCTGAAAACGATACACCTTCATGACAAAAATATTAATTACCGAAACTATTGGAGCACGTTGCATTTCAGCAACTTCCGGCTTCCAATTGTTCAACCTGCTAAATGTTTTGCTCAGCAAAAATGAAGTAATAGAACTCAATTTTGCGGGGGTAAATATTTTTGCCTCCCCTTTTTTCAACAACTCAATTGGAAGACTTTACGCAGCATACCCAAAAGATTATTTAGACAGATTGATAAAATTCAATAATTTGACTGAATATGGAAATATGCTCGTCGCGAAGGTTATAGAAAACTCTCAAAGTTTTAAAACCAATTCCAATATTCAAGCCGCAATTGATGAGATATTAAAAGATCAAGAATAAATTAATCGCATATGCCTATTCATAAATCCATAAAGGCTAGTGTTGTAGACATAAATAGCGACACACCGAAGCCTAGCGACAGATTTTTTGTAGATACGAATGTATTATTTTGGATGGGGTATTCCAAAGCAAGCCATCTTGCATTTAATCCATTGCAGTATCAAGTAAATGACTATCCAAATTATACTGATTTGGCCATTGGCAAGGATTGCAAGTTATTTCACACTGGGCTTTGCATTAGCGAATTGGTCCATTTGATTGAATATTCTGAATTGAAAATATTCAACAGCAACAAATCTGAAGACCAAAAAATTAAAATTAAAACCTTTAGAAATAACTACCCTATCGAACGTTGCAAAGTTCACACTGAAATTAAGTTAGCCTGTGAATATGTCACATCCACGTCTGAATTATTATCAGCAAATATCGATTTGGAAAAATCGCAATCTCTTGTTAGAGAGTTTGATATATGTAAAGTAGATGGTTATGACTTCTTTAACCTGAAAGTTATGCATTTAAATAATATCACACAGATAATTACAGATGATTCAGACTTTGCTTGCATTGATGACATAACTCTATTTACCGCAAATCAGACAGTCATTCGCTCTGCAAAAAAACAAGGTAAATTAGTAACTAGACGATAAATCTATCATGTCTTTGCGAGTAGCAGCCAATTTACGCCGCCTTTGAGCGGTTTATGTTTACTTCGCCTACTACATAGTCAACTTCTTCACTGAACCTCTATAGATCTGCGCATTTGCGCTAAAATCCGCTATACGTCAAAAATTGCAACCTTATCCTATGTAGGCGATTCAGGCCAGATTATTGCTAAAGGATCCAGCTGCTCGGTGATATCGCGCAACGATGCGCGATACCACAGCCAGACCTGGCGCTCCTCCAGAGAAATCGGAGCATCCGGCAAGATCCGCCAATCGCACGCTGTCAACAGCTTGTCCCGCTGGTAGCGCACCTTTTCCCACTCGGCTGCAATGTCAATAGCTGGGCCATCCCAGCAACACCGGTCAACGTGCCATCGATGCGACATCGAGGGTGCATCAGCCGGCACGAAGTTCCGGGGCAGCCCCAGCCGAAGGCATGCCCCATGCCGCGCCCGGTAAAACTTCAGCTCGGCGTCATGGTTGTAATGGCCAGAAGCCACCATATAGCCCTCGTCGTCGACCACATAATAGGACTTCATCGTTTGGCTCCTGTCATGAATCCACTGAGGCTGCCAACGCTGCAGCCCGTTTCACCGGAGAACTGCAGGGTGACGGTATGCAGGCCAGGGCCCATAGGGGCGGAATAGCCGTGGCAGACCGTTGTATAGGCTAGGTCAATGGCATGTTCTGACATCAGCACACCGTCCACCCAGAGGCGCGTGCCTGCAGTGCGCCACCCTGAACCGTAGGAGACATAGCCGGTCACCAGGATCGTCACAACACCGGCCAGATCGAGATTGATGGCCATAGATAGGACATCCCGCCAACTTCCCCACCCCACTCCAGCAATTGGCCCGCGCACCATCGCCGCTGTCGGAACCGTGACCGCATTGCCGCCGATCTCCAAAGTGCCAATGGCCGCTGACCCGATATAGGCTCGCGTGATGGCTGCCACATCCATGAAGTTTGCGATGTTCCCGGAGCCCATCTTATTGAGCCGATTTACAAAATCCCACGTATTCATGGTGGTGCCATCGGGCAGCTTCACCGTGTTGCCAATGATGGCGCCGGGGGCAGTGGCCAGAGGCCCCAGGCCGCTTACCTGCGTCGATTTGAGATTGCGGATCCAGGTCGCATCCAAGCCATTGGCATCCAAAATGACGTTGCCGTTGGCGTCCCGAACTGTGAGGCCGTTGGTATTGACCTTGCGCGCGGCCACAGTGCCGTCCACTAGCAAATCGCCGTTGTACACAGCTGCAGGGATGGTCCACGATGAGCCCATCCAGTGCCGGGTTTGGGTGAAGCTCCCGCCATTGGTGATGGTCACAGCATCGCCAATCACCAGGTGGTTGCTGTTCGGCGCGCTGCCGGAGTTGCCCAGGCTGGTCCACACCGCGTGCCGCGCGGTGGCATCGCTCCAGCTGGAGCCGCTGGCCGACAGCATCACCGAGCCGCGCATGCCGTCGCTGAGCTTGCGTCCGGTGCCATCCACCCGCAGATTGCCCTTCAGGTAGACATTGTTCTGCAGGTAGATCCCATCCGCATCCACACCAAAAACCACATCTTGCGGCCGGGGCGTCGTCATTTGACCGGCGCTATAGCTGGGGGAGACGACGGCGAACTTGTCCGCCATGATGATGAATGCGCTGGAGGCCTTGCCGTTGACCTCCTCGGCCGCTATGCCATAGCCCGCCAGAGCACCGCCCGCCTGCACCTTCAGCGTGTACTGCGCCCGCAGACCTTCCGTGTAATCGGCAATGACCGTCATCTCCTGCTCCAGGCTGGCACGGCCCGGGCTTCCGTCCTGGTAGTAGTTGCCCAGGGAGGCCTGCAGCTGAAAGATGTTGGTTGCCACAGCGCGCTGGCCGTCCGACCAGGCCGCCTGCATCTGGCGCACGCCGGCAGCAGCCTGGCCCAAGCTGGCCGTCGTCTCGCGCACAAACATGGCCAGACTGCGCTGGTTGTTCTGCACGATGGTTTCCACCTCCTGGATGGCCGCACCGCGCTTGGCCGCTTCATCGGCGATATTGCGCAGGAGCACTTCCAGCATCTCCTCGGCCAGGTGGTCGAAGCGCGTCGGGTCATCCAGAGTTTTCATTAGGCTCTTGAACAGCTTGGAGTCGATGATGGACTGAGCAAAGCGCTCAATCGCCACCTTGGCCGATAGGCCGCCGCCCAGGTCTATCACCGCCTCGCCGGGCCCGGCCACCTTCTCTTCCTTGAGGATGGTGATGGCTTCCGAGCCTGTGAATTCCTTCAGCTCGCGCAGGGTCACAGCGCGCTCCATCTCGTTGCCGCGCTCACCGCTACGCACCTGCAGGTGCTCGGTCACGGCGCTTACCCAGTTGCTAAGGCCTTTGTCGGCCAGGCTCAGCCGTGGCAGCGCCGGCAGCTTGGCGGGCCCAGTATCTCGTTTCACGCGGTTGTTCATATGGCCTTCAATTCATCGCTGGTTGAGCAAAGCACTACCGTCGTTGCGCGGGACGCGCCCTCGACCTCTACCTGGTGCTCCAGCCAGCGGCCTGGCGGCAGGCGCTGCGGCTGCAGATTGGTGAAGGTGGCCGTGTGCCGCAGCTCCCCATCCCCCCAAAGCCTCACGGTGATAGGGTTGGCGGGCGTCTGATCGCCGTAGACCTTGGCCCAGGCCAGAATGGATTGCGCACCCTGAGTGGCTACGCCCGTCTTCCAGCGGCCCAAGCGCTGGGCCGTGCCCGTGTAGCACTCAATCAGATCGGTGCCGCTGGCTACGTACATCAGGTCATTGAACTTGTCGACCCATGCCGCAGTGCCAGACAGATCCACATGGCCCAGCTTCCAGCCGTCCTTCAGGCTAAAGGCCAGGCAGCCCCCGCCGCTGCCCCTGTAGAACAGGTAGTAAACCCCTTCGTGCTCCACCGCGAACATGCTGGCGGGCTGCAGTGCCTGCCACTCGTCGCGGTTGATGAGGGTCCGCGTCACAACCTCCACCCCGCCCTGGCCGGCCAGGCACAGGCCGTCCGGCGAGGCATAGAGCACGCCGCCCTGCACCCCGACGATGGACCGGCGCGCGCTGCAGGACTGATTGCTGTCCAGCTTGATGGCCGTCATGCTGGCCGAGTGTGCGCCGGTGATCAGGTAGGGGTTGCCGGTGGTGCCCACAAACAAGGTTTGGTCGAAGACGCCAAAGCCCACCACCGGGTATTCTGTGGTGATCTGGTAGTCCACGGGCCAGGCATAGGGCACGTAGGGCTCGCAGAATGCCACCGTGTTGTCGATGAACCCGGCCATGATGCCGTTGGGCATACCGACCAGGCCGCGCAGGAACGGGTTCACGCCAGATGTGGGCTTGTTCTCGCTCTCGTACTGCGCATCCATGCGGTAAGGCGGCGCCGTCCAGGTGAACTGCGGCTGCAAGCTGTCCAGCTCCTCGCTGGCCTTGTCATCCAGGAACTGGCCCACACCCACATCCAGCTCTGCGACCAGTTGCCAGGCCGCAGCAGTGGTCGAAGTGTTGCTGCGGTAGATGCGCCACAGCTTCACATTGCGCGCCGCCAAGGCCTCGCCCGTCATGGCACCCGGACGGGTGATGGTCACAGTGTCGTTCGCGTCAACCTCCACCATGTCGGTGATCGGTGACGGCTCCGACTCCTCGCCCCAGTCGGTCACGAAAGCCACCACGTAGAACCGCGAATCCACCACCCTCTCCACTAGGCCATCGCCCACGATGCCGGAGACGCCACCCTGGCCGGTGAGCAGGTCGCCCACCACCTCAGTGCCATCGATCAAGTCGGTGAACTGGTTGCCCAGCTGCGTGCCAATGCTGGCCACGATGGTGGCTGCCTTCTGCTGGATCTCGACCATGCGCGCGTTGAGACTGTCGGCTTGAGATTTCGCATTGCTGTCGGCATTCACATATTCCTGCAGCGCTTCGTTGTAGCGGTCCATGGCTGCGCGGTACTCGATCCATACGGGGTTCTCCCTGGATAGATCGGAATCACCGCCGGAGCTGATCCACTGGGGCTCGGTCGGTGTAGTGGGCCGGACTGGGGCCGACGCTGGTACATCCCAGGACTTCGTCAAAGCCAGCGCGGCAAACTCCTTCACCAGCGAGTCCAGCTCATCCCGCAGCTTGGTCGCCGATGCCTTGGGCGCCACAAATCCCTTGATCGCATCGACCAGCTTGCCGGCCTGTGCCGCCGTGAAAACGGCCTCACCGGAGCGATCCCCAGAGGTATCTGGGAACTGGTGCAGCACCAGGGCCTGCTCAAGCTCCTCCCAGCGGAACGGGTAGGCATAGGGCGCAGCCGACACCGGGATGGCCCAGCCGCCCGCATGGCTCAGGGCGCCCAGCTTTGTGGTGTTCATGCCTGTTTTGCTGGCCCGATCAGCCGTGACCACGGCATAGAGCATTGATGGATTGCTACCGGGAATGCCAGCTGGTAGCGTCAGGTCATAGTTTTGACTGACACCCGCATAGGATTTGCCATCATCTCCCCAGCGCACCTTCAGCGCGTTACCTTCGTGCTGGATCACGGTGGCCAGGATGTCGGCGCGAATGGCATCCGCGAAATCGCCGTACATCCAGTTGTCCGCCTCCTCGGGCGTGAACTCGTCCACCACCTGCGCGGCGATCACCGGCTTGACTGGGCGGACCACCCCGAGCAGCCGGTCATTCCCGCGCGTGTCTATGGCGCGCGGCCGGGCGCTGCCATCGTTCGTCGTCTGGTAGGTGCGCTCTGTGGCCTCGTCATTGATCTGCCCTTTGACGAATGACAGCTCCTGAGCGTAGGAGCGAATAGCCGCATTCGGGTCCTGGATGACTTCACCGCTGGAGTTGCGGTGGAAGCGGTGCAAGCTCAACGCACCCTGCACACAGGCAGAATGCCGGCGGTCCGTGCGCAGCGGCCGAAACTCATTGCTCGGCAAGAACAGGTTGAAATTAGCCCGGGCGTAGTTTGCGCCCAGGGCTCGGTCGGAGACGCTGGGCGCTTCCCCAGCAAAGGCGGACAGCTTGTATGTCGTCATGCGCCCATGCTCGCAGGCTTGGCACGCCTCGCATGCAGCCTGCGAAGTCTTCCCCCAAAACCTATTGCTCTTCAGGTGCAGCGGCGGGCCGATCTGCAGACGGCTCAAGCACTGGCCTGGACTGCTCGAAGTCCTCTTTTATGAACAAGGATCCCAGCCCTGCAACTAAGATCACTGAGGGCAGCTGCTGGCCTAGTGGCTCACCGGTATCCAGGTCAATGAGGTCAATGCTCGATGCAAGCATTTCAGGGGTCACCGCCGTATAGATCGGGGGCATGGGCACGTAACGGTACACCCCGTCATCGCCCATGATCTGTTCTTCCCGCTGCCAGAGGATGGACGGGTCTTTGCCATAGGTGTTGTCCAGCATGGCTGTGCGCACACGAATTCGCGCTGCCCCAGGATTTATGGCTGGCTTATATGGCTTCAATTCTTCGGGTGTCATATATTTCTCACTAATAAATCTCAACTACACATCGATGACTATCCAACCTTGAACCTGAGGGATGCCGGTTACTATTTTAAGCAGCGTCAGGCCGATGCTGTTTTGCGCGTTGTATTGAGAGGATGCGCCATACAGCGTGAACCCCGTAACCTCATTCCGGTAACTGGTTGGCGGCTGTATTGCTACCTGCCGCACTACTTTTGGCGTATTGGTGGCAAGCCCAAACCATCCTGCTTTTTGCACGGCTGTTCGAGCATCAAGCGCGATAAATGTGCTCACATTTCTATCGATTGAATCGTATGAATCGCCACCTATGGCGCCAATGTATCCGGCCTGGGCGCTCCAAGTTGAAGAAATCAAACTTGCACCCCCGGGTACTTCTCGCAATTCAATCTCTGCAATTCTTATGGAGAAGTCGCCGCCACTTTGGAAAGCTAGACGATACGCCGGATACGCGACCCGCTTCTGTTTTCCGTAGAGATTAGCAAGAGAGATAGCGCCAGATGTAGGCACGCCTGAGTCGCAGCCGTAATACGCATTAAGGTTGTAGCCTAGTCCAAACTCAGCATGTGCTTGGGCCATTGAAATGGGTCCAGAGGACGGCATAACCATTAGCCCACCCTCGCTTTCAAAATATCCAATTCATTACTCAACTCTTTAACGGCTTGGATCAGGACTGGCACCAATTTCGTATAGTCAACCGTTCGCCATTGATGGCCTCCGTTGTCCTCATCGGGAATTGAGCGGCCAACGGCCTCGGGCATCACGGCCTCCACCTGGTCCGCCAGCACGCCAATATCAGCTTTGCCGGGCTTGCCGATCAGGTGGGTCTTGTGGTTCCAGACGAAGCGCACGCCATCGAGTTTTGAAATCAAGTCCAGAGCGTTGGCAATGGGCACCACGTTGTCTTTAAGTTCCGGGTCGGAGTAAGCCTGCACGTTGCCGGCAGCGACCATATTTCCGGAAGAGTCTGAATACCAGGACCAGGCAGCACGCGAGTAACTTCCGAGGCCAAAGTAGCCATCGCCGCGCACCCCCATGCGGATTGCATAGGAGTCGTGCCAGAAAGTCATGCCCGCCAGGTTTCCATCGCCTCCGGTCGCCGTAGAGCGCACCACAATGCTGCCATTGCCATCACCGCCGTCTGCAGCAGCTCCAGACATGATCAAGCTGCGCTTCTGGCCAATCAATTGGCCGCCCAAGGCTCCGCCCGTCGCCGTCATCTTTGCATCGAGCGCGGCCTGCAGCCCAGACACAGTAGCGATGTCCTGCACACCCGTATGCGTGGCGCGGCTGCGCAGTGCGGCATCGCTGGCATTGGCGGTAGCACCTGCTGCCACGGCCGCTAGCTTGGCCTTCTCTGCTGTTGTGTAGTCTTCGGTGCTCAGATCCTTGCCCGTAGTCTTATCGATCTTTGCATCGAGAGCCGTCTGCAGATCGGCAACCGACGACATTGGCTGCGTGCCGGTATGGGTACTGCGGTCCCTGAGCTGCGCGTCTGTCGCGTTCTTGGTGGCCTGCTCGGCAATGGCCGCAAGCTTTGCGACCTCGGCTGCGGAATAGTCGTTGGTGCTCAGACCCTTGCCCGCGACCTTGTCAACCTTGGTGTCAAGCGCAGTCTGCAAGCCGGTGATCGTGGAGATTGCCTGGACGCCTGTATGCGTGCTGCGATCGCGCAACTGTGAATCAGCTGCATTCTTGGTGGCCTGCTCGGCGATCCCGGCCAGTTTCGCCACATCCGCGTTGGCAAAATCGTTAGCGGATAGCCCTTTGCCCGCCACCTTGTCGACTTTCCCTGTCAGGTCTGCAGCTGTGGCCATTGCCTGAGCAAAGCCTGGGTTGGGGTAGTTGCCTGAAAGCACCCCACCAGCGGCGCCGGTAGGTGGCCGTGAGTTCGTCAATCGAGGGTCGGCATTCTGTACAAACTCCCGCATGCCGCCAGCTGTTACCCGCATTTCGATCATGTCGCCAGGCAGGTAGGCCTGTCGCATGGTGCCATCTTGACCGCGCAAGACGGTGAGGCGACATTCGCCCACCACTGAGTTGTCCACCAGAGTGACGCGCATCACCTCGATGTTGGATTCAAGCGATCCCTCGCGTTTGTACGCCGTGAGCACGTACCAGTCACCGGCTGCCGGCGAGACAAGCTGGCCTGCAGCGCCATCCGACACACGCAGCACACCATAGTCCAGCTCGGTTGCCGGCGCTGAAGAAGCTGGTGCAGCCTTGACGGCCGCAATGAAGACCGTCTGAAAATTGTTGAGATATAGCTGTGGCATGTCTTAGAGCTCCTTGATCCGGACGAAGAGCTCAACCTCCTTCTTGCGCCCGTCATTGGTAGACGGGCAGATGCTGACCTGGTACTTGACGCCAGTAGTCCCGCCCTCGTAGATCCACACCTTTACCCGCTGGCCCTGGATCGCATAGCTGGGTGGCATGGGCATCGCTGGCTTGACGCTGATCGCGCAGTCCACAATCTCGTCGCCTGGTGGAAACCACTCGCCGAATTCAATGTCGTAGTCCTGAACGTCCGCCGGCTGTTGGGTGACGGTTCCTAAAATGGTCATGCTGTTACTCCGTCACATAGAAAACAAGCTGGCTGGCTTGCACGATGAAAACGCGGGAGTCCGGCGCCGGCTCATCGAATGGCAGACGCTTGTGGATCTCGGGGTTGATGTCGATGTGGGCAATGCCCTGGCTGTGCACCAGCGCCCTGCGCAGCACGCGAGCCGTGGGGACACCTTTCGCCCTGGCCTGCACCAGAGCGTGCAAGCGGGCCTCGATGCGGTTGGCGCTGACAACGAAGGCTTGTGCCCTACCTTGCACCGGTGAGCGAAGCCATCGGCGCACATAGACAGTCCCATCGGCTCGGGCCCGAACTTCACCTTTGCTTTTCACAGGGCCGCGGATTACGCGGCGAGTGACAGGCGTGAACTTGGCAATGCCCTGGGCTTGAACAGCACTGCGGGCAAGCACATGCGCCTTGATGGTGCTCTTGGCCTTGGCCACCACCTTGGCACGTCCACGCACCGCTGGAAGCGTTACCTCAATCACCACACGACCAGTCGCCGCGATCAACGACCGAACATCCACCCGGCCAATAACCCCGTCGACAACAGCTCGCGCTTGGGCGGCGACCGCCAAATGCCCTTCAACCCTGCCCAGATTGCCGACTACAGCCGCCTTCGCCTGGGCCGTGAGCTTGCAATATGCAAGCACCCGGTCGGTAGTACGGATCCGGGCAACACCCCGGGCGTCAACGCGCACGCGCACCACCGGGTCGGCCTTGCGCCCGTTGATCATTACGCCGTTGATGAGCCCTCGGTTCACGCCCTACTCCTCGCCGTTAGAGCAGCTGCAGGACAAAGTCACCTGTCAGGGCCTGGCTGTCCACCACGAACACATCATTGATTTGCAAAATGCGCTGCGCTGCCAGCGGCTCGGAGTACATGAGCGTTGCCGTAGCATCGCCGGCCGAGTCGCCTTCAACAATGCCGATGTGGGTCACGGTGACAGGCGCACCAGTCACGGGCGGGAACTCGGCACGCGTGGCGTTGTAAGAGGCGCCATTGCCAGGTGCCGCGAATGCGCCGGTGGGCACTCGCTGATACCAGGCTGCGGCCACCTCCGTGCCAGCGGTAAAGGCGTCCGTGGGGTCAGCAGTGAACAAGGCGTAGTACGGCGTGCGGATCGCAGGGAAGGCCTGGCCGCGCAGCGTGGCATTGATAATCGCGTTCGCCATGGAGGTCGAAAATCCAGACATGACAGTCCTTTAGGTTTTCGAGCACTCCAGCGCCCCAATTACAGTGATGCGTCCAGCGTGTCAGGCTTGGCACGCTACATGGCCGGGGCCATTTCGTTTGCAGCCTTGCTCTGCACGCCCAGGATCTGGTTGAACAGCATGAGGTGGCTGGCCGCCAGTTCCTTGTTGCCGCCGTATTCGGCATCCTTGCTCCAGGCGCGGAACAGCACGAAGTGGCGCAGCGCGTCCATCCAGCGCTCCGGGATCGAGGGCGCTTCGCTCTCGTCAGCAAGGTCCGCGATAGCCAGCTGCACGACAGAGCGAACAACGGTCCCAGCAACGGCAGGCGGGTAGAACAGCACTTCGCGCGGGCTACGGATGTCGTGCATGAAGTGCAGGACTTCACGCTGCGGGGCCTGCGCACGCCAGCCCGGCACCGTAGCGTCCAGCACCCACAAATCGGTTTTGGTGATCCGCTTGCGGGCCGTGTTGCCGTTGTTGGTTATGTCCATCAGGGTGTGGACGTTCGGCGCCAGTTCGTGCCGCCATCCCGAAATGGAAAGATCCAGCTCCTGCACCAACTGGTCGGGCCGCTGCTCGGCGAAGGTGCGCTGCGCGGCGTTGAAGTAGTCCAGCAGCTCCGGACGGGTCCAGCGCAGATGCGTTTCGTCCTGGACCTCGCGTGCTACATCGCTGATCAATTGGGCAACGGTCAAAGCCATCGCGTTCTCCCGCGTGACACCCGGCCAGTGCTCGAGCGCCACACATCGGTGGAGCCCTGCTCAACCGCACGCTGGAACAGCGCTACGGCGACGGCGGCCTGGTCGGGCAGGTAATAGGTGGTGCCGGGGGTGTTCAGCAGCTCAGCCTTGGCCCCGTCCCGAATCGCTTCGTGGTACAGCGTGCCCACGGTATCGGGCACCGAGGTGGCCCGCGTTGTGGGAACAAGGGACACATAGGCCTGCACAGGGCTGGAGACGCCGGATGCACCCACCGTGAAGTTCCGGAGGTCGGTCGACACCAGGTAGGCGCAGCCGCGCTGGGCGTGGCGCCAGGGATCGGACGGCAGATCCCGTCCATTGGCCACAGTGATGGGGCGACCGTCGCCGGTGGCGCGCTCGATGCGCAGCAGTTCCGAGCCCTGGGGCAAATCGAAGGTGTATTCCTTGAAGGCCTCGCCCGTCACATCGACGGGCTCAAGCCACTCTTGCCAGGCGCGGGTCTGGCGCAGGAAGGAGCGCGCAGCCCGGTTGATGCACTGGTAGATCAGCGGCACTGGCGCAGCTGGTGCCACCAGCTGCAGCTCAGGCAACCAGTTATCCCATGACGCCATGACTGCCCCTTACTTGGGTGCGCGGCGCACGCGGCCCGATGGCTTGGACTGCTCTTCTTGAGGCAAGCCGGTGCCGGTGGTGAAGTCATCGTCTTCGCCGTCGCCAGAGTCAGCGGGTGCGCTGGCTGCTGCCTTGCCGGTACGGGCGGACAGACGTGCTTGACGCTCTGCACGCTGCTTCTGGAACTTCTGCTCGATGTCGAATTCCTCTTCGTCCATAAAGCCCAGCACCTTCAGCTCGTCCACATGGCCTTCGTCCTCCACCTCGCAAGCCAGGGGCTCGCCCGTGAACTTGTAGGCAGATCCGTCATTCAGCACCACATTCAGGGTGCCATCCTTGCGCGCGGGCAGCGTTGTAAGCAGTTTCATATTCTTCTCCAGCGGTTCAAAAAGCCCCGGCAGGTGTCAAGCTGCCGGGGTAGGAAGGCCCACAGGGCCGCGCACATCAGGCGTTGGCGTACACCAGGTCGATGCCGAAAATGCCATCGGCAGTGCCAGCGCCGGTGATCTTCAGAAGGATCTTGCGATCCACTTGGCTGGGGGTGACCTTGCCAAAGGCGGCCGGCACCAACTGCACATAGCCACCGGCCACACCGGTGTCGTTGTCCACGATCCAGGCTGCGCCGCCGTCAGCAGCATCAGCGCTGAAGTCGGAACCATCGGCATTGGCCAGGCCCACAGAGGCCTTGAAGCCAGCACCCAGAGCGGCAGGGGCGCGCACGTAGAGCGTGACTGGCAGCGTGCCGGCGGGCAGCGTGCCAATCTGGCCGATGACGCCTACTGCATGGTCTGCCACCGCGATAGGCTGGCCGAACTGGGAGCGCACCAGCTCTGGACCGCCAGGGGTGATAGGGTTCTGGTGACCGGCGGCCACCGCGCTCAGTTGCTTGAAAGCAGGCATTTCTTTCTCCTTGCTTGGTTGAGGGGGTGGCCGGATTAGCGGCGGGCAGCCGCAGTGTCCACAGCGAACAGACCCTGGTCGTGCGCAGTGCCGTCCCAGTCGAAGGTGGACTTCTTCACCCCGAAGATGGACGAGGTGGTGATGATCACCTGGTTACCACGGTCGGCGGTTTCTTCGTGCCAGCCGTAGCGCATGCCAGTGCCAGGCGAGCCGAACGCGATCACACCAGCCTGCGCACCCATGAACAGTGCGCGCGCGGTTTCGACGTTGCCGCCAGCGCCGTGGTTGTTGTGACGGATCACGTTGCGGTGGCTGTGCAGGATCACGTTGCGGTGCATGCCCAGCGCCTGCTTGAACAGGGGCGACTTGGAGCCCAGCGCACCAGCGGCGGCCTTTTGCAGGTCCATCCATTCGCCGGTGGCGGAGTTGTTGCGCAGGTCGTCTTCCTGCCAGGTGTGCATCACCATGACATAGACTTCTTCGCCGTCCACCATGCAAGGCTGCATTACGGGCACGTTGGTAGCACCACCGCCTTGCACATCAGCGCGCGTCTTGGCAGCACCGATCACCTTCAGGCTCATCTTGTCGGTAGCGTCGATGTTGGCCACGGCCGTAGCATCGCCGCCGAACAAGTGCGCGTACACCGAGGGTGCAGTCAGAGGGTTGCCGGCCCGGCCCTGGTAGCCCAGCGGCAGCAGGAAGTTTTCATTCACGCCACGCGAGCCAGACAGGTAGGTGAAGTTCAGCTCATCGTGGAAACGGCCCCACCAGCTGGCTTGCTGGGTCTTGGCGCGCTCACGCAGGTTGTGCAGCGTGCGCTTGCGGGTCATGCGGCCGCCGGTGTTCACACCGCCGCGCGCCTGGTCGATGTACAGCTGGTCGGTGTAGAAGCGCTGCGCCTCTTCCTTGCCTTCCAGCGTGTCATCGCCTTCGACCGGCGCCATGCGCAGTTCGGCCAGCAGGTCATAGGTGATCAGGTCGCCCTGTTCCGATTCGAGATCGGTCAGCACCTGGATAGGCACGCGGGCACCTTGGCCCACGGCAGAAAACTTCTTGCCGAAGTAGGAAGCCTGCGAAGCTTCGAGGGTCAACTCGCCGGAAAAGCGCTTGACGGCACGGGGGCTGTTCACGCCCACAATGGTTTTACCCATGGATTGCTCCTAGTGGTTGCGAGCACTCCAGCGCCCCGGTTTGAAATTCATCAGCCCCATGGTGCGGGGCCTGACAGAAGCTACGATGGCAGGCTTGGCACGGGCCTTGCAGCTGCTGTGTTCTTTTTGATGACGGTGTCAGAGTCCGCCGAGATGGCCATACGGGCGGTCTTGCCCTTCTTGTATTCCAGCTCGATGCGCACGCCGCCGATGGTCAGCACGTCACCCGTGCGCAGCTCCATGGAGATGCGCCGGGTTTGGGGGGTCTTGTCAGCCGAAGTCATTGCACCCTTCAGGCCGAGCGCAGGTAACGCGCGTGCTTCTCGGGTGAACGGGTCTTCAAGTCCGACAGCGCGCGCTCATATTCCAGGCCTTCCAGCTTGTCCAATTCGGCAAACTCATTGCTGATCGGATCTGCATCACCTGCACCGCCTGGCACATCGGCCAGGGTGTTCACCACCTTGGAGGTGTCGGGTTTGCGGTTGGCTGCGCCGGGCTTCGCCGCCGTGGTCGGAATGCTGTGCAGCACCACCATGCGCTTGTGCGCTTCTTCCAGCAGCCAGCGCGAGGCGCGGTTTTCGTTGCCTGGCTGGGCCGCGATGGCACGCAGGAACGTGTCGAATTCCGCCTGCTTAGCCGTGTCCTTGGTGTAGTCGATGATGCCCAGCTCGGGAGACTTGGCGGCATCGGCGACAAAGGTGTTGATGGCGTCCAGCCAAGCATCGGCTTGGGACTGTTGGCGCATCTCTTCGGCGATGCTCGCGCGGTTCTTCAGGTCGCGCAGGCTGTCGCGCTTGTCTTCCAGCTCATCGAGCTTCGCCTCGTACTCATCGGCATCGATGTCGCCATCGTTGAGGCTGCGGCGCAGGGCGTGCATGGCCTTGCGATTGTCGGCCAGCTGCGTGTCCAGGTCATCCGGGACTGTGACCGAGTAGCCGCCCTTGGCTTTCGTCGCTGGCGTCGCCGCATCCTTGCCAGCTGCACCAGCATCTTCGTCGGGCTTGTCGGTAGGTTCAGGCTTTTTCTCGGGCTCGCCACCTTCGGGCTTCTTGTCAGCTTCGGGCTGCTTGCCGCCATCAGGCTTGCCACCCTTGTCAGCGTCGTCGCCGTCATCAGGCTTGCCCTTGCCAGCCTTGTCATCGTCGTTCTGATCGTCGTCGTTGTCGTTATCGTCGTCGTCTTTGTCGTCGCCGTCCAACGGACCCTGGCCCAGGGCCGCCAGCGCAGCGGCGTTGTCCGCGTCGGCGTCGTAGTCGTTGTCATCCATGGCTGCCAGCTCTTCGGCGGAAAGCAGACGGTTGCGATCTTCGGTGGTCATGATGTGCGCTCCTATTGGTTTGCGATTGCCGCGTTGCTCAGTCTTTCAGTCGCGGACGGTGTCACGACAATGGCAGGCTTGGTACGAGGCCAGGCCTCCTGCATCAGTCGCGCATCAGCAGCGTGCCCTTCAGCTTGGCGCGCGATTCCTGCACCACCTTCTGCCAGTCTTCCACCTGCAGCTGCCATTGCTTCGAATACGGCTGTGCAGGTTGTGGCGTACTCTGCGAGGGCGGGTCGGGCAGCGTCAGTGATGCGCTGGGGGAGCTTGGCAAAGTCGCCCCGCAGCCCTGCAGCAGTGCCGCGCACGTCAAGAATGAGAGTGCCCAGCTCTTGCTGCGCTTTCGCATTGGCGCTGTTGCCCGCTTGGAAGTTGGAGAGAGCATCAGTAAAACCTTTCTGAAAACCGGCCATGTCGCCCAGCACCTTCCGGGCCTCCTGCAGATCCTGGCCAGACGCATCCAGCTTCAGCTGGGCAATCTGCAGCTCGTAGCGATTGGCCTGCACATAGGCGGCACCGGTCGCGCCAATTGCTAAGGCCACGCCGGCAGCGATGAGGTGGGTGTACAGGCCGCCGATCAAGATTCAGCCTCCAGGCACAGTGCGCGCTCAGCCTGGCGGCGGTTCTGCAGGCCCTGCACAAACTTGCCGTCAGCGGTCGACCAGTTGGGCGCGCCAGAGGGCGTGCGGGCGATCAGGTTGCAGCCCTGCTCTACCCGCCCGGCGTTGATGCTCTGCACGGCCTGGGAGCCGCACGCGGCTGTCTTGCCGACGTTGATGGCGAACATCGTCAGGCCAATAAGGCGCTTGGCCGTCAGGTAGTCCCAGTTGGCACAGCCCAGCACGGCAAACCCATACTCCAGCAGGGTGGTCTTGTTCACCTCCCGGCATTGGTCATCGGTGAGCTTGTCGCCCACCGTGGCCTGCCAGTCCGTGCGGCCGGCGCAGAAGGTGGGCAGGCCCCGGGCCAGGCTGTCGGCATACACCCGCAGGATGTTCCCCTCCCAGCGCTCCAACGTGTTGTAGGCCAGCGGGCTTGTCAGCGCAGCCAGCAGTGCAGCAGGGATCACCCCTTTGCGCGCTACCGATGCGGGGATGCTTGGTGCCTTTGGCATTGGTACGGTCATACCTTGTCCCATTCCGTGCCGAATTCGTGGGCCATCCGGATCTCCATTTCGCGCTCTTCGCGCTTGGTCTTGCGCCAGGACCAATACTGTGTGCAGAACCAGCCCATGACACCGATGATCAGACCGCCGATCACTCCCCACTCAGAGATGGTCAGGCCGCTGACCACAGCCCCGACCGCGCCGCCGTATGCGGCTGCTTTGCCCGAGGCAATCGCCCCTGTTTCCACTGCATTGCTCATTTGGGTGTTACCTCGAATTGGCTCAGTTGTTTGTTCATTCCGTCCATGCGCTGACGGCTGGCGGCCTGGATCTCGGCTACACGCTCGCGCGAATCCGCCTCGATGCGGGCTACCTGTAGCCGCACATCGCCGTCGCTCTTGATCTGCAGGGTCTTGTTGGCCAGGTCAGCCTGTGCCTTGGCCAGCTGCTTTTGCACTTGGCCCAGCTCCAGGTCGGCATCGCGCTTCACAGTGGCGGCCACACCCTCCATCTGCTGGGCCAGCTCGGCATTGCCGCCGCCCGTGCGCAGCTGCTCGGCCTCGGCTTCCAGCTTCTGGGCGCGGGCATTGACCTCGCGCACCTTGGCCACCTGCTCCTCCAGCGCCGCGCGCGCCTGCTGCTGCTGCAGCTGCAGGGCTTCGGCCTGGGCCTGCATCTGCTCCTGCATTTGCTGCTGCTCTTCGGGCGTCAGCGGCTTATTGGGGTCGCGCTCGCCCGTCAGCTTGCGTAGCTCGTCCGCGATCGCGTCGTTGTTGGGCAGGTCGCTGTACTCCATGGCGATGGTCAGCAGGCGCATGGCCGCATCTGGTGGCATGCGGCCGGCCATCTGGTTCAGCGCATCGAACATCACCTGGCGCAGAGTGCCCGAGTAGTCCTGCTCAGACACCACGAAATCGGCCAGGCTGGCGGTGATGTCGTTCAGGTAGCGCACCGAGCCATCAGGCTGCTGCTCGGGCTGGTTGACCTTCACCCATTCCAAGGCGCCACGGTGCCCCGTCAGGCGGATGACCTTTTCTTCCGTGTACCACTGCTCCACCAGGGAGAGGAGCTTTTCGCCCTGCACCTGCACGGCAAAGCGCAGGTTGTCGAATGGCTGGGTGGTCACCACGCTACCCTGCATCTGCCGGGCCTTGATGGCCTCGCCGCTGCTGGCATTGGTCTGGCGGCCCAGGTTCTCGTTAGAGATGCCGGCATTCTTCTGGATGGCCTGCGCGTCCAGGGTCATCATCTGCACCTGGCCGGCAGCCAGCTCACTGTCGCGGTGCAGCTCCAGCTTCTTGTTTGGCTTCACGATGATCACGCCATCGGGCATATTCGCCTCCTCGCGCGTCTCGTTGATGTCCGCCACCGCGCCCTCTTCGGCAATGATCTGGTTGGTGCTCAGCGTGAACAGCGCCTTGCTGGCGCGCTTGTTCAGGTCCATCTGCAGATCACGCACACGGCGCACCACGCCATAGGGCATGCGGTCCCGGCCGCGCCGGTAGCACCAGATTGGTGTCAGGGTGAAGGTGTTGTGGCGCATGGGCATAGGGCCCATGGCCAGCAGGCGCTCTTCGGTCATGACGGCCACATGCATGCGCATCACCACGCAGTCAGTGATCGAGCCGCCAAAGGCCATCACCACCGCATTCAGGGCTTTGTCCCACTCTTCGATAAAGGAGCCCTTGAATGGGCCGCTGGATACCACGCGCGCCGATACCGGCATGCGGAATTGCGCCTCGATCAGGCGGACACGCTTGCGCGGCTCACCGCCCAGGTTGCCCCGGCCCGAGGACAGGAATCTGCCCGTGGTATCGCTGGTGTGCGAGCCTTTCACCTCGCCCTGGTAGTAAAACTCGTCCTCAGTCCACTGCGTGGCGCTGTACTGGTCATCGTGCATCGAGGCGCGCTGCAGGATGTCTGCCCGCTCCGGGTACATGGCCATGGCTACATCTTCATCCGTCCAGCGGGAGCGGAAGATATATCGTCCATCGGAAAGGTCGGGCTCCAGCGAGAACGAGTCGTGGATGACGTTGCGCCAGTCCTCGTACTTGTCGTAGATCACATCCTTGGTGGGGTCGTTGCGCACGCCAGAGTCCACCCAGCCGATGCCCACCTTGACAGCATCCTCGAATGCGCGGGAGCGGTTGTACTGGCTGCGGTTCAGGTCCGTGACGTACTTCAGGACCTTTGTTTTCACATCGGCCATCTCCACGTCGTCTTCGGTGCGCGGCAGCACCTTCCAGTCCACGCGTGCCCGGCGCTCGGTGCCAATGAGCCAGTCCACCATGGGGGCCACCTCATTGAACACCAGCGGGGCCTGGCCGCGCTCCTCCAGCTCGGCCGCGTCGGCGAAGTCCCACTGGTCCCCGTCGTAGAAATCGTGGTCCACCGCCATCTGCATGCGGTTCTCGGCCTGAATCTCGCGCTCACGGTAGTACCAGCCCATAAGCTTCTGGTGCCACTTGCGGGCCTCGGGGCGGTCCAGGACGTGTGCCGGCTGCTCGCTGCCCTCTTCTGTGGCGCCCTCGTCCACGTTGACGACGTTCTCACCAGGCGCATAGGCGCGGTTAGGGCGGAATTCAAAGTCAGGCATATTCCGCCCCCTTGTCTTCCGGCACGGTCAGAGCTTCCCGGGCCACTTCCTTTCCGTCCTGCTTGACGATCAGCTCACCGAACTCGCGCCCGGACTCTGGCTTGCTCCAGACAGGCTCAGACGGCATGCGGTACAGATCGGGCAGGCCTTCGTTCAGGATGGTGGCTACTCGAACCCAGTTTGCCCGGCTGGGCTCGATGCCCAGGACATCGCAGGCGACCTTGCACTGGCTGGCCAGGTACTTGGGGTCGTCGTACTTGTAGGCCGCGCTCTCCATGAGCACGTACCACGGCGACTTCGAGCGGTAAGCAGGGATCAGGACCAGCGCCCGCTCGGCGTTGATCCAGGTGTACACGGCGAGCAAGTCCCCGTGCTGGCGGTGAATGTGCGCTTTGCGCAGGTCGATACATGCAGGCATGCCCGCCACAGTGGCAGGCTTGGCACGCTATCGAGCCATTGCACCGCCGCGCCGGCGCAGTGCTTTTGCGCTGGTGGTGACGCCGTTGTCCATCAGCGGCACGGCCTGCCCGGCATAGCGCCACACGTCGGCGCCGTGGCTGGCGTCATCGTGCAGCGGCGCGCCTGGCTCACCGGTGCGCGGGTCGATCATCCGTTTGTAGCGCTTCATGCAGTCCAGGAACACATCGCACTCTTCCTCATCGATGTAGGCCTTG
Source organism: Comamonas sp. MYb396 (assembly GCF_037479555.1). NCBI lineage: Bacteria > Pseudomonadati > Pseudomonadota > Betaproteobacteria > Burkholderiales > Comamonadaceae > Comamonas > Comamonas sp. MYb396. The sequence continues at coordinate 383,895 of NZ_JBBGYU010000004.1, read as the reverse complement.
GGGAAGAGCGATCGCGCCAGGCGTATGCCTGCCTCGATGCCAGACACCGGCAGCACATGCGATGTGCGGCCCATGTCCTGCATGATGCCCTCCACGGTCGTGCCGCTCTTGTGGTCACCGGTGCGCGCGTCGTGCGGAAGGAAGTCGGTACCCCAGATCACATCCCACTCGTTCTCCAGCTGGATCACATAGTCCTCGACCGTGCGATGGCTGTCTTGGTAGTAGGCGATGCAGCGGAAGTCCATGTGCGTGCGCTGAATGAGCAAGATGGCCATGTAGTCGGCCCAGCCCAAGTCCCACACGGTATGCACGGGCAAGCGCGGGTCGTAGCTGACGCGGCACACGCGGCCCTGCTGGTAGAGCTTTTCGATCTCCTTGGCGTAGATCGCGCCGGCCGCAGTCCGCTTGGGCTTCCCGCCCCAGATATTCGAGTAGTTGTCGGGGTCGAGCAGCTTGCACTGGCGGCGCTCCAGGTCCAGCACATGGGGAAACCACGGGTTATCCCGCCAGTTGATCTCGCACAGCCAGACATCATCGCGCTTGGTCTTGATGAAGCGGCTGTATGTCTCGTCCGTCTCCATGTCCGGATTGAGGGTCAGCCAGATCTCGCTGCCCTCCTTCCGGATGGTGGGAGTGAGCACGTCCCAGGACTTCTTACTTACGCTGTGCGCTTCTTCCACCCAGACGATGTCCACACCTTCAAAGGACTTGATCGAGTCCACGGTGTGGCTCTGCAGGCCGCCGAACAGGAACAGGGAGCCATTGGCGCCCCGGATCTCTGTGTCCAGCACCTCAAAGAACGATTCCAGGCCCAGCCGCACAATGGCATCCTTCAACAGCCGGTGCACCGAGTCGCGCATGGACTTCTGAATTTCGCGGGCGCAAAGGATGCGCAGCGGCTTCTCGGCCGCCATCACCAGCAGCACCGAGGCCACCGACCAGGACTTACCGCCACCCCGGCCGCCGTACATCACCTTGTAGCGGCACGGCAGCCAGATGTCAGCCATCTTCTCCGGCAGCTGCAGCCGGGCGTGTGGCGGCTCAATCATCGTCATCTTCCACCGGTCCAGGCTTGACGAACTCGACGGCGATGCGCGCGCCGGCCCGGGCAGCCACGCCGACCAGCTCCTTTGAATCCATGCCGAACGCCGTGCGCTCCAGGTCCACCAGCTTGGCCAGGCTCTCGGCCAGAACCTTCATGGTCTTGGACCGCTCAGGCAGGGAGATAACCGCCTGGTACAGGTCGTTCAGCTTGTCGCGGCCTTTGTCGTCTGGCTTGTACAGCAGCTCGCCCAGTTGATCCAGCAGCTCCAAGGTCGCAGGGTCGGTCTGGCCTTCCAGCTCATCGAGCAGTGCATTCGTCAACTTCCGCGCCCGGCCGATGTCCTTGCGGTGAGCCAGTTGCACTGATGCGCGCTCCTTCGCCACACCGTCCACCATCTCACGCTCAGAAACAGCGCTCGCACTGTTAACAGGCTTGTTAACCGATGCCCTGTTAACCAGATCATCCGCTTTGGCCTGAATCTTGGCGGACAAGTCGCGCACCCAGCCATTCCTCTTGGCGTGCTTGCTGATGGTGACGTGGCTCACCCCTGACCCATCCGCTATCTCGCGCAGGCTCTTGATCCCAGCTCGATAGTCCAGCTCGATGCGCTCCCAATCCGGTTTTTCCTGCGTTGCATGCGTATTCTTCATGAACTGAGAGTGGCATGCTTGGCACGAACTCAAAAAAAAGCCTGGGCAAAATTCCCAGGCTTCATGTCCTCAACTTCTGACCAAACTATCAAGTCTTTTTCTTTGCAACATCTGCCAATGTGTCTACAAGCTTCACCAGCACTGGCTGCAGATCCACTCCATAAGAAGAAGATGAATCTGCGGGGCTACCAGCGAAAAAAGCCCGACGCGCAAGTTCAGCGCGGACCTTCAGCCCTTCTTCCCCTTCGAGGCCTTTTAGGAATGGATCTAGAGCTGCGAAATCTAATGAGGTTCGCCGCAATTCAATCGCTTGAGCCCGATGTTTGGCGGATTCTCTAGCTAAAAAAGCTGTTGGCACTGCGAACAATAAAGCGATAAGCACCTTGTTCGCAGAACTCTCCCATGTAAATGGCTGGTTTCTATAGAAATAAAACATTAATCCAATTATAATTATTGCCGCCGCCATCGATACCATTGCAGCTATTCGATGTCGATCTGCCGACTTCTCTTCCGTCTGCGCGCTACCAATATGCCCTTTGGATAACACTTCAGATGCCAACTGCCCTACTAGCTCAATAGCTTGATCTTTATAACCATCAAATTCCTCTAACCGCTTTTTTAGCGCATCGTTAGTGTTGTTGAATTCCTCTTGGAGTTTCGAAACTTCTCGCGTGAGAGCAGCCCGCATAGCATCCGCTTGCTGCCCTGTCAATTCCTCTATCCGCGCCACAGCTCTATCGGAACTTTCGCTCATCGCTTTTAGCCTTGCATCCATAGCAATGAACGAGCGGTCCATATCTTCGATTTGTGCTCTCAATCTTGCTAATCGAGATTCGTCGTCACCCTCGTTACCTTCGCTAGCTATAAACCCATTTCTAATCCTATAACCAGCTGAATTTGGAAGTCTTGCGCCACTACCGCAGTAGCTTTTTAAGTCATTGGATAATTCAGCAAGGGATGCGATTTCCTTGAATCTTGGGCCGCTAAAAAGCTGTGACCTACTTAGAATTGTTGCCATTTCAAGTCCAAGATCAGCAATATTATCCGCCATCACCAAAGCATTATGATTCAAGGTTGATATAGAATTGATGGATTCAAAACCAGAAATCAAATTACGTAGCTCTTGGTATTTATATGAAAAATCTTGAATAGAATCATTCTTTTCAATGGCCAATACCAGATTCAACCCGCCTGCACTGGCGCCTACATCACTCACCTTCTTATGCAAAACACTTGGCTCGATGGACGAAATTTGCACACTCATGACTTGTAAGTTTCAAAATACTAATTGAAACATTTTGCACTACTTTTGGTCAGAAATTTGGTACCGCTTCACCGGCTTGCGACCCGGCAACTCAACCTCAACTGCAACGATCAGCCGACTCTCCTTTAGATACACCAACGCCCAATCCACTTCCCCCTTGGAGCGGCCCAGAGCTAGGACCAGCTCGGAATGGTAGAAGCTGCGATGGGGGCTGGCCCGCAGGAAGCGCAGAAGCACATCGGTCCCGCTACCTGGCCGGATCACGCCCGGCGGCCGGGGGTTGTGCGCGCGGCTCTTGGGGGGCTCGGCCCTCGACCCCAACTGCCCAGCCATCCAGCTGATACCGTCACCGTTCAAGCACATCAGCCACCTCCTGCAGTTTTGGCAGATCCTTTGGCCATAGACCCATCATCTGGATCTTGCGGCTTGTGTCCGCGCCCCAGGCCTCGGCCACCAGAGCAGCGGCTGCCTTGGGGTACAGCTCGTATTGGTCGAACTTCGGGTGGCACCCCTTCACGCCTGGCCGGTCGCAGCACAGCGCAAAGCAGGTGCGATCGTCGGTTTTCAGGCCTGCGCCCTTGCCGTGATTGGCGTGTGCGGCCTGGCTGAACCCCACGATGCCGCACGCGCAGCATGGCAGGCTTGCCACGGCACGGCGGTAGTCCTCATTGCGCAGATGCTCGCCCTTTTTGATCGGTGGCACCGTGGCGCCGGCCGCGCTCGCATAGTTTGGGGCGCTGGCCAGAGGCTGGTGCACGGTCTTGGGCGCAGGGGCCCAGGCGGTTTGCCTGAATCCGCTGCGCTTCATCCGAGAATCTCCCCTGTATCCGGATCCACATCGCCGCGAGCAATTGCCGCCTCCCATTGATCGTAAGTAGCCGGAAAGGTCACCTTCAACTCAGTGGCCGCGAAGGCCTGCACGCGATCGATCAACTTGCTGTAGCCCCGGATGCCCAGGTCTTCGGTGCTGACGCGCTGGCGGCGGCGAGACTTGCGGCCGGTGAGCGGGTTAACCGTGGTGACGGTCTTGTGCCCCAGATATTCGTTGCGGAAATACTCCTTCCAAGTTTTGAGGTCGTAGGCCTGGCCCAGGGTATTTCTGGCCTGCTGCGCAATGGTCTTGAGCACCACGCCGTGGTAGTACTTGCGCTGGCGGTCAGTCTTGGCGTCCTCCCAAAGACTTGCCTCGATCACAAGCGCGCGCCCGGCCGCCAGCTGCTGCCCAACCCATGGAAGAAACGCGCCTTTGCAATTCGCCCTTCCCTGCTCGGCGTTGTGCCACTCGGTCCTAAAAAGAAGCTCAGCCATGTCGCACCTCCACTTTCACCATCCCGCCGATTTCCCCGGCACGCTCAATGCCGAAGCTCCAATGCTTGTCATCCACTCCCAGCACATCGGCCAGCCCATCGAGGCCGGACTTCATGCGCGCAAGGGCGTTGTCCAGGTCGAAGGCGCGGCGCGTGGGCGGGTAGAACGTGAGGTGCACATGCAGCTTGGCGACAGCCAGACGGTGAACGCCTTGAACCTGCGCCTGCAGCGCGCACGCCGCGCGGTAGGCCTTCTTGGCCTTGGCCAGGCGGGACCAGTGAACCCGCGCATTTGGGCTCAGGTCTTTGGGCGGCCAGGGCAGCGTGACCCGGACGATCACCACATCGGCTCCAGCTCCGCCGGCTGCGGCCGGAACCCCTTGGCCTTGAGCTGGGCCCGCACTGCCTCCCGCATCCCCGCCCAGGCCCCGGCCGCTTGCACGTCGTTCTCCAGCTGGGCGGCCTGCTCCCTGCTGTAGTGCCACCATCCCGGAGTCATGGCCAGCGTCACCAGCCAATCGCGTGTCCTTTGGAATTCGGTCATTTTTCTGGTTCATCGCATTAGTCCCGCGAAAGGGCTGCTGAAGTCCACCCACATCCGGTTTTGACGGACACCCTTGATAACGCTCAGGTGCACGCCGTATTCCTTGGCCAGCTCCTTGCCTGTCTTGGTGGACAGACGGATCTCCCTGGCCTTTTCCATGGTCAGCTTGGCCGATGGGCTGGCTCGCTTGGCGGCGGCCACCTTCATGCGGCGCGACAGCGAAGAAAACGCGCGACGCTTGGCAGCGGCCTGGCCTACCTTCGCCGTGGTCGAGCATTCGACGTGCAGCGGGTTGCAGCACAACTTGTCGTTGCAGGTGGTGATGACGGGTTGACGGGGCGCCGGCGGATTTCCGCTCAGCTCCGCCACCACGCGGCGGACATACAGGCACGGGCCGCCGCGCTTGATGATGGGATAGCCGCCTTTGCTGGTAGCGTCGCGCCAGATCCAGCAGGTGCCAATTTCGTCACAGCGGTCGTGGATCTCTTTGAGGGTGATTTCTGTTGTCATGGCTGGGTTGTCCTGTCTCGGGAAAATTTCAGGTTGCCCTGGCTGTTGCGCTCCAGGTAGCCATGGCGCAGCAGCCAGTCGACGTGGTACTGCGCCGCGTTGGGCGAGCGAAAGCCAAAGTGCCGGGCAATCACCGACATCGGCGGGGTCTGGTCGTTGTCCTTAAAAAAGGCGCGCATGAAGGTCAGCACCTCCAGCTGGCGGGGGGGAATCGTCTTCATGCCTGCAGCTCCTGTCCGGAAGCGTTGGCCAGCAAGTGCATGGCATGCGCTGGCAGCGAAGAAATCAGGGTCTTGCCGCCGGCATTGCCGTGCTGCAGCACTGCGATGGCCTTCTCACGGACCCCTACCAGCGCAGGACGAGGGAGCTTCAGCCCATGGCTGGTGTACTCATGGTCTGGCGAGCGGTCGCCCGGCAGACGGCGCATGTACTCAAACTGGCCGCGCTCGGTGTATGCGCGGTGTGCTTCCTGGAAACGGTGCTGCAGGTAGGACAGCTCGGCCGTCTCGGTGCGGCACACCTTGGGCCAGCCGCCCAGGTCCTCGATGGCGGCATGGATCGCAGGGTCGTCAAACACCACGTCGGTGTATGCGCCGATCGAAGACATTGCGCCCAGCACCTTGCCCCAGGCCAGCGCAGCGCGATCTGTCGTGGTGCCCTGCAGGACCTTGATGATGTCGGCCACTCGGGGCGCGAACCGGCCGCGATCTGGATCCGTCGCATGCCGGCGCAGCGAAGAGCTGACCTGCGCCATCTCGAAGGTATGCAGCGCCTCCCACCAGACGGTGAGCATGAACTCGCTGCAGTCCTTGCCGTAGTAGGCCATCACGTCGGTGAGGAGGTCGCGGAAGCCCTCCAGTTCGGAATCACGCATTTGCAGCACCTCCCATAGACCGGCCACCGCGCATCTTGTCGACCCACGACTGGCCGACAGCGCGGTTACGTGCCTCCAGCGCTTCTTGCTTGTTCAGGGATGTAGCGGGGCCGTGGGCCGCGCCTCGGAAGCTGGGCTTAGGTCCATCGCAGCGGCGGATCCAGTTGCGCCAGGTGGCTGCCCAGTCCAGTTTTTTGGCATCGGCACCAGCCTTTGCGCGCCAGAAGTCAGCGAAGCAATCAGCCTCCCGGCGCACGTCCTCAGGCGTCATGTCGGGCCGTGCCTGCAGTGCCCAGTCGCCCCAGGCCTTGAGCAGGGTCCAGTCATCAGGCAAGCGGGTAGCGGTAGCGGTCTTTGGCGTTTTTGCCGGAGCTGCAGGCGGAGGGTCAGCGGCAGCAGGACCACCACCAACATCTGCTAGTTCTTTAACTACTTCTTCTTTTTCTTTATCTATATCTGTATCTATATCTGTACGCGTGACATCGTGACCGGTCACGCGTGACTTGTCCGTGACGCCTTCGGAAGCCGCACCAGTCTTAGCTTTGGCCCGTTGGCGGCGCTTGCGCTCGGCAGCGGTGGGGTCTGTGTCGCTGCGCATCTGGCGGGCGTTCCAGTTCAGCGGCTGCAGCGTCTCGCGCTCGACCAAACCGACCTCGGCCAGGCGGCGCGCCACCTCTTCGAGCGTACGGGTGTCGATGCCCATCTTTACGGCCACCTTGCGCAGCAGCAGCGGACCGGCGTCGTCCAGCACGCCCTGCCCCTTGAGGCACAGCAGAGCCATGAAGTGCCAGCGGTCCTCAAAGGCCAGCAGACGCAGCTTTTCGTCATCAATCATTTCCGTGTAGGCACGGAACCATGGCAAAGGGGTGCTCATGCGTTCCCCTTGATCTGCGCCGACACCCACACGATCGCATTGCGTCCGCCCAGGGTCTTGCGGCGTTGGCCGCTGTCCACCACCAGCTTTTCTTCCACCAGCTTCACGCGGCGCGGGCGCTGGGTGTTCGGCCCGATCATTAGCTTGTGGGCGCACTCTTCGTCAGTCATGCCGTGCACGCCTGCCTTCTGGATGGCGTCCAGCACCTTGGCCTTGAAGGTGTGCGCGCCATCAGCGATGGCCTCGGCCGCTGAGCGGGATGTGTCGCTGTGTATTTGGTACGGAGTTTCGATCATTGTTGGCCGCTCCCCTCACCGGTCTGGCGCTTGTCAGACAAAGAGAAGACCCGGCCGTAGCGTTGCTGGATCAGACTGCGTACATGGTCAACACCACACACATCAACAGCGACGACGAATTCGAGGTACTCGGACTCGGACTGGAATCCCTCGTCCATCCATTTGCGGCGCGCAAGCTCCTTGAGCTCGTCGGAAATCCGAGACTCCAACTTCTCAGTTTTCTTGCCGCCAATGAGGGAGCGAGAGAATGGGATCGGGGTGAAATCGTCTGTCATAGCGTGATCCTTGTGGACAGCGCGGGCGTAGCTCGGCCCGCGTATCGGTTTGAATTTGTTGGTGAGAACGTGTCCGCAAGCAGCGCTGCCCGTAGAGCGCTCTCACGTCGAATGCGCCGTCAATGCGGCGGTTTATGAAGGCGGGTGCCCACCACCTCCTGGGGCAGAATGGAAGTTCCACAACGACCATCCCCAGGAGGGGCAGACATGAAAAAACTGACGATTCCGCAAGCAAGGTTGGAGCTCGATGCACTCATCAACCAACAGCTGACCGGACAAGCCAACCACTTTCTTCGGGAGCGACTGGCCCAATACATGAACGCGGTAGAAGCAGCCATCAACGACCTCCAGCAGCAGGTCGATCAGATTCGCCAGACAAAAAACTGAAAATTTGCTCAGCAAGCTCGATTGCTTGGTGCGCAGACTCAGCATCAGAGCAGGCTCGAACCAGTACGCACGCCAAACGTGAGCGCAGCAATGGGTTTGCTGCCCAGCGCTGCATGGCTGGCAGAAGCACCAGCGCATCCTTAATTTGCTGGCGGACACTTGGCACCGCACTCAGCAGGCGAGCTGCCTCAAAGGCCTGCCAGCGAAGGCGGGTGAGCAATACCTCGTCATCTGTCAAGGCACCGAAACTGATCCCATGCTCTTCGACATTGACTGCAAAGTCGGCATTCATATTGGGACGGCTTGTCTCAGCCATGGACCACCTCCTCTTGGCTGGCAAGTTCTGGCCAGAAGCGAGGCCAGTCACTGGGCTTCAAATCCTTCCGCGTCACCACGCCAGAGGTTGCAGCTTCAATGGCTACACAGCGCCCGACTGGTACGGGACGTTCCCCAGACACCCAACGTGACACGTCGGGGGTCGGTGCGCCGATCTGTTTTGCGAGGGCGGTAATTGCGCCCCTGCCCTGGGCGTTGATGTAGTCGGATAGGGTCATGCAGTGCATTGTAGCCTTATGCTAAATGTCACTCAAGCTTTTTGCTCATTCAATTTGTTAGCCAAATGCTATTTAATCTAGCCATGAAGAGCATTGATGACATCCGCCGTGAAAATCTCCAAGCACTGGAGCGCCAGTTCGGAAGCTTGAAAAATCTTGCTGACGCCTTGGAGCGAAGCGAATCACAGGTCTCTCAATGGAAAAATGGTGCAATCAACTCCGCTACAGGCAAGCCACGCGGTATGCGCACTGAAACCGCACGGTTCATTGAGGAGAAATCCGGAGTGCGCCCCGGTTGGCTTGACACTGATCACTCTAATGAAGCGTTATCCGACAAGGATCGGAAACGACAATTCGATAGCAACGTGAAGATGGTTCCAGTGGGCGTACGTAGCTATCCTGTAATTTCCTTGATACAGGCTGGTCTACTTAAAGAGATTTCTGACCCCTATGCCCCAGGTGATGGATTCGATATAGAGTACGGTGATGACGACGCCTCTTCTTGGGCAGTCTTCCTGCAAATCGAGGGAGACTCTATGCTGCCTGATTTCAGACCCGGAGATCGCGTGCGAATCGACCCGGACGTGATTCCACGACCCGGCGATTTCGTAGCCGCCCGCAACACCAAGCAGGAAGCCACCTTTAAAAAGTATCGGGTACGGGGTATCGATGAAAGTGGACAAGAGATTTTCGAGCTTGTACCACTCAATCCTGACTACCCAATCCTAAGAAGTGATGAGCATCATCTAGTTGTCATTGGAACGATGACCGAGCATCGTCGTCGTTTCCGGCGGACCTAACTACAAATGATCGCACTTTCCAAACGAGGAATCGTTGTAGCTGGAATAGTCTGGCTCGTTCTCTCATTCGTTTTTTCAGGGGAAGCCTCCTGCGTTCAAGCGGGTGCTTTTTGCGATCGTAGCGATCTCTTGTTAGCTGCCATTGCGGGAGTTTGTTTTTTGGTCCCCTCCTGGTTAGCTGTCAGCATCCTCAGCCAGATCTTTCCGTCTTTGGGTCACGAGAAAAATTAAAATCACTCATTTACCTATTAAAAACAACCATATATAAGCTAAACAACTGCATGATTTCTAAAGTATAGGCCTAGATGCCAACAATGAGACCTCGGTAGCATTGCGAAAACTATTGAGCCGTCCCAGCCGCCTTCCAAGGCGGCTTTTTCACGTCTTGATAGCAAATTTTCAAGAAATGTAGCTATAAGCTATTGACATGACTTTTAGCCTTTTGCTAAAGTTCACCCATCGACGCAGTAACTGCGGCGAAGGGAGCCAGGATCACCAGCCCCCGAAGACCCCGGGGGGATCGCCCGGGCTTCTAAGAGACGGGCTAGAACCCGCATGGGGGCGAAAGGATCACGCAGCTAAGGCTAGTAGGCTGGTGAGAAACCAGATAGGACCGTGGATACGGGGAAACAAACGAACGAGATGGCAGCTGCGGCACCGGTCCCTGGGTGTGTACGGGGTGAGGCAAACAGGGTTGCCGAGAAAAGGAAATCCCAGCGTGAAAACGCACTGCCCTTTGCGACAGGGGCAAATCAAAAGCTTCGGATGCCGGTGCTTCTGATTTCATCCAAGAAATACTCTGTTACGATTGAACGACATCGTCCAGTTAAAGAACCAAGACCCTCCCGCCTGTGACCCCACAGGCGCTTAAGCCACTTTCACCGGTGGCTTTTTTTTGTCCAAGGAGCGCTGTTTCGGAACATTCAGCGCCTTGCCCGCCTCCAGCGGGCTTTTTTATTTGGGGCTTTCATATGACCTATGCACTCTCCCGCGCTCAGGCCGGCTATGACGGAATGCTGCCCGACGATCCACCTACTGATCCAGAGCGTGAACGGCTGGAAGAACAAAATGCCCAGCTGCTGGCAATCATCAAGGCCTACCAGGAAATTGGCACCGAAGCAGCGGACAAGCTGGACCGCGTGACGCCGGCCGGCGGCCACCGTGTACGCCGCGTGCTGGGTGAGCTGCAGGAGGATCTCGCGTGCGTCATCCACTGAACCGCTCCACCCCTCGAACGATGGAAGAAGCATGGGGCCGGGGCGCCGCCTACTTTGACCCGTTTGAACGCTACACCAGGCCGCTGCACAAGCGGCCTTTCTTTTGGCTGGGCCTGGCCGCCGCGCTGGTCCTGATCGCATTTATCTGGAGCCGCTATGCGTAAAAACGCAATCCACACAGCTTGGATGCTGGCCGCCCTGCTGGCGGTGATCTTCTTTTCCGACCCAGGCACTGACCTGGCCGTCGAACAAGCCACGGCTGCCGATGTGCAGGACGCCGTGCACACCGCCCAGCAGGTGGCGCTGAGCACCAAGAAAGGAACCGATCAATGAAGCTCCCCCTCTGGGTCCTGCTCTATATCGCGGTCAACGTGACGGCCATCGCGGCCGTACACCTCATCGCCAAAACCAACATCGCATTCCTGTAACGCCATGAACGAAGTCACCACCCGCCCCCCAGCCCCTGCCCTGCCCCTGCAGCAGGACAACAGTGAAGCCGCCAAGCTGACCCGAGCCATCATCGCCGCGGCGAAGAATCCAGAAATCCAGATGGACAAGATGGAGCGCCTGCTGGACCTGCACGAACGCATCACGGCCAAGGAGGCCGAGCAGCAATTCAACACAGCCATGGTGGGCGCGCAGTCGCAGATGGGCCGGATCGCTGCAGACGCAGTGAACCCGCAGACGCGCAGCCAGTATGCCAGCTACGCGCAGCTGGACCGTTACCTGCGCCCCTTGTACACGGCCTCGGGCTTTTCTCTCAGCTTTGACGAGGGCGAAGGCGCAGCGGAAGGCTTTGTGCGCGTGGTCTGCTACGTGGCCCACATCGGCGGCCACACCCGCACCTACCACTGTGACATCCCTGCCGATGGCAAGGGCGCCAAGGGCGGCGATGTCATGACCCGCACGCACGCCGTGGGCTCGGGCAAGAGCTACGGCAAGCGCTACCTGCTCAAGGACATCTTCAACGTGGCGGTGGGCGAAGACGACGACGACGGCAACGCTGCTGGTTACACCGATACCCGCACCTCTGAAGCACAGATCGCATTTGACGGCTACATGCAAAGGATCAGCGGCTGTAGCGATTCCGAGGCCGCAGGATTGTGGCAAGAGGGATCGGTGGTGCTGGCCAACTTCAAGCGGCGCGATCTGTACGAGCGCCTCAAAACCGCAATCATCGGACATCGGAAAGGTCTGCAGTAATGATCACCCTCAACTACCCCCAAGGCTCCGATGATTGGCTGCGTGCACGGACGGGTGTTTGCACCGCCTCGCGCTTTTCCGATGCTCGGCAGCGCATCGGTGGACTCACGGAACAACAGCGCACCTATGTCGATGCACTCAAAGCAGGTCTGCCCGAACTCGAAGCGCGCACCAAGGCGGGCTACAAGGCCAAGCCAAGCGCGGGAAGCATAAGCAAAGCGCTTGCCGGGGAGCGCACTGACGAGCCTGGATCCGAAGCAGTGAAGTATGCCTGGCTGATCGCCATGGAGACTATCAGCGGCACTCCACTGGACGATTCCTTCGTCACCTATGCCATGCGACGAGGGCGCGAACTTGAGCCCCAGGCCCGCATGATCTATGAAACCAGGACCGGGGCGTTGGTTGAAGAAGTCAGCCTTATCTTGACCGAGGACTCCCGCTTCGGATACAGCGCTGACGGCACCGTGGACAGTGATGGCCTGATCGAAATCAAGTGCCCAATGGCATGCGACAAGTTGGGCCAGGTATGGGCCAACCCAGAAAGCGCCCACCTCGAATACATCGACCAGATCAACGGCGGCCTCTGGATTACGGGCCGCCAATGGTGTGATCTGGTGGTGTATTGCCCTTGGCTGGAGTCCGTAGGCAAGGATCTGTTCATCAAACGGATCTTCCGCGATGAAGACGCTATTGAAGAGCTTGAATCTGACCTGGTCGAGTTTCTTCACATGGTTGACGCAAACCTCAATATCCTGCGCCGCCCCACAAGCACTACCAGCATGATCTGGCGGCCCAGCGACATCAAAACGAGCGTGATTTCTTCCCCCGTGACACCGGCTGAAGCCCATGAGGCTCGAAACGCCGTGATCGCCGACCCATTTGCCGCATGAGGACGCCATGAGCAACGAATTGACCACCACCGCCCTGGGCACCCCCAGCATCAACGACGCCGCCCTGGCCCTGTTCACGCCCTTGGAGGCGGACATGACCGTCCTGGCCGCCAAGTACCGCAACGTGGCCTACGACATGACCACCACCAAGGGAGCCAAGGCTGCGCGCGATGCGCGCCTGGAGCTGCGCGAGTCTGGCCGCTTCGCCATCCAGCGCCTGCGCGACCAGACTAAGGGGCACCTGAACGACTGCAAGACGGTGATCGAGACTGAGGCTACCCGCCTGATTGCCATCGTGGAGCCCGCAGAGGTCGCAATCGACAAGCAGATCAAGGCCCATGAGCAGAAGCTGGCTGACGAGAAAGCCGCCAAGGAAAAGGCCGAGGCCGCGCGCTTGCAGAAACACACCGATGCCATCGCCACGATTGCGGGCTACTCTGACAAGGCGCGCGGCCTGGCGGTGGAGCGCATTGAGGCGGGCATTACCTACGTGCGCGGCATCGACGTGAGCGCTGCGGTGTTTGAGGAGTTCGCCGAGCGCGCTGCTGGCGAGAAGGCCGCGACCATCGCCCGCCTGGAGCAGATGGCGGCCGACCGCCGCACAGCTGACGCGGCCGAGGCTCAGCGGGTGGAAAACGAGCGCGTGGCGGCAGAGCTGGCCGCGCAGCAGCGCCTGCTGGACGAACGAGCCGCCGAGCTGGCCCGCCAGCGTGAGGCCATGGCGCCCGCGCCGCAAGCGGCACCAGTGGCGGCACCTGCGCCGGCGCCCGCCGCCGTCGCGCGCCCAGCACCTGCCGCTATGTCGCAATCTGCCGCTCACGCCGCCGCTGCGGCGCCGGCAGCGCCTGCCAGCAGCACGGATTGCGCGCCGGCCGCCGTAGTGGATCCAGCTACACGCGTCACCCTGGGCCAGATCAAGACCTTGATCGCGCCGCTGAGCATCGACGCCGCCGGCCTGGCGCAGCTGGGCTTCCCCCATGTGGCCACCGAGAAGGCATCCAAGCTGTACCGCGCCTGCGATCTGCCTGCCATCCGCGATGCCATGGTCAAACACCTGGCCACCCTGGACCTTGAACAGTCAGTAACGGCCTGACTGCCCCCCAACCTCCCCGGGGGCCCCCCCCGGGGGGGGCCGCGGGGAATTTTGTAGCCAAAAAGTTAAAAAATAAAGAAAAAAAAAAAAATACAAATAAAGCACCCCCCCCCCCGGGAGCGACCACCCGCCCG
>NZ_JBBGYU010000004.1:211252-369968 GCF_037479555.1 Comamonas sp. MYb396 | reverse complement strand
GCCCACCCTGCACATTCAACTGTCATAACCGGCCTCACTCCCCCCCACCCCCCCCGGCCCCCCCCGCGGGGGGGCCCGCTGCATTTTTGGAACCCCAATGTTTAAAAATCTGATCATCTACCGCATTTCCGAATCCTGGCAGCCCGACCTGGTGCAACTCGAGCAGGCGCTCGCCAAGCAGCAATTTGAGGTGTGCGGCGCCACGCAAGAGCAGTCCACCGGCTGGGTGCCGCCGCGCGGCGAAGAGCACGGCGCCATGGTTGAATCCGTGGGCGGCCACTGGATCCTGCGCCTGATGAGCGAAAGCAAGATGCTGCCCGCCAGCGTGCTCAGCCGCGAGTTCGATGAGAAGCTGGCCCACATCGAGAAATCCGAGGGCCGCAAGCCTGGCCGGAAAGAGCGCCAAGACCTGAAGGAAGAGTGCAAGCTGGACCTGCTGCCAATGGCCTTCACCAAGCAGGCGGGCACCTGGGTATGGATCGACCCTGCGGCGCGCCTGCTGGTGATCGACGCCAGCGCGCAGGGCCGGGCCGACACAGTGGTGACCATGCTGGTGGAGGCCTCGCCCGGTTTTGCCGTGGCACTGCTGGACACCAAGGCCAGCCCGCAAGGCGCAATGGCCGCCTGGCTGCACAGCTACGACGCGCCGGCGGGCTTCAGCATCGACCAGGAGTGCGAGCTCAAGGGCACTGACGAAGCCAAAGCGGTTGTGCGCTACGGCCGCCACCCGCTGGGCATTGACGAAGTCCGCGAGCACATTGACCAGGGCAAGCTGCCCACCAAGCTGGCCTTGACCTGGGATGACCGGGTGAGCTTCGTGCTGACCGAAGGCCTGCAGCTCAAAAAGGTGGAGCTGCTAGGCGTGGTGCTGGAAGACAAAGCCGACGAAAGCGGCCTTGATGCTGACGTGGCAATTGCCACCGGCGAGCTGGCCAAGCTGATCCCCGATCTGATCGACGCGCTGGGCGGCGAAGGCCGCACTGAGCTGGGCGCTCCAGCAATTGCTCTAATACAAAATTAGTATTGCCTTAGTCTTAGATCATGGTAGATGTGTAGAAGTAAATTCTTCTTCTCGAGGTTCAATTTTACTTTTCAACATGCCGCGCAAATTCTCTCTTTGCTCTCGTGCATTTTTTAATCTATTAGCAGCCCTAAAAGATTCACTTTCAGTATAATTATCAAAACTTATATCTTTAATATCCTCTATCGCTTGTATAGAAAGGGCCAACTCACGTTGAACGCGCATTATTGAAACCAAAAGATTATCAGGATATCCTTGACTAATCAGAGACTGGCCAATTCGCTCAAGAGACTTAAGCCTTTCAAGACTTGACCTCGGGCTCAGCAAACTATTTCCATTAAATTTCTGATAGCTATTAAATAATCCAATGCAGGCTTCCCTGGAATATTCAAATGCTGTAATAGTTTTAGACTCTAAGAGCTCCTGCTCTTTCCTTAAATTAATCAGCAAATCATGACGACGCTGCCTCCAAGGTAAATATAGTGCAAGAATGCCGATAACCAACGTACACAGTACGCCAGCCCAACTACTCCATTCGCTTTTAGACATACACATAAACCACCAATCATCCCTCCAGAATAGACAGTATTCTTGGGGTAGTTTTGTACTGACTGCAGCCTCTCCAATCGCTTTTATCAACTGATTCGTGTCCATGCGCATCTCCCTGGTCGCGAATCCTACCCGATAACATGCCCGCCCTGAGCGGGCATTTCCATTTCTGGAGCCAAACATGGCTGAAAACAACTCTTCCGCTCCCCTCAAGACTGCCGAGGGGGCTTATCCAGCACTGCCTGCACCTGACACCCATTGCCACGACGAGGACACAGGTCGGGACGTTTGGAGCTACAGCGCCGAGCAGATGCGCGCCTACGCGGCCCAGGCAGTGGCCGCCCGCTCTGCCACCCCAGCACTTCCAGCGACCGAGGATTCCTCGGCAGGTGACCTGGCAGAGGCTGACTTGAGCCAAATCAGTGGCGGAGAGACGCCGAAACCATGGAGCGAGGCAGAAAAAGCTTGGCTCTCAAAAGCTCTTGGCACAGTGTTTCGTGACCAGGCAGAGGCACAGGCCGAGCCGGTGGCAGATTGCTACTCAGACGATGACGGCGATACCTGGCGCGATTTGCCAAGCGATATCGACTTTGTACAGGGCCGCAAGCTTGGCGAAGAATTCGAGCTGCAGGCTTCTGTTCGCTCATGGTCAGAAACATTCCGCGTCACCAAAGTGCCCGATGAAACCAGTGACGACTATGAAGTGGAGCCGGTTTCTGTCCGCACAGCACCGCAGGCCCAGCCAGCTGATGCGCTGGATGCTGATGGCGAGGCGTTTCGGACCGCTGCCAAGCTCGGCCTCACCCTCCGCTTTTATGGCGGGTGCGCTCAGTCCAGCAAGCCGCGCACGCCATCAGCCTATGCGGAGGTTGCAGGCCCTGACCCAGCCGCGTCAATGCGGGAAGCGGTGCAAAGGGTCAAAACCACCATCGACGCCGCCATGGCTGCAGCCCAGGAAGGTGGCAGAGCTGTGAAGGCCAAGAAAGTTGAGAACGCTACAGACGATCTATCTCAGTAACAGCCTTAGTGAACAAATTCAAGGCAGCATCGCCATCAATTGTGGCCATTAGATCGATGTCCAGCTCGTCAAGGCTAACGTCGCTGTACCCCATGGACCAGGTCGCGTAGCGGCGCTCTTCCAGATCATCACCTGCATTCAGTTGCAGGAAGTCTGTATGCCTGCGGTCTTTGGGGAGCTTTGCAACCAACGCATCGATCTCGCTGACCGGCCCTTCAATGTATTGCGTAAAGCGCTCACCATCGAAAACCAGAATGCCAGTGATGCCGTGCGAGGCGTTGAACTCACGCGCCACCTTCACGATGTTCCCCACCTCAGTGGGATCGCAGTCAGGTGCCAGCCGACTTGAATAGAGGAAAAAACTCAGTGGAGTGGACATAGCAGCACCTTTCATTGACTGATCCACTGTACACCCTCCCGAATTACATCTTTGCTTTTATGCAAATGCCTTTGGAAAACACACGAAACCTAACCAAGGTTGCACCATGACCACCTTGCTCCTACCGCTCAAGCGCCAATACTTCCAGGCCATACGCGACGGCACCAAGCTCGAGGAATTCCGCTTGTGCACACCATACTGGGCCAAGCGCCTGGAGGACCGCGAGTATGACCAGATCATCCTCACCTTGGGCTACCCCGCCCGCGACGATCTTGCTCGGCGCCTGATAACTCCTTGGCGCGGCTTAATGGTGAAGACGATCATCCACCCGCACTTCGGCCCTTAACCTGTGCGGGTCTATGCTATCGATGTGAAGCAACATACGTGACCAATTCACTTTTCCGAGTCGGTCACTGGCATCTATTGCATCTTGGTTCGTGGAGCATTTTTGATGAGAAGAATTCGACACCTGACAAACCGACATCGAGCAAATTCCACCAACTTGGCTCTTGGATGGCTACTGGCTTTCAACGCTGGTGCAGTTAATGCGGGTGGCTTTCTAGTCCTGCACATGTACACCTCGCACATGACAGGATTCGCGTCACAGATAGCTGATGGCCTGGTCCTGGAAAACATGAAGATGCTTCTGAATGCGCTGGGCGCCATCTTGTCCTTCATGACCGGCGCAGCCGTGTGTGCTGTTTTGGTGAACTGGGGTCGAGAAAAGCATCTCTACAGCGTTTACGCGCTGCCACTAATGCTGGAGGCATTGATGCTCTTGCCCTTCGGTCTGATGGGCGCTGTCACCCTCTCCTGGAACACACCATTCGCTGTTCCCATCACGGTTCTGCTGCTCTCATTCATGATGGGACTTCAAAACGCTGTGGGCTCAAAGACCTCTGGTGGAAGCATTCGCACAACCCATATGACTGGGAACTTCACGGACCTGGGAATGGAATTGGGCAAGCTATTCTTTTGGAAGCGTAGTGGCACTGCTTTTAGGGTTCCAACAAGCCGAGTGCAGCATAACTGGGTGCGCATGCGTGCCTCTGCTGGTCTGATTGGCATGTTTGTGCTGGGAAGCATTACGGGTGCAGTTGGCTTCAGCTACATCGGTTTTTTCTGTGTGGTGCCGCTGGCCGCGCTACTGCTCGCGGTGTCAGTGCCGCCATTTATTCATGATGCCAAGCACTCCAACGAGATGCGCGCATTTTTCCAAAAAAGGTTGTGATCACTGAATCACCACCGTCTTAAACAGCAAACCCGCCTAGTGCGGGTTTTTTGTTGCCCTACTCCGCCGTCGGGCGGCTTTCAACGAAGGAATCCATATGAATACGGCATTTCTGCTCATGGCTCAGTACAACGCCATGGCGGTGATTCCGCTTGATCAAGTAGTCAAGGACTACTTCCCGCACCTGGGAACGCAAAAGTTCCTGCGCAAGATCGCAGCGGGCGAAATCAAGCTCCCTTTGACCCGCATCGAGCCCAATTCACAGAAGGGGGCAAAGGGGGTCCATCTCACTGATCTGGCCACCTACATCGATGCTCAACGAGCAGCCGGTGTAAAGGAATCGAAGCAGCTAAATGGCGAACGGGTGCAACAATAAAGCAACATGCAAAAAGAGAATCCCCGTAAGTCTTTGTACTTATGGGGATTTTTTTAGTTTGTCTGTCCGATCCATCATCGGCGCGACGGACATGCGCCAAGGGCTGTGGGGTAGAGATTCGGTCATGGTGGTAGCGCGGCCAAAGGCTGGCCCGAAAATGGGTGGCCTGCGCAGGTGGTGGCAGCATGGGCAGGCAATCGGCTATTTTAAATCTTCCGAAAGAGGCTGCTGGCCAGCACGAAAAATGGCCTGCAGATGCCGCCTCGGTGCAAGGATGGATTGCCGGATTGAAACCACCAGCAATACCCTGTTTGACCTCGGAGGGTAAAAATCCAGGAGCGGCAAAAATCAGATAAAAATGACGCGGCCGTGCGCTCTCTTTGCATCGCTGTCCCCACGGGCACAGGCACTGAGTCAGGCGCCCTCCTTTTTGTGACCACCACTGCCATGAAGAAGAAAACCCATTCCGAAGCCTTTCGCCGCCAATTGGTTCATGAAGCGCTCAACCGCACCCCATCCGGCGGATTCTCGGTACTGGAAAAACGCCATGGCCTGCGTTCGGGCACCCTGTTCGACTGGGTGGCAGAGTTTGGCACCGACCTGGCACCCACGGCCTTTACTGCGCAGCATGTCTGGATCGGCAACTCCGCCACCAATGCCCAAGCATTCAACCGCTATTTTGACTATGACCCCGGCTACTGGAGCATCGACGATGAGCGCCTGGCGCATAGCAGCGAGGATCTGACCGGTTGCCGCTTCTGCCAGGATATGGGCAGCCGCTATTTGTACGACGAGGACCTGCTGCTCGTCATCCACAAGCGCGCACCCATGCCCGTGGCAGGTCTCGTGGGCTTGGGCGCATTCCGCTCAGACACGGCAGTCGCTGCCGTCATGGAGGCCTGCTCTCGCCACCACCTCGCGTCGGCCAACGCCATGTTTGTCTATTCAGACCCGTCTTGGCAGGTGGCAGACCTGGACAAGCGCTACAACGGTTTGCACTATATGGGGCTGTTTGCCCGCTAAGCGAAGTACCAGCGCAGTGCCGCAGGTAGGCAAGGCGCCCTCTGCTTTGCCCCCGTGGTTTAGGCCAAGGACACGCTAGTAGTAGTTCCCCAGCAGTGACGCAACCTCAATCAGCACCAGCACCGCAAACATGCGGGCCAGGCCGCCCAGGTCGGAGGCAGGGCCCAGCATCTCATCGCGGCGCATGCCGTAGGGCCGGTTCATCGCCGATGCGGTGGGGATCAATGCCACGGCCAACCCAAACAGCAGGGTCTTGAGCCCAAAGAGCCAGGTCACCATGGGGGTGAACACGCTGGCAAACATGCGCGTGTAGAGCTCAAACCCGACCCAGCTCAGGCCATAGACGCTCAGGTAGACCATGACCAGCGACACCACGCAGGACAGCGCGGCCAAGGTGACGGAGGCATACATGCTGGCCACGACCAGAGGCAGCATCTCCGTGCGCACAGGGTCATAGCCATGTTGGCGCAGGCGCTCAAAATGCCCGTCCTCGCGCATCTTGGCCAGCGACGCGCCAGCGGGGATGGAGCAGCGCATGGCCACGAACAAGGCCGCCGTCAGCGGAATGAGCTCGAGCACCAGCACACGGATGACCATCTCGACAGCGACGCGCGAGAGGCCGTAGCTGGTGGCGGTGACAAAGACGATGCGCGCCACCACCAGGCATAGCAAGGCGGCCAGCGCGGTAAAGCCCAGCAGAATGGGCGCCGTGTCGACATACATGCGGCGCATCAGCCGCGCGCGGGTTTGCGGGCCGTAGCTGCTGGGCGACATCAGCATCACCAGCACGACGGCGCCCAGGTAGAAAATGCGCCACCAGGCCACCGCCCAGCGGCGCGCCGTGCGCCAGGTCCGGTGGGGCCATTGGGGTTGGAGCAGACTTGCCAGCATCAGCCGATCATAGGCGATAGACGCCAGCATGGGCAGTGTTCAGAAGCATGGCTGGCAGGACCGAGCGCTGCTGCCACCCGCTGCCAGTGCGTCTCAAGACTTCTGGCGTGCCTTCCAGGCCTGCACCGCCTTCAGGGTCTGCTGCACATGCTCGAGCGGATCGCTGCCCTCATGGGCATAGATCACCTTGCCGTCCGGTGCGATCACATAGGAGATGCGTGACGCAGTACCCGGCCGTGCCGCGGAGCCCGCGTCATAGGCCTGGATGGCCTTGGCATCGGGGTCGGAGGCCACGCTGAACTGGTCGCGGCAGGCTTCGCTCGAGAAGCGCTGCATCGTGGCAATGTCGTCATGCGAGATGCCGACGACCTGCGCGCCGGAGGCCGCAAAAGTAGGCGTGGCCTCGGCAAAGGCATGGGCCTCGATCGTGCAGCCCTGGCTGAAGGCCTTGGGGAAGAAGTACAGGACCACCGGGCCGCGCTTCAAGGCCTCGGCCATGTCAAAGCGCTGCACCTTGCCAGCCAATGCTGACTGCGTGCTGAACATCGGTGCCTGGGCACCAACGGCCAGCGCCGCCTGGCTGGGCAGGCTCACCAGGGCCGCGCAGCCCATCACCACCGAGGCCAAAGCCCCCACGAGTTTTGCTTTCATAGTCGATCCTTCTGTTGTCATCCACCTACGCCTCCAGCCTGGGCCATCGGCGACAGATCCTGTTTTGTGCCTGCTGCCCATCGCTCCACACGACAGCCCCTAGAATATGCCACCTGGCGTGATGGCATGCATCATCACCCCTTTGACCGTTTATGCAACTACCTCCTTGGCCGACTCTGCAAAAGCCATGCGAAGGTGTCACTCTCAAGGAGACAACAAAATGATGAAACAGATTCTGCAGTGCGCCGCAGTGGCGCTCACGGTGGGGGCCGCTTCGGCTGCCATGGCCCAGGGTACGGGGGCAGACTACCCCGGCAGCAAGCCCGTCCGCATGGTCGTGCCCTTCCCGCCAGGCGGCGGCACCGACATCATCTCGCGCATCATTGCACAAAAGCTCAGCGAGCAAAACCACTGGACGGTGGTCGCTGACAACCGTGCCGGCGCGGGTGGCACCATCGGTATCAGCGAAGTGGCCAAGGCCCAGCCAACGGGCTATGACATCGTCATGGGCCAGAAGGACAACGTGGTGCTGGGCTACTACCTGTACAAGGGCCTGCCCTGGAACCCCGCCAAGGACCTGACCCCGATCGCCCATGTGGCCTACTCGCCGGTTATCATCGCCACCTCGGAAAACAGCAAGTTCAAGACCTTGAACGATGTGATCGCCGCCGCCAAGGCCGATCCCGGCAAGATCACCTATGGCTCGCCCGGCAATGGCACCAGCATCCATATCGCTGGCGTGCTGTTTGAGAAGGCGGCCGGCGTCAAGCTGACCCACGTGCCGTACAAGGGCTCCAACCCCGCCCTACTCGACACCCTGTCCGGCAATGTCGATCTGCTGGTGTCGTCCGTGCCCTCGGCCATTGGCCAGATCAAGGCTGGCAAGCTGCGTCCGCTGGCTGTTACCTCGGCTAAGCGCAGCAGCTCGCTGCCCGATGTGCCTACCGTTGCGGAACTGGGCATGAAGGGCTTTGATGTGAGCACCTGGTACGGCCTGTTTGGCCCCAAGAACCTGCCCGCGCCCATCGTCAGCAAGCTCAACACCGAGGTCAACAAACTGCTGGGCCAAAAGGAAGTGCAGGATTCCATCCTGGCCCAAGGCGCAGAGCCCCAGGCCATGTCCGTATCGGACTTTGACAAGTTCTTCCACAAGGACTTCCAGGACGCCAAGGCCATTGTTGAGGCCTCGGGCGCGACCATCCAGTAAGCCCCAGGGCTGGGATACGACAAGGGCACCTCGCAGGTGCCCTTTTTTGTGGCCAGGCCAAAGGCCCGAATGGCTAATGGCGATGCCAGCCTTCAGGCGCCGTCTCCCTGGAAAGCCTCGCGGCGCAGGGTCACCACCAGCGTATCGCGGTGGCCCGGTTCCTCACCCACTGGTTGGATCGGTGTGCTCTCATGAATCATGCGGGCATCGTCGAGCAGCATCAGCGACCAGGGCTCGGTCAAGGTAAAGCGCAGGCCTTGCGGGCCCTGGGCATCAAACACCCGGGTCTCCCCGCCCTTGATGCCTTCGCGTGCCACGAGAAACACGGCCACCAGGTCCACGCCATCGCGGTGCGCGCCTTCGGGGGTGGGCCTGCCAATGCCTTCGGCGGTGTCGATGCGGAACTGGTGGGCCTCGGTGTACCAGGGTGCCTGCCCAGTGCTGGGAAACAGCGCCTGCGCGGTATGCCCCAGCGCCCGCATGATCTGGCGCCAGGCGGGCAGCGCCTGGGTGCTGGCTGCGACGGGCTCAAACCAGCGCTGCATGCCGCCATGCAAGGCGTTGTATTCCACCGGCTGCCAGTGGGCGCGGTGCGTCACCGCCTGCACCTGGTCGTGCTGCACCACATAGCAGGAATGGCGGCGCTTGCGGTAGCGGCCACCGTCTTTCAGGTAGGCATCATGGGGCATGGCCTCCCAGTGGCTGCTGAGTGCTGCCAGCGCATCGGGTGGGCAGGCTGCCCACTGCGCCACGGCCGCAGGGCTGAGCACCGCATAGCCATAGGCGCGCAAGGTGCCGTCCACCTGGTCGGCATCACAATAAGGAGGAGGAAAGGACTGCATGTAAAACTCCGTCAAGCGGGCGAGCTTACGGCGGTCACAAAAGCATTGCGTGCTACACAACTTTGGGCAGCGCCGCAGCGCTGCCCGGTAGCCATCCAATCAATGAAAACGGCAGCAAGCCGGGTGCCGCCGCAGAGGTTACTGGCGCACCACCAACACAGGGATCAGACTGTCGCTCAGCACGCGCTGGGTCACGCTGCCCAGCACCAGCTTTTCCAGGCCCTTGCGGCCATGCGATCCCATGACGATCAGGTCGGCCCCCGTGGTTTTGACGGCTTCCATCACGCCGTCGTGCACGGAGTGGCCCTCGCCCATGACGGTATCGACGGGGATGCCCGCCTGCTCCATCGCAGTTTTGACAGCATCCAAGGCAGTGTGCGCATCGGCAGTGGCGGCAGACAGGTACTGCGCCTGGCCATAGGCAAAATCGGCGCCCACGCCGGTGAAGGGATAGGGATCGATCACATACACCGCAGTGACCTGGCTGCCAAAGGCCTTGGCAAGACCGGCGGCTTTGTTGACGGCGAGCATGGAGGTGGCAGACCCATCGACCGGCACCAGAATATGTTTGAACATAGTGTCACTCCTTTTTGTTGTTGCATGCATAACTTACTCTAAAACGCAGGGCCCGGCAAACCTGGCAGGCCCAGCAGCACTGCCACCTATGCGGCAATTGCGAGCGGTTTGCGCTGCATCAACCATAGCACTGCGCCAGCCCGCGCCGCATAATGTTTGCTCCGCCCTGCTGGGCACTGACGCGCGTATTCGCTATGACAACATCCCTGCGTTCCCTGGGCCGATCCCCCCTGCAAGTCTCGCCGCTGTGCCTGGGCGGCAATGTGTTTGGCTGGACGGCTGACGAGGCCACCAGCTTTCGCCTACTCGATGCCTGGCTGGATGCCGGCATGAACTTTGTCGATACCGCTGACGTGTACTCGCGCTGGGCGCCTGGCCACAGCGGCGGTGAATCGGAGCGCGTGATCGGCAAATGGCTGCGCAGCTCGGGCAAGCGCGCGCAGGTGGTGTTGGCCACCAAGGTCGGCAAGGACATGGGCGATGGCAAGGTCGGCCTGCGCCCGGAGTACATCCGCCAGGCGGTCGATGCCTCCTTGCAGCGCCTGCAGACCGATTACATCGATCTCTACCAATCGCATGACGACGACGCGCAGGTACCGCTGGCCGATGTGATGGGCACCTTTGGCGAGCTGATTGCCGAGGGCAAGCTGCGCGCCGTGGGCGCCAGCAACTACAGCGCAGCGCGTTTGGCCCAGGCGCTGCAGACCAGCGAGCAGCATGGCCTGGCGCGCTATGAGAGCCTGCAGCCGCTTTTCAACCTCTACGACCGTGCCGTGTTCGAGCAAGAGCTGCAGCCGCTGTGCGTTGCGCAGGGCGTGGGCGTCATCAATTTCTACAGCCTGGCTGCCGGCTTTTTGACCGGCAAGTACCGCAAGGCCGAGGACGCCAGCAAAAGCCCGCGCGGCGCCAAGACCACCCAGCTCTACCTCAATGACCGGGGCATGCGCATTCTGGCTGCGCTGGAACAGGTCAGCGCCCGTATCGATGCACCGATGGGCGAAGTGGCCGTCGCCTGGGTGATGCGCCAGCCGGCCATTGCCTCGCCGATCGCCAGCGCCAGCAACCTGGAGCAGCTGCAGTCGTTGATCCGCGCCAGCCAGTTGCAGCTGGATGCCGATGCGATGGCCACGCTCAACGCCGCCAGCGCCGAGGCTTGAAGCCCATAGGCCAGATAGCCTAGGCCAGCAAAACCGGCAAAATCTGCGCCGAAGGCAGGCGCCAGCACTGGTCAGCCACAGTGTCCAGTTCAGTCGGTTCGGGGTTGATGACCACCACATGGGCGCCACCCCGGGCCGCAATATGGGCCAGGCCCGCCGCTGGGTAGACATGGCCGGAGGTGCCAATCACCAGCACCAGGTCACAGCCCTTGGCCGCATCCTGGGCCTGCTGCAGCTCGGCCAGTGGCAGCGCCTCCCCAAACCAGACCACGCCAGGGCGCAGGTAGTTGCCGCAACCAGGGCACTGCGGCGGCGCATCGCCTTCGGTAAAGCGGGCATCGCAACAGGGCTTGGGCGGCAGCAGCCAGCGGTTGTCCATCAGATTGCCATGCAGGCACAGCACTGGCGCACTGCCCGCACGCTGGTGCAGGCCATCGACGTTCTGCGTGACCAGGGTCATCCGGCCGGGGTGGCGCGCCTGCCATTGGGCCAGCGCCACATGGCCGGCATTGGGCATCACTTGGCGGACCAGCTCACGGCGGTACTGGTACCAGTCCCAGACCCGCTGCGGATGGGCCAGAAAACCCGCCTCGCTGGCCATCTCCTCGGGGCTGAACTGCGCCCAGTAGCCCGTCTGCGCATCGCGGAAGGTGGGCACGCCGGACTCCGCACTGGCCCCTGCCCCCGTCAGCACCAGCAGATGCCGCGCATTGTGCAAGAGCTGTCGCAGGCTGGCAATTTCTGTATCGGCAAGCGGCAGCGCTGCGGAGGTATCCAAGGGATCAAAAGACATAGAGGCGGCAGTGAAGAACAGGCGCCCAGCATACGGCAAGGCTTGGGCTCCACCGCTCCAGTCCAGCATCGCCGTGCAGGGCGAGCTCTAGCGGCTTACATTCAGAAACGGTCATCACGATTTGGAGATGGACACGATGGACGGGCCGAGCCCAGAATGGCTGACCCACGACCAGGAGACAAGAATGCAATTCATCCCCTATCTGAACTTTGATGGCGATTGCGCCGAAGCCATGGCCTTTTACGCCCAGCTGTTTGGCGGCCAGATCATGCACCAGATGCGCTTTAGCGACATGCCGCCTGGCGAAGGCATGCCACCGCTCCCGCCTGAGGCGCAATCCCGCCTGATGCATGCCCATCTGCAAGTGGGCAGCCAGGCGATCATGGCCTCGGACACCATGCCTGCGATGCCCGGCGCCAGCGCCGAGACCTGCGGCGGCGGCTATGCCAAACCCCAGGGCATGTGGGTCTCCATCGGTGTGGATTCCGCAGCCGATGGCGAGCGCATCTTCAACGGTCTGGCGGACGGTGGCCAGGTTGCGATGCCGTTTTCTGCCACCTTCTGGTCGCCCGGCTTTGGCATGGTGACCGACCGTTTTGGCACGCCCTGGATGGTGAATGTCCAAACGCAGCCCGCGGCCTGAGGCCCTCCCCATCCCACTGCCAGACCAGCAAAACGCACCAAGCCAGCCACCATGTCCGTACAGCCCCATCTCCACGATCTGGTGCTCAGCCGCCTGATCAACGCCCCCGCCGCCACCCTCTACCGCTGCTGGACCGAGCCTGCACTGCTGGCCCAATGGTTTGTGCCCAAACCCTGGACGATTGCCAGCGCCGACATCGATGTACGCGTGGGCGGCGGCAGCCAGATCGTCATGTGCGACCCGCAAGGCAACGAATACCCCAATGCCGGCGTGTACCTGGAGGTGGTGCCCGAGCGCAGACTGGTGTTTACCGACGCCTATACCGCTGGCTGGGTGCCCAGTGCCAAACCCTTTATGACCGCCATCATCGAGTTTGAGCCCGATGGCGGCCAGACGCGCTACACCGCGACCGTGCGGCATTGGAGCGAAGAGAGCCGCAAGCAGCACGAGGCCATGGGCTTCCACACCGGTTGGGGCACGGCCACCGACCAGCTGGTCGCCCTGGCCGCCACGCTGTAGCAAAGGCTCGATCGCTGCGATGTAGCGCCCACGCATAACGGCGCCGTTGAGCGCCCAGGAGACCACCATGCCCTATGTCGATGGATTTGTACTGCCCGTGCCCCGCGCCAATCTCGATGCCTACCGCGCGATGGCCGAGGCCGCTGGCAAGGTCTGGATGGAGCACGGCGCGCTGCAGTACTGGGAGTGCGTAGGGGACGATGTGCCCGATGGCGAAGTCACCTCGTTTCCGATGGCGGTCAAGCTTCAGGCGGACGAGGTCGCCTGCTTTTCCTGGATCGTCTACACCTCGCGCGCCGAGCGCGACCGTATCAATGCTGCAGTGATGGCCGACCCGCGCCTGGCGGACCTGCAACCGGCCAATATGCCGTTTGATGCCAAGCGGATGATCTTTGGCGGATTCGCGCCGGTCGTGCAGTTGGGGACTTGACAAGGCCACCCGGGCCACCTGGACCACCTAGGGCCACCTAGAGCCGCTGCGCCGTATCAGGCCACTACGCCGGCCACCTCCACATGTACCAGCAGCCCCTTCAGGGCCTCGCTCTTGCGCAATTGCAACTGGCCTTCGTAGCCTTGCACGATCTGCTGGGCAATCGACAGGCCCAGGCCCGTGCCGGCCACCGTTTCATCAAAACGCTGGCCCCGCGCGCCAGCTGCCTGCATTTGCGCGGCTGTCATGCCCGGGCCATCGTCTTCCACCTGCAGCACCAGGCCTTGGCTGGCGTTGCGCTGCACCGTCAGCCGCACCTGCGAGGCAGCCCATTTGCCCGCGTTATCCAGCAGATTGCCCAGCAGCTCTTCCAGATCGGCGCGCTCGCCCCGCCACCACAAGGCGTTGCCCTCTTCCACCAGCTGCCAGTCCAGGTCGCTGGCCTGGTGCAGCTGGCGCAGCATCGCCAGCATCTGCCGCGCGCAGGCCAGCACATCCACAGGCAGGCCGGCGCTTGGGCCGTGCACCAAGGTGGCATCGCTGAAGGTGCGGGCCTGGTAGCGGTCAATCAGCCGCGCCATCGCCGTGGTCTGCTGCAGCACCAGGTCCGCCGGCAGGGCTGCTCCACTGCCGGCATGGGCCATCAGCAGCGACAAGGGTTTTTTCAGCGCATGGTTCAGGTCGGCCGCGTGCGAGCGTGAGCGTTCCACCACCTGGGTATTGCGCGCCAGCAAGGCGGCCAGCTCCTGCTGCAAGGGCTGCAGGTCAGCGCCCAGCGGCAGCTGGGCAATCTGCTCGGTGGCGGGCGCCGCGCCGGGCAGCGGCTTGCCCAGGCCGGCAATCACATCGACCAGGCGCTTGAGCGGCGCCAGGCCCACGCGCAGCTGCAGCCAGACCAGCGCGCCAATCAGCAAGAGCAGCATGGCGCCGGTGATCCAGAGAATCTGGTCAATGCGGCGCAGGCTGGCGATCAACGGCTGGGCGGGGCCAAAGACCTGCAGGTGCATCGGCGCGGCGCCCGCTGCCAGCTGCAGCGAAAAATGCTGCACCCACAGCGGCTCCTGCTGCGGTCCCAGGGCCTGCTGCAAGCGCTCGCTGCCCCAGAGCCCCGCCCGGTTCACCACCAGGTCGGGCTGGTCCCACAGCGAGCGCGAACGCGCCAACACGACCGGCGCAGCAGCCGTGCGCAGCTGCGCAGGCGCCTGGCCCTGCAACTGCCAGTACCAGCCCGAGAAAATGGCGCTGAACTCGTCGCTGCCGCCCGCCGCCTCTTGCACCCGGCCATCGGGCAGCAGCGCCAGGCGCGCGTGGATGCGCTCGGATTTTTCCTCCAGGCTGCGCGACATGCTGCCCAGCAAGCTGGCATGCACCTCGTAACGCAGCCACCAGCCGCCCAGCCCCATCACCAGCAAACTGGGCACGATGACCAAGGCGGCTATGCGCGCAGCCAGCGACCAGCGCCGCGCAGGCAGGCGCTGGGAGGCAGGGCTGAGGGGCAAGACCATGGCGCTGGGTATCTACAGTGCGTCTAGCTGGGCGCGTTCAACCGAAAACCCTGGCCGCGCTCGGTCACCAGCAGATCGGACTGGCGCAGCTTGCGCCGTATGCGGCCGATCAGCACATCAAGCGTGTTGGAGTCCGGGTCCAGATCGCGGGCATAGACATGCTCGCTGATCTCGGTGCGTGTGAGCACGCGGTTGGGGTGGTGCATCAAATAGGCCAGAATCTTGTGCTCCTGCGCCGTCAGCTGCAAACCCTGGCCATCCTGCAAAAAGCGGCCGGCCGTTACGTCGTATTCCAGGCAGCCCGCGCGCAGCACCGTGGCCGCACTGCCGGCGCTGCGGCGCAGCATGGCGCGCAGGCGCAGCACCACCTCGTCGAGCATGAAGGGCTTGGTCAGGTAGTCATCGGCCCCCGCGCCAAAGCCGGCCACCTTGTCGCTCCAACGGTTGCGCGCCGTCAGGATCAGCACCGGCCACTGGCAACCCGCCTCGCGCCAATCGCGCAACACCGTCAGCCCATCGCGCTGGGGCAGACCCAGGTCCAGCACGGCCGCGTCGTAGGGCTCGGTGCTGCCCGCAAACGATGCGGCATCGCCATCGGCCTCCACATCGACCGAAAACCCGGCACGCACCAGCGCCTGCTCCATTTGCGCGGCCAGCTCGGCATCGTCTTCCACCACCAGGATTCGCATCTGCGCTCAGTCCTCCAGCTTTTGTTGGATCACCTGCAAGCTGCGCGCATCGACCTTGAGCTCCAAGGTGCTGCCATTGCTCTGCAGCAACTCGATCTCGTAATAAGAGGCCTGGCCTTCATCGTGCTCCAGCTCCACCTCCAGCACCTGGCCCGAGAACCGGGGTGCCAGTGCCTGCAGAACCTCGTCCACGCGCTTGAGCGGCGCGGGGTTGCGGGCCTTGGCCGGGGCCATTGGCAGCACCGCACCCGTGGCCGCATCCATCACCAGCTTGCGGTAGCCCTGCTGGTCCGCGCTGAGCTTGATTTCGTAGACGCCCCGGCCCTGGCTGTCGCGCTCAAACTCCACATCGGTGATACGGCTCGCGTGCTGCTGCGCCAGCTTGGCCAGGTACTGCGCCAGCTCCCGCATGCCCAGCGCCTGCGAGCGGTCCTTGGCCACGCGCTGCACGGTCTGGCCGCTGGCCGCGTCGATCAGCAGCTCTTGCTTGAGGCCCTGGTTGTCCACCAGCTTGATCTCGTAGCGCAGTTCGCCCTGGGGGCCGCGCTTGGTCTCGACATCCACCACACGGCCGGCCTGGCTGGTGGCAATGTCGCTCAGGATGGCCGACAAGGGCTTGTACTGGCCGGTGGCCACCGCCGCACGCACGGCGTCATGCTCGGCCGCCTGGCTGACGCCGCCCAGCAGCAAACTGCAGGCCAGGGGCCAGGCAGCGATGCGAGAAAAGCGGGGTTGAATTTGCGCCATGGCAGGCATTATGACAAGCGCGACTAAACAGACCATGAACGAACACTTCACACTGCGTTTAGGCAAGGTTTTCAATACTTCAGTCCATGACGAATCAGCCAGCTGCTGGTTTGCATGCCACATCATTGAAGGGATTGAACCATGAAGAAGACCACCATCGCCTGGATCCTGGGTGCCGCCGGCCTCGCTGCCAGCCTGCCATTTGCTGCCCAGGCCTACAACGCCCAGGAAGTGCTCAACAGCATCAGCGCCAGCGGCCTGGTCGCCCCGCAAGACCTGGAAAAGCAATACGGCTACTGGACCGCCAAGGTCACCCAGCAAGACGGCAGCCGCGCCTATGTGCTGGTGAGCGATGCCGACGGCAGCCTGCTGGCCCTGCGCAAGGCCGAGCTGGGCACCACCTACCCCGGCGCCAGCCAGGTTGCTGCCAAGCTGCAAGCCATGGGTTACGGCCAGATCAAGGAAGTGGAGTTTGACGACGGCTTCTGGGAAGCCAAGGTGCGCGGCGCCAATGGCGTTAAGCAAAAGCTGGTGCTGCACCCGGTAAGCCTGGATGTGCTGTCCCAACCCGGCCAGCCTGCCCCTACCCCGGGCGCCGGTGCGGGCAGCGCCATTTTGAGCGCAGCGCAAATCCAGAAGCTGCTGACCCAGGCGGGCTACACCCACATCCATGACCTGGAGCTCGATGACGGTATCTGGGAAGCCGATGCGATCAATGCCCAGGGTTTCCGCGTCGATCTGAAGATCCACCCCGAAACCGGTGCGGTGCTGCGCGAGAAACTGGACGACTAAGTCGATTGGGCCAAAAGCAAAAGGCTGAGCCCGATGGGGTTCAGCCTTTTTTTGGGTGCAGCGCCTGGGACGCTTGCCAGTGGGAAGGGTTTGTTAACCAGCCTTGGCAGGCGTGCGCTGGCGCAGCGCCTCATACAGGCACACGCCGCTGGCCACCGACACATTGAGGCTGGACACGGCCCCCATCATCGGGATGCCGATCAGCTCATCGCAGGTCTTGCGGGTGAGCTGGCGCATGCCATCGCCTTCGGCGCCCAGCACCAGGGCCACGGGGCCCTTGAGGTCCACCTGGTACAAGGTGTTGGGGGCGTCATCGCTGGTGCCGATGATCCAGACATTGCGCTCCTTGAGCTCTTTCAAGGTACGCGCCAGGTTGGTCACCATGAAGTATGGCACCGTCTCGGCAGCGCCACTGGCCACCTTGGCTACGGTGGCATTGATGCCCACGGCATGGTCCTTGGGCGCAATCACCGCATGGGCGCCGGCACCATCGGCCACGCGCAGGCAGGCACCCAGGTTGTGCGGATCGGTCACGCCGTCGAGCACCAGCAGCAGTGGCGAGGTGACGCCAGCTTCTTCCAGGTCGTCGAGCAGCTCATCCAGGGTGCGGGTGTCCTTGATCTCTTCAACACGGGCAGCCACGCCCTGGTGGCCGTGCGAGCCGGCCAGCTTGGCGATGCGCGGTGCATCTGCCTCGATCAGCCGCACCCCCGCCTCTTTGGCGCGCTCCAGAAATTGGCGCATGCGCGCATCGCGGCGCGTGGACTCGAAATAGACTTCGATGATCGATTTGGGCGCAGTCTTCATGCGCACACCAACGGCATGGAAGCCGAACAACACTTTGGGGGATGACATAGGGCAGCATTATCGCTGCTTGCCCATACCCCGGGGGGCGCAGCGACCATGCCCCGCAGGCGCGACACGCCGCGCCTTGGCAAACCCGGCTTTATCTGCGACGCTTGCAGCGACCTTGAAACGCTTGCCTAGGTTTCCAATTCCCATGACCTTTAGCGCTTCCGAGGGCTTTGCGGCCCACCTGATCGATGTGCATGGCAGCGATGCTGCCGCGCCCGTGCCCGAGCCCCATTTGCAGCCCTTGCAGTTTTTGCAGCACCTGTACCGGGTCGCCGTGCGCGATGCACTGCCGCTCGAAGGCCTGCGCAGGCATTTGCCAGCCGTACCCAAGGGCCGCACCGTGGTGGTTGGCGCGGGCAAGGCCAGCGCGGCCATGGCGCAGGCGCTCGAGCAGCTCTGGCCCGCGCAGGCGCCGCTGTCGGGCCTGGTCGTCACGCGCTATGGGCATGTTCCGCCGCGCCCGCTGGGCCTGGCCCAGCGCATCGAGGTGGTGGAAGCGGCCCACCCCGTGCCCGATGCCGCCGGCCTGCAAGCGGCCGAGCGCATGCTGGCCTTGACCGAAGGGCTCAGCGCCGATGACCTGGTGATTTGCCTGATCTCGGGCGGCGGCTCGGCGCTGCTCAGCTTGCCGGCCGAGGGCCTGACCCTGGCCGACAAGCAGCGCATCAACCGCGAGCTGCTCGAGAGCGGCGCCCACATTGGCGAGATGAACTGCGTGCGCAAGCATCTCTCTCGCATCAAGGGCGGGCGCCTGGGTGCCGCCTGCCATCCGGCGCAGGTGGTCAGCCTGCTGATCAGCGATGTACCTGGTGATTCGCCGGCCATCATCGCCAGCGGCCCGACGGTGCCAGACCCCAGCACTTGCGCCGATGCGCTGGCGATCCTGGAGCGCTATGCGATTGCGGTACCCGAACCCGTGCGTGCAGCACTGCGCAGCGGCTTGCTGGAAACCCCCAAGCCCGGCGACCCACGCTTTGCCGGCCACCAGGTGCAGCTGATTGCCACCCCGCAGCAGTCCTTGCAGGCAGCGGCCGCTGCCGCGCGTGACGCGGGCATTGCCTGCCATGTGCTCAGCGACGAGATGGAGGGCGAATCCCGCGAAGTGGCCAAGGTGCATGCCGCGCTGGCCCGTGCTGTGGCCCTGCATGGCCAGCCCTTTGCCCGGCCCTGCGTGATTCTGTCTGGGGGTGAGACCACGGTGACACTGCGCCAACCGGCCGAAGGTGCTGCGCGGGGCCGGGGCGGCCGTGCGGGTGAGTTCTGCCTGGGCCTGGCCCAGGCACTGCAGGCCGTGCCCGGCGTATGGGCGCTGGCGGCCGACACCGACGGCATTGATGGGGTGGAAGACAATGCCGGCGCGGTGGTGACACCGGACACCCTGGCCCGTGCCGCTGCGCTGCAACTCAAACCCGCCGCCTACCAGGACCGCAATGACAGCTATGGCTTTTTTGGCCCGCTGGGCGATCTGGTGGTGACCGGCCCGACCCACACCAATGTGAATGATTTTCGGGCGCTGCTGGTTCTGCAGCCGATGGATGCGCCCATGAAAAAAGCGGCCAGCTAATGCTGACCGCTTTGTCGTGGCTTGCCGAGATCAACGGCTGCCAAAACGGCCACGGCAACCGCGCGTGACCCAGATGCGGCGAGCCCGGTCGTCATAGCCCCAGGTATAGCCTTCGCGGCAGCTGTCGCTGGACAGCTGCTCGAGCAGCACCGGGCGGCCCCAGCGCGCATTCCAGTCGCAGCTGTTGTCGCGGCGGTCATCGCTGCTGCAGGTCAGTTCACGGCCCTGGCCATAGCCAGGGTTGGGCCGGCCGCCGCCGTAGCCGCCACCGTAACCGCTGCTGATGGCGAAATCGGCACGGCAGCCCCGGCTGACCCAGACAGAATCACCGCTTTGGCCCCAGCTGCGGCCCTCGTCGCAACGCGCGTCGGAGAGCTGGCGGGCAACCTCGACCCGGGCACCACGCGGAATGGCGCATTCACGCATGCGGCCGTCATTGCTCTCGCAGCGCACCAGCTGGTTGCTGCCGCCACCGCCCCAGCCACCGCCACCTCGGCTATCGGCAAAGCGGGCGCGGCAACCGTCGGTCACCCAGACCACACCGCCTCCGCGGTGGCCCCAGCTGCGGCCTTCCACGCAGGATGCACTCGACAAGGTTTCGCTCACGACCGGGTCACGAAACGGAGTGCGGCACTCACGCGTGCGTCCATCCTGGCTCTCGCAGGTCACCTCGCCGTCGCGCCCATACTGGGCCTGCGCGGTGGGGGCGATGGCCACCAAAGCCAGTGCCAGTGCGCCCAGCGCAGCGCCACTCCATGTTGTTTTCGCCATTGCTCTCTCCTCGTTATGGTCTTCGATGGGGGCCAAGGTTAACCCGAAATGGCAGCTGGTTTTGTAAGCAAAGTCAGCAAAAAAGGCGAGCCGTAGCTCGCCCGGGTCATGGCGGGTTGCCACCCAACGATGCTCAAGGCATCACTGGCGGAATATAGGCCAGGGTTTGGCCCAGGAACCACAGCAGGAACAGCACCACCGGGATATGCACCAGCAGCTGCACAAAGGTGAAGCCGATCAGGTCGCGCGCCTTCAGACCCAGCACCCCCAACAGCGGCAGCATGTAGAACGGGTTGATCAGATTGGGCAGTGCCTCGGCCGCGTTGTAGATCTGCACAGCCCAGCCCAGGTGGTATTGCAGGTCGTTGGCCACCTGCATCACATACGGCGCCTCGATGATCCACTTGCCGCCGCCCGAGGGGATGAAGAAGCCCAGAATGGCCGAGTACACGCCCATCAGCAGCGCATAGGTGTCATGCGTGGCGATCTGGGTGAAAAAGGTCGAGATATAGTGCGCAATCGTGTGGCCATCCACACCCTTGACCTCGGTCATGATCGCGGCGATCGAGCCGTAGAGCGGAAACTGGATCAGCACACCGGTGGTGGTGGGCACGGCGCGCGCCACCGCATCCAGAAAGCTGCGCGGGCGCCAGTGCAGCAAGGCCCCCACCATCAGAAAAATCAGGTTGTAGGTGTTGAGGCCCGAGATCGCCTGGATCGCCGGCTTGCTGGAGAACTCTTCGACCATCCAGCCGACTGCCAGCAGCACCAGAAAAATGATCAGCAGCGGGCTGTGCTCCAGCCATTCACCGGGGCGCGTGGGCTTGGTCACCGGTTGCGCCTCGGCGCTGATGTCCACCTGGCAGGCGGCCGCATCCTTGGCGTTGGCTGCGCCCGGCGCCGTCACATAGGCAATCAGCAGCGAGATCAGCACCAGGGCCAGCAGCATCACGCCCGATTGCCACAGGAAAATCGTCTCGGTGAACGGGATCACACCGGTGATCGCCAGGATCGACGGCGGCAGGCTGGCCGGGTTGGCCTGCAGCTGCGCAGCCGACGAGGAAATGCCCAGCGCCCAGACGGCGCCCAGGCCCAGGTAGGCCGCAGCGCCGGCTGCGCGGTAGTCCATTTTCAGATCGGTGCGGCGGGCCAGCGCCTTGACCAGCAGGCCACCAAACACCAGGCTCAGTCCCCAGTTGAGCAGCGAGGCCACCATCGAGATCAGTGCCACCCAGGCCACCGCACTGCGGCCATTGCCCGGCACCTTGGCCAGCGCTTCAATCAGGCGCGACGCAGGCTTGGAGCTGGCCACCACATAGCCGCCAATCACCACAAAGGCCATCTGCATCGTGAACGGGATCAGGCTCCAAAAACCCTTGCCAAAGGCCTTGCTGGTCTCTTGCACCGGCACGCCAATGGCCAATGCCGCTGCCACCACAATCGCAATCCCCACCACGGCAAACACCCAGGAATCGGGAAACCACTTCTCGGCCCAGGCCGCACACCGCATCGCAAACCGCGCCGAGCGGCTCTCTTCCAATTGCACCGACATAGTCACCTTTCTGTCTCGCGTTAATTTCAAAGCGCGGCGATCTTCTCATGCGGGAAGGTCAATTTCGTTAAGTGCGACTACGTACCGCCATGCGAAATGGTCAGAGCGGCGAAGTGCTGGCTGCTGTGCGGACGCAAAAAAGCCCCCTGCATGGCAGGAGGCTCGTTGGAGATTGCGAAACCGCTTAAACCGCTATCAGGCCCGCTCGGCCACCCAGGCCTGAACGCCCGCCAGCGCTTGCGCGAGGCCCGCTGGGTTGGTGCCGCCAGCCATCGCCATGTCGGGCTTGCCGCCGCCCTTGCCACCCACTTGCTGGGCGACAAAGTTCACCAACTCACCGGCCTTGACCTTGCCAATGCTGTCCTTGGTCACGCCTGCGGCCAGCTGTACCTTGTCGCCGTCTACAGCCGCCAACACGATGGCAGCGGTGCCCAGCTTGTCCTTGAGCTTGTCCATGGTGTCGCGCAGCGCTTTCGCATCGGCGCCATCCAGGGTGGCCGCCAGCACTTTGATGCCCTTGACGTCCACCGCTTGGCCGGCCAGCTCGTCGCCCTGGCTCGACGCCAGCTTGCCCTTGAGCTGGGCCAATTCCTTCTCCAGCGCCTTGATCTGGTCGAGCGCACCACCGATGCGGTGGTTCAGCTCGGCCACTGGGGCCTTCAAGGTCGAAGCGGCTTCGTCCACGGTTGATTCGAGCGACTGCAGATAAGCCAGCGCGTTCTCGCCGGTCACCGCCTCAATACGGCGCACGCCCGCAGCCACGCCGCCTTCGGCGACGACCTTGAACAGGCCGATATCGCCGGTGCGCTGCACATGGGTGCCGCCGCAGAGTTCACGGCTTGAGCCGATGTCCAGCACGCGCACGGTCTCGCCGTACTTTTCGCCAAACAGCATCATTGCGCCGGTCTTTTGTGCGCTCTCGATGTCCATCACGCGCGCGCCGGTTTCGGTGTTCGCCAGGATCTCGGCATTCACGCGCTTTTCGATCTCGCGCTTTTGCGCGTCGGTCACCGGGCTGTTGTGGGCAAAGTCAAAACGGGTGCGTTCCGCATTGACCAGGCTGCCCTTTTGCTGCACATGGTCGCCCAGCACTTCCCGCAGTGCCTTGTGCATGATGTGGGTGACCGAGTGGTTGCGCATGGTGGCGGCGCGCAAGGCGGTATCCACCTCGGCTTGCACCGCATCGCCCACCTTGAGGCTGCCCGCAGCCAGTTGGCCATGGTGGCCGAACACATCGGCCTTGATCTTCAAGGTGTCTTCCACGACAAAGCGGTTGGCACCGGCCGAGATCACGCCCTGGTCGCCCACCTGGCCACCCGATTCGGCGTAGAACGGCGTGGTGTCCAGCACGACCACGGCGGTCTGGCCGGCGTTGATCGCGTTGACGCTGCTGCCATCGACATACAGCGCCACGACCTTGGCGGCTTCGCTCAGCTGCGTGTAACCGGTGAAGGCATTGGCCGCGCCGGTGTATTCCAGTGCGCGGTCCATCTTGAACTTGCCTGCGGCGCGGGCCTGGCTCTTTTGCTGCTCCATCGCGGCATGGAAGCCGGCCTCGTCCACGCTCAGGCCGCGTTCGCGCGCCACGTCGTTGGACAGGTCCAGCGGGAAGCCGTAGGTGTCGTGCAGCTTGAAGGCCACATCACCGGGCAGCACCTTGGCGCCGCCAGCCAGTGCGCTGTCCAGGATGTCCATGCCGTTGGCCAGGGTCTCGAAGAAGCGCTCTTCCTCGACCTTGAGCACCTCGGTGATGCGCGCTTCCTGCTCGCGGATCTTGGGGTAGGCATCGCCCATCACAGCGACCAGGTCCTTGACCAGCTTGTGGAAGAACGGCGTCTTCTGGCCCAGCTTGTAGCCGTGGCGGATAGCGCGGCGGATGATGCGGCGCTGCACATAGCCCCGGCCTTCGTTCGACGGGATCACGCCATCGGCCACCAGGAAGGCGGTCGCGCGGATGTGGTCGGCGATCACCTTGAGCGAGGGGGTTTCCAGATCGTCGATATGGGTCTCGCGTGCAGCGGCCTTGATCAGTGCCTGGAACAGGTCGATCTCGTAGTTGCTGTGCACATGCTGCAAGATGGCAGCCAGGCGCTCCAGGCCCATGCCGGTATCAACGCAAGGGGCTGGCAGTGGTTTGACCGAGCCGTCTTCGGCCATGTCGAACTGCATGAACACGTTGTTCCAGATTTCGATGAAACGGTCACCGTCTTCATCGGGCGAGCCTGGAGGGCCGCCGGCAATGTGCGGGCCGTGGTCGTAGAAGATCTCCGAGCAAGGGCCGCAAGGGCCGGTGTCGGCCATCATCCAGAAGTTGTCGCTCTTGTAGCGGCCGCCCTTGTTGTCGCCGATGCGGATCACGCGCTCTGGGGGCAGGCCGATCTCCTTGGTCCAGATGTCGTAGGCCTCGTCGTCTTCTTCATAGACGGTGGCCAGCAGCTTCTCGGCCGGCAGCTTGTAGACCTCGGTCAGCAGCTCCCAGGCCCATTTCAGCGATTCGCGCTTGAAGTAGTCGCCAAAGGACCAGTTGCCCAGCATTTCGAAAAAGGTGTGGTGGCGCGCGGTGTAGCCCACGTTTTCCAGGTCGTTGTGCTTGCCGCCCGCACGCAGGCAGGTCTGCACGCTGGTCGCCCGGGTGTAGGGGCGCTTGTCGGTGCCCAGGAACACATCCTTGAACTGCACCATGCCGGAGTTGGTGAACATCAGCGTCGGATCGTTGCCCGGCACCAGCGGGCTGGACGGAACAATGGTGTGCCCCTTGGACGCGAAAAAGTCCAAGAAGGTCTTGCGGATCTCAGCGACGGAAAAAGTGGGTGTACTCATGGTGTGATGCAGTGGTGGCGCCTGTCCGGCTTCCCCTGAAGCGGTGCGGGCGCGAATCTTCCATTATAGGGTTTGGGCTGAACTACAGCGCCTGGGGAGCCCGAGCAAGGCCCCCTGGGGCGGGATACGCGTTTTGGCGGCCTTACTGGGGCACGGGCAGTGGCGCCGCCTTGCGCTTGCCTTCCAGCTCCTTCATGCGCTTTTCATGGGCTTCGAGCTTGCGCTGCGCGGCCTCCTGCTTGGCGTCGTATTCCTCTTGCGCGGCACTGATGTTGTCGGGGCGCTCTTCGTTGTGGCGCTGCTGGGTGCGCTGCTTGCTGTCCAACTTGCCGGCCTGGCTGGTGGCGCGGCGGGCGGCATCCTGCTCGCGGCGCTGCTGCTGCTCGGCAATGCTCTCGGCATTGCGCTTGGGCGCATGGCTGCTGCGCTGGGCAGCCTGCTCGTCGTGCTCTTTCTGGCGCTGCTCCAGATCGGGCTGGTTCAGGGCACCTCCATCCAGTGTGGGGTGCTTGCGCTCAAAATCGCTTTGCTTGTTGGCGCGGGCATCGCGCTGGTTCGCGGTTTTCTCGTCGCGTTCCTGCGCATTGATGGCCAGCTCGCGCTGGCGTAGCGCGCGCTCTTCGGTGTTGTACTGGCGGCGCACCTTCTGCAGGCAGTCGGTCACCGCAAAGTGCTGGTAGCAGATCTTTTCGTTGTTGGCCAGGCGCGCTTCGCTGTCCTTGCGCTCCAGCGTGATCTGGGCACGCGCCTGCGTGCGCTCCTTGGCATTCGCAGGCTTGTCGGATGCCGCATGGGCAAAACTGCTGGCGGCCAGCAGCAGCAACAGGCTCAGGGTGTTCAAACGAGGCATAGGGCCCTCTCTTCTCAGGTCAGCGCGGTATCGACCACGCGTCGCTCCAGCGACAAATACTCCTGCGACTGCATCTCGTTGAGGCGCGAGACGGTGCGCGGAAACTCATGGGACAGCGGCCCTTCGGTGTAGAGCTGCTCGGGCGGCACCGCAGCCGACATGATGAGCTTGACCCGGCGGTCATAGAGCACATCGACCAGCCAGGTAAAGCGGCGGGCGGGCGAGGCCATGTTGACGAACATCTGCGGCACATTGGACAGCAGCACGGTGTGGAACTGGGTGGCCAGCTCCAGGTAGTCGTTCTGTGAGCGCGGGTTGACGCAGAGCTCATGGAAATCAAACCAGATCACGCCACCCGCACGGCGGCGCGGCTTGAGCTCGCGCGACTCGATCTTGAATACCGGCTTCTCATCGGGCACCTCGGCCAACTGGCCAAAGGTCTGCTCCATCGCCGCATCGGCCTGCGGGCCCAGCGGGCAGTGGTAGAGCTGGGCCAGCTCCAGCGCGCGGCGGCGGTAGTCGGTGCCGTTGTCGACGTTGATCACATCCATGCGCGCGTTGAGCAGGTCGATGGCTGGCAGAATGCGGTCGCGGTGCAGGCCATCGGGGTAGAGGCCATCGGGCGTGAAGTTGGAGGTGGTGACAAAGCCCACGCCGTTGTTGAACAGCGCCAGCAGCAGGCGGTAGAGGATCATCGCATCGGTGATGTCCGCCACATGGAACTCGTCAAAGCAGATGAGCTTGTACTTCTTGGCGATCTTGGCGCCCAGCACATCGAGCGGGTCCTGCGTGCCCTTGAGCAAGGTCAGCTCGCGCTGCACCTCGCGCATGAACTCATGGAAATGCAAACGCACCTTGCGGCGCAGCGGCACGGCGTTGAAGAAGCAATCCATGATGAAGCTCTTGCCGCGCCCCACCCCGCCATACATGTACACCCCGCGCGGGATGTCGGGGTGGTTGATCAGCTTCTTGATCGGGTTGGAGCGCTTGTTCTTGTACTGCTCCCACTCATCGGCACAGCGCTGCAAGGCGTCCACCGCACGCATCTGTGCAGGATCACTCTGAAAACCCTTGGCCTTGAGTTCGGCCTCGTATGCATCTCTTACCGCTGTACCCATGGGTGTCTCAATCTCTTGTTGCTATAAATGACATAGCCTCTGGCGCAGAACCAATCTGCACCAGAGGCCATTTTCGCCTAAAACTTCAGGATCAGAAGTTCAGGGTGCGCTTGTCCACGGCCAGTGCCGCTTCCTTGGTCGATTCCGACAGCGATGGGTGGGCGTGGCAGATACGGGCGATGTCTTCGCTCGATGCCTTGAACTCCATCGCCACCACGGCTTCGGAGATCAGCTCCGAGACCATCGGGCCGACCATGTGCACACCCAGGATTTCGTCGGTCGTGGCGTCCGCCAGGAACTTGACCATACCGGTGGTGTCACCCAATGCACGTGCGCGGCCGTTGGCCAGGAACGGGAAGGTGCCTGCCTTGTAAGCCACGCCATCGGCCTTGAGCTGCTGCTCAGTGCGGCCCACCCATGCCACTTCGGGGCTGGTGTAGATCACCGATGGCAGGGTGGCGAAGTTCACATGGCCGTGTTGGCCGGCAATGCGCTCGGCCACGGCAACGCCCTCTTCCTCAGCCTTGTGGGCCAGCATTGGGCCGCGCACCACATCGCCCACGGCCCAGACGCCAGGCAGGTTGGTCTTGCAGTTCTCGTCCACGACGATAGCACCACGCTCGTCCAGGGCCAGGCCCACGGCTTCGGGGTTCAGGCCGATGGTGTTGGCCACGCGGCCGATGGACACGATCAGACGGTCCACATCCAGCTGCTGGGCTTCGCCCTTGGCATTGGTGTAGCTGATCTGCACGCCCTTCTTGTCGGCCTTGATGTCGCCAACCTTCACGCCCAGCTCGATCTTCAGACCTTGCTTGTCGAAGGACTTCTTGGCTTCCTTGGCGATTTGCTCGTCCACGGCGGGCAGGAACTTGTCCATGCCTTCGAGCACGGTCACTTCGGTGCCCAGACGGCGCCAGACCGAGCCCATTTCCAGGCCGATCACGCCAGCGCCGATCAGCGCCAGCTTCTTGGGCACGGCGCCCAGGCGCAGTGCGCCGTCGTTCGACAGAATTTTGTCCTCGTCGAAAGGCACGCCGGGCAGTGCGCGGGCATTGGAGCCGGTGGCCACAATGATCTGCTTGCCGGTGATGGATTCTTCTTCCTTGCCCTCGACCTTGATTTCGTAACCGCCATCAGCGGCCTTCACGAAGGAGCCACGGCCGTGGAAGAAAGTGACCTTGTTCTTCTTGAACAGGTACTGGATGCCGTCGTTGTTTTGCTTGACGACAGTGTCCTTGCGGGCAATCATCTTGGCCACATCCATCGTGACCTTGCCAGTCGAGATGCCGTGGTCGGCAAAGTGCAGGTTGGCGTGCTCGAAATGCTCGGACGACTGCAGCAGGGCCTTCGAGGGAATGCAACCCACATTGGTGCAGGTGCCGCCCAGGGCTGGGCCGCCGGCCGCGTTCTTCCACTCGTCGATACAGGCCACTTGCATGCCCAGTTGGGCTGCACGGATGGCCGCTACGTAGCCGCCGGGGCCGCCGCCGATCACGACGACATCAAATTGCTTGCTCATGATTAATCCAATGGTGTTAGTTCAAAACTGCCCTGGTGCAATGCCACACCGAAGAGGCCCGTTTTGGTGGTCAGTTGTTCGTCGTTTTGACGACCAAACGACAAGGTGGTGCCGGGATGGGTGCGGCAGACGAACATGAAGGAGCCGGACTCCAGACATGCAATCTTGCCGCCAGCGCGCATCACCGCCCAGCCCATCTCTTCATAGCCCTGGGCCTTGAAGGGGATGAGCGGCAGCGGCGCGCCGGGCTCGCCGACAAACGAAATGGCCCATTGCGGGCCATGTCCGTCCGCCTTCGCGCCGGGCACCTCCTTGGCGGAGGTGATCGGGCGGATGCGAACCTGTGATGGAGCGGGCAAGCCCCGGCGTGCAGCCTGGGTGCCTGCTGCCCACTGGAAGCGGTAGTCCCCGCTCCAGCTTTGCGTGGCCACATCCTGCGCTGCAGGGCGGGGCAAGGTGCCACAGGCGCCCAGCACGAGTGCGGACGCTGCAGCCACCAAAACGCGTAGCATCACTGCCCGGTGACCCGATTACAGGTCGAACAGCAGACGCGATGGATCTTCCAGCGCATCCTTCATTGCCACCAGACCCAGCACGGCTTCGCGGCCGTCGATGATGCGGTGGTCATAGGACATCGCGAAGTAGTTCATCGGACGCACCACCACTTGGCCGTTTTCGACCACAGCACGGTCCTTGGTCGCGTGCACGCCCAGGATGGCCGATTGTGGCGGGTTGATGATGGGGGTAGACATCATCGAGCCGAAGGTGCCACCGTTGGAGATGGAGAACGTGCCGCCGGTCATGTCTTCGATGCCCAGCTTGCCGTCAGCAGCCTTCTTGCCGAATTCGGCGATCTTCTTTTCGATGTCGGCGAAGCTCATCTGGTCTGCATTGCGCAGGATGGGCACCACCAGACCGCGTGGCGAGCCCACGGCGATACCGATGTCGAAGTAACCGTGGTAGATGATGTCGGTGCCATCGACCGACGCGTTCAGCACGGGGTACTTCTTCAAGGCATGCACGGCGGCCTTCACGAAGAAGGACATGAAGCCGAGCTTGACGCCGTGTTCCTTGGTGAAGTCGTCCTGGAACTTCTTGCGCAGGGCCATCACGGGCGCCATGTTCACTTCGTTGAACGTGGTCAGGATCGCGTTGGTCGACTGCGATTGCAGCAGGCGCTCGGCGATACGGGCACGCAGACGGCTCATCGGCACGCGCTGCTCTGGACGCTCGCCCAGGTCTTGGGCAGCGGCGGGCGACGCCACCTGTGGCAGCGACTTGGTCGGTGCACCGGTGGGGATCACGGCGGCGGTGGACTTGACGCCACCGGCCACGGCGGCCAGCACATCACCCTTGGTGACGCGGCCATCCTTGCC
Source organism: Comamonas sp. MYb396 (assembly GCF_037479555.1). Classification (NCBI taxonomy): domain Bacteria; kingdom Pseudomonadati; phylum Pseudomonadota; class Betaproteobacteria; order Burkholderiales; family Comamonadaceae; genus Comamonas; species Comamonas sp. MYb396. The sequence continues at coordinate 340,504 of NZ_JBBGYU010000004.1, read as the reverse complement.
GGAGCCGGCCACAGCGCCGACTGCCAGGTTGTTGTCCGCCAGCAGCTTGGCTGCAGCTGGCATGGCGACGTCGCCCTTGTTGCCACCGGCAGCTGCAGGCGCAGCAGCAGGGGCGGGAGCGGCAGCAGCGGGTGCAGGTGCTGCGGCAGCAGGAGCTGCAGCGGCGCCGGCCACGGCTTCGGTGTCGATCTTGGCGATCAGCTGGTCAGCGATGACGGTTGCGCCGTCGCCTTGCACGATCTCGGTCAGCACACCAGCGGCAGGCGCTGGCACTTCGAGCACGACCTTGTCGGTTTCGATCTCGATCAGGATTTCGTCGACAGCAACAGCTTCACCGGCCTTCTTCTTCCAGGTGAGCATGGTGGCTTCAGCGACCGACTCGGACAGCTGGGGGACTTTGACTTCTACGATTGCCATAACAATTCTTTCTGTATTCGTTAAATGCTGAGGTCGTGCTTACTTGGTCAGCACAAAGCCCTTGAGCTTGCCGAATGCGCCTTCGACCAGCGCCTTTTGCTGCTCTTGGTGCAGGTGCGAATAGCCCACGGCAGGCGATGCCGAAGCGGCGCGGCCGGAGTAGCCCAGCTTTTGGCCGTCGAGCATGTTCTCGTGGATGTAGTGCTGCACGAAGAACCATGCACCCTGGTTTTGCGGCTCGTCCTGGCACCACACCACTTCCTTGGCGGCGCTGTACTTCTTCAGTTCAGCGGCAAAGGCCTTGTGCGGGAACGGATAGAGCTGCTCGATACGGATGATGGCCACATCGGTGCTGCCTTCTTCGGTGCGCTTCTTGACCAGGTCGTAGTAGACCTTGCCCGAGCAGGCGATCACGCGCTTGACCTTGTCGGCCTTGGCAACGATGGCCTCATCGCGCTCGCCGATCACGGTCTGGAAGCCACCGGAGGTGAATTCCGACACGGGCGAGGTCGCATCCTTGTTACGCAGCAGCGACTTGGGCGTCATGATGATCAGCGGCTTGCGCAGCGGACGCACCATCTGGCGACGCAGCAAATGGAAGATCTGCGCAGCCGTGGTCGGCTGGGTCACTTGCATGTTCTGGTCAGCCGACAGCTGCATGAAACGCTCCAGGCGTGCCGAGCTGTGCTCAGGGCCCTGGCCTTCATAGCCGTGCGGCAGCATCAGAGTCAGACCGTTGATACGGCCCCACTTGACTTCACCGGAGGCGATGAACTGGTCGATCACCACTTGCGCACCGTTGGCGAAGTCGCCGAACTGCGCTTCCCAGATCACCAGGGTGTTGGGATCGTTGGAGGCGTAGCCGTATTCGAAGCCCAGCACTGCCTCTTCGGACAGGATGGAGTCGATCACGGTGAACGGAGCCTGGTTGTCAGCGACGTTCTGCAGAGGGATGTAGGTGCCCTCGTCCCACTTTTCACGCTTCTGGTCGTGCACGACCGAGTGGCGGTGGGTAAAGGTGCCGCGTCCGCTGTCTTCGCCCGAGAGGCGGATCGGGTAGCCCGAGGCCACCAGCGAGGCGTAGGCCATGGTCTCACCCATGCCCCAGTCCACGTTGATGTCGCCACGGCCCATCGCTGCGCGGTCGTCATAGACCTTCTTGACCAGCTGGTGCGGGTTCACCGACTCAGGCAGGGTCGTGACGCGCTCGGCCAGACGCTTCCACTCTGCCACAGGAATGGCGGTGTCTGCGCTGTCGGTCCACTTCTGCTTGAGGAAGGGGCTCCAGTCCACGGCGTACTGGCTCTTGAAGTTGGTCAGCACCGGATCGACCGTGTGCTTGCCCGCATCCATGGCAGCGCGGTAGGCCTTGACCATGTCATCGCCCAGCGTCTCGCCCAGGCCTTGCGTGGCCAGCTTGTCGGCGTAGAGCTTGCGCGTGCCGGGGTGCTGGGCAATCTTCTTGTACATCAGCGGCTGGGTCAGCGCAGGCGTGTCCTGTTCGTTGTGACCGAGCTTGCGGTAGCAGATGATGTCCACCACGATGTCCTTGGAGAATTCCATGCGGAAGTCCAAAGCCATCTGCATGGCCAGGGCCACCGCTTCGGGATCGTCGCCGTTGACGTGCAGCACGGGCGAGTCGATCATCTTGACGATGTCCGTGCAATACGTGGTCGAGCGCAGATCGCGAGGATCGGAGGTCGTGAAACCAATCTGGTTGTTGATGATGATGTGCACCGTGCCGCCCGTGGTGTAGCCACGGGTTTCGGACAGTGCCAGCGTTTCCTGGTTCACGCCCTGGCCGGCAAAGGCCGCGTCACCGTGCACCAGCACGGGCAGCACTTGCTTGCCCTGTGGGTCGTTGCGGCGGTCCATGCGCGAGCGCACCGAGCCTTCGACCACGGGGTTGACGATTTCCAGGTGCGAGGGGTTGAAGGCCAGCGACAGGTGCACCGGGCCGCCAATGGTCGACACGTCCGAGCTGAAGCCCTGGTGGTACTTCACGTCACCGGCAGTCAGCTCTTCAGGGGCGGTGTGGTCGAACTCGGCAAACAGGTCCTTGGGCATCTTGCCCAGGGTGTTGACCAGCACGTTCAGGCGGCCACGGTGGGCCATGCCGATGACGATTTCCTGCACGCCGGTCACGCCAGCGGCGTTGATCAGCTGGTCCATCGCCACGATGAAGGACTCGCCACCTTCGAGCGAGAAGCGCTTTTGGCCCACATACTTGGTATGCAGGAAACGCTCCAGGCCTTCGGCCGCGGTCAGGCGGTCGAGAATGCGCTTTTTCTGGTCGGCGTTGAAGGCGGGCTTGCTGCGAATGCTCTCGAGCTTTTGCTGCCACCAGCGCTTCTGGTTCTGCTCGGCGGTGTACATGTACTCCGCGCCCAGCGTGCCGCAGTAGGTCTCGCGCAGTGCATTGAGCAGCTCGCGCAGGGTCATCGATTCCTTGCCGAAGAACGTGTTGCTGATGTTGAACACGGTTTCCTGGTCAGCGTCGGTAAAGCCGTAGAAGGCTGGATCGAGCTCAGGAATTTCGGGGCGCTCTTGGCGCTTCAAGGGGTCCAGATCAGCCCAGCGTGCGCCCACATTGCGGTACGCGGCAATCAGCTGCTGCACGGCGGTGCGCTTGCGGCCCAGCTCAGAATCAGCACCGGAGGCGACCACCACCTTGGTCACGCCTTGTTTGGCGCGCTCAGCAAAGGCGTTGACGACGGGGAGATGAGGGACGTCCTTGGCATTGCTGCCGTCCAATGCGGGGACGTTTTGCAGTGCATCAAAGTAAGCGCGCCAGGTGTCTGGTACGCTGCCTGGGTTATCGAGATAGTTCTCATACATCTCTTCGACATACGGGGCATTGCCGCCGAAGAGATAGGTGTTGCCTTGGTAGGCTTGATACACAGAATTCGTATCGCTCATTTTCTCCGCTGACCTCCGCTTTCCTCTGGAAAGCATTAGCTGGTGCATATAAACAACCTTCCGCGACACGGCTGAACCGATTGGCGGATGCGACTGTGGCTGGGAAGGGCCGATCAACCGGTATTGTGCCACTTCCGCCCGGGCTTGTCCTTCGATGGCCTTGGCGCCTGCGGCAGCCTGCCCTCAATGGAGCAGGTGGATGCTGGAACCATATACATTTGCGCTATCCATTCACACCGATGCGCTTGATGTTCAACAACCACTCTCTTCACGACAAAGCATTCATCTTGCTGCTAATAGGCGTCACCATTGCCTTTTTTGCCGTGCTTTTCCCCTTTCAGGGCGCCGTTTTCTGGGCCGTGATCTTCGCTGTTGTGTTTACGCCTCTACACAAAAAAATCCTGGTCCGCCTCCCCAAATACCCGACTATTGCGGCCTTGATTACGCTGGTGCTCTGCCTGGTGCTGGTGATCCTGCCGCTGATCCTGCTGTCGATCTCGTTGGCCAAGGAAGCGGCCACCATCTATGAGAGCGTGCACTCGGGCGAGATGAATTTCGGCCAGTACTTCCAGCAGATCTACAACGCCATGCCCCAGTGGGTGCTGGACCTGCTGACCCGCTTCAACCTCAACGACCCCAAGGTGATCCAGGAGAAGATCTCCGGCATCTCGGTGCAGGCCAGCCAGTATGTGGCCACCAAGGTGCTGACCATTGGCCAGAACACCATGGGCTTTCTGGTGAGCTTCTGCATCATGCTCTACCTGCTGTTCTTCTTCCTGCGCGACGGCAAGACCCTGATTCGCAAGATCCTGGCGGCCACCCCGCTCGACGATGCCCACAAGAAAAAGCTCGGCGCCAAGTTCATCACCGTGGTGCGCGCCACCGTCAAGGGCAACCTGGCCGTGGCTGCAACCCAGGGCGCGCTGGGCGGCATCATCTTCTGGATTCTGGGCATCGAGGCTTCGCTGCTGTGGGGCGTGGTGATGGCCTTTTTGTCGCTGCTGCCCGCCGTGGGCGCGGCCATCGTCTGGGCGCCAGTTGCCATTTATTACATTGCCACCGGCTCCACCACCGAAGGGGTGGTTCTGGCCGCCTATGGTGCCGGCATCATGGGCATGGTCGACAACGTGCTGCGCCCGCTTTTGGTTGGCAAGGACACCAAGATGCCCGACTACCTGATCCTCATCTCCACACTGGGCGGACTGTCGCTGTTCGGGCTTACCGGCTTTGTCATCGGGCCCCTGATTGCCGCGCTGTTCATCGCGGTCTGGGATCTTTTTGCGCCCCAGGCCCACATCAGCGACTCCGCTGAGGTGGACAATAGCGCCAAGTAATCTCTTCTTTTGGCGGGCGCGCCGCGCCTGCCCCTTCTTTGCTGCCCTGCCCCATGCCCGCTCGCGATTTTGAATCCCGCAAACAGGAGTTCCTGGATTTCTACGCCGCCCAGTTGCCCACCCTCAAGGCAGCAGCGGCCTCGTTCAATGCGCTGATCCACGCCATCCTGAGCAACCTGGAGGGCGTCAACATCGCCAAGTTCGAGTGCCGGGTGAAGACTGCCGACGAATGCGTGCGCAAGTTCAAGCGCAAGTACCGCAACTTTGTCGAGGACCAGTCCGAGGACTATGCGATCCAGGACTACATCACCGACCTGATCGGCGTGCGCGTGGTGTGTCTGTATGAGGACGAGCCACCGGCCATCATGTCCCGGGTACGTGAGTATTTCGATGTGATCGAGATCACCGACAAGACCTCGCCGATGGAGGACTCGGAGTCCGAGTTCGGCTACAAGGGCATCCACATGGACCTGCGGCTCAACCAGCAGCAGGCGCAGCTGACCGAGCACCAGGCCTATGCCGACCAGGCTTTCGAGCTGCAGATCCGCACCATCATCCAGGACTCCTGGAGCGAGCTGGACCACAAGATCAAGTACAAGAAATCCATCCCGACCAACCTTAAGCGCCGCATCAACATCCTGTCTGCGCTGTTTGAATTGGCCGACCGCGAGTTCTTGCAGATCCGCAATGAGACCAGCCAGGCGCTGGCGCTCTCGCGCGCCGAAGACGAGATCGACGGCCCCTTTGGCGATGGCCTGGGCGACAGCAACGAGCCGCTCGATGCCTTCAGCTTCGTCGCCTTTGGCCACAAGCACTTTCCCGGCTATGAGTTCGATCCGCAAAAGGTCGAGTTCTTCCTCGACGAGCTGCTGCACGACTTTGCCGTGCGCCACGCAGGCTGGCTGTTTGCCGTGGTGCAAAAGCATGTCACCACCGTGCGCCACTACAAGGCCGATTTCCAGCACCGCTACCCGTCGAGCAGCTTCAACCCCTTCACGGTGATGCGCCACTGCCTCTACCTGGAGGACAAGCAGCGTTTTCGCAAAACGCTGCGCAACTCGGCCCGCGAGGCCTTTGAGGAATGGCTGCAGCGCCAGCCAGCCAACAGCACCAGCGAAGACTAAGAACCTGTTCAAAGTCTCTACGCAGCCGCGTTGGAGTGCAATCGGGATGAGTTCGAAGGGATGGAACGTAGCTTGCACCGGGGTGCAAGCAAGGGCCAGCGCGCATAAATCGCCCGATTTCACTCCAACCCGTAGGGACAGTGGCTTTGCGGCCGCCCGGGCAGGGGCGGTCTGCGTTGTTGCAAATCCTCGCAATAGCTGGGCTATTGCTGCGGTGTTGCGCCTAGCATCCCATCCCGCAAAGACACTGTCGCGGCGCGAGGAGACTTTGAACAGGTTCTAAGGGATAGCCCCAGCCCAAAATATTCGAGCAAGCCTATCAACCATTAGTTAAAATCAATGCTTGTAACACGCACCGCCCGCCAGGCTCGATTGCAGCGGGCATGCGGGTTGCAGGCGGGTGTAACACAGTGCGGAGCGGCGCGCTAACCTCGCGTTACGCCCCCTCCCCGTGTTTACGAGCATGCCTGGCCCCACTTTCTGACACGCGCTGCTGCTATATTGCATTGCAACAATCACGGAGTTTTGATGCTGTACCAACTGTATGAAACCCAGCGGGCCCTGATGGAGCCCTTTGCAGAATACGCCCACGCCACCTCGAAGATGCTGAGCAATCCGCTGTGGCCGATCAGCCAGACGAACACTGCCCAGCGCGCCTCGGCGGGCTTTGACCTGTTCTACCGGCTGGGCAAGGACTATGAAAAGCCCGCCTTTGGCATCAACACCATCGAGGCCAATGGCCATGAGATCGCGATCCACGAGCGTGTCGAGCTGACCAAGCCCTTTTGCGAACTGCGCCGCTTCAAGCGCTTCTCCGACGACCAGACCAGCCTGGCGGCGATGAAGCAGCAGCCCGTGGTGCTGGTGGTGGCGCCGCTGTCGGGCCACTACGCCACCTTGCTGCGCGAGACCGTGCGCACCATGCTGGCCGACCACAAGGTCTACATCACCGACTGGACCAATGCGCGCCTGGTGCCGCAGACCGAAGGTGTGTTCCACCTCGATGACTACGTCAACTATGTGCAGGAGTTCATCCGCCACATCCAGGGCATCTATGGCAACTGCCATGTGGTGAGCGTCTGCCAGCCCACCGTCCCGGTGCTCGCAGCCGTCTCGCTGATGGCCAGCCGCGGCGAGAAGACCCCGCTGTCGATGACCATGATGGGTGGCCCCATCGATGCGCGCAAGTCACCCACCACGGTGAACAACCTGGCCACCACGCACGATCTGCAGTGGTTCGAGTCGAATGTGATCCATTCGGTGCCCGGCAACTTCCCCGGTGCCGGCCGCCTGGTCTACCCCGGCTTTTTGCAGCACATGGGCTTTGTCAGCATGAACCCTGACCGCCATGCGATGAGCCACTACGACTACTTCAAGGACCTGCTCAAGGGCAACGAAGACAGCGCCGAGCACCACCGCAAGTTCTACGACGAGTACAACGCCGTGCTCGACATGGATGCCGCCTACTACCTGGAAACCATCAAGACCGTGTTCCAGGACTTTGCGCTGGTCAAGGGCACCTGGGAGGTGCGCTCGCCCGAAGGCAACCTGGAGCTGGTCAAGCCGCAGGACATCCGCCACAGCGCGCTGCTGACGGTCGAAGGCGAGCTCGATGACATCTCGGGCTCGGGCCAGACCCAGGCCGCGCATGACCTGTGCACCGGCCTCAAGGCGGTCGACACCCGGCACTTCGAAGTCAAGGGCGCGGGCCACTACGGCATCTTCAGCGGCAAGCGCTGGCGCACCATGGTCTACCCGATGCTCAAGGATTTCATCCTCGCCAACAACCGCATCGAGGACCGCCCTGCAGGCAGCGTAAAATCGGCCACTTCCAAGCAGAATACTTTGCACACGGTGTGATTGATACCCCCAAAACCAGCGACCAGCCAGCCTCAGCGCTGGCTGTTTTCATTGGCGCCATTGATGCGGCCTTGCCGCAGACCCAGTGCACGCGCTGCGGCTACCCCGACTGCCGCCACTATGCCCAGGCCATTGCGCAGGGCGAGGCGCAGATCAACCAATGCCCGCCCGGCGGCCAGGAAGGCGTAGCACGGCTGGCGGCCATCACCGGCCAGCCTGCGCTGCCGCTGAACCCGGACAACGGCCTCGAAGCCGTGCGCGTTGTTGCCCGTATCGATGAGAACTGGTGCATCGGCTGCACCTTGTGCATCAAGGCCTGCCCGACCGATGCCATCCTGGGCGCGAACAAGCGCATGCACACCGTCATTACCGAAGCCTGCACCGGCTGCGAGCTGTGCCTGCCGGTCTGCCCGGTCGATTGCATCGAACTGGACAACGCCAGCGGCGAGGCCACCGGCTGGGCCGCCTGGAGCCCGGCGCAAGCCGATGAGGCGCGGCTGCGCTACCACAGGCACCAGCAGCGCCTGGACGGCGCCCACCGCCCGCAGGCATCCGCCCCGGCTGCAAGCGCAACCAGTGCGCCTCGCGCAGCTCCCGCAGGGCTCAGCGCCCAAGCGGCCCAGGCTGCCGCCGTCAGTGCAGCGGCATCGCAAAATAACGCGGCCAGCAAGGCCACATTGGCGGCGCCGGCCGCGGCCGACAAAAAGGCAATCCTGGCCGCCATTTTGGCCAAAGCCAAGCAGCAACAAGGCGGCAAGCCGTCGTCTTAATGGCTGCGCAGCGCCTGGGGGCCGCTAAAAGACCGCCAAAAGGCCGCCAAGCCGCTACCGGGTATGACAGAACGGCACAAAAAAACCGGTGCTGCTGCACCATAATGGCTGGCTTATGAACCCCTTGCTCCAGAAACTGCAGCCCTACCCGTTTGAGCGCCTGCGCCAGTTGTTTGCCGGTGTCACGCCACCCGCAGACAAGTCGCCCATCAGCCTGGGTATCGGCGAGCCCCGCCACCCCACGCCCGCCTTTATCGAGCAGGCGCTCTCGGACAACCTGGCCGGCCTCTCGGTCTACCCCGCCACCGCCGGCGCGCCCGCCCTGCGCGAGGCTTTTGCCGCCTGGCTGTCCACGCGCTACGGCCTGCAGGTGGATGGGCAAAAGCATACCTTGCCGGTCAATGGCAGCCGCGAAGCACTGTTTGCGTTCACGCAGACGGTGGTTGACAGCAGCAAGCCAGGCCCGGTCGTGCTCTGCCCCAACCCGTTCTACCAAATTTACGAAGGCGCGGCCCTGCTTGCAGGCGCCACGCCCTACTACGTGCCCAGCATCGCCAGCAAGAACTTTGCCGTCGACTGGGCCAGCGTGCCCGAGGACATCTGGCAGCGCACCCAGCTGATCTTTGTCTGCTCGCCGGGCAACCCCACCGGCGCCGTGATGCCGCTTGACGAGTGGAAAAAGCTGTTTGAGCTGTCCGACCGCTATGGCTTTGTCATTGCGTCTGACGAGTGCTACAGCGAAATCTACTTCCGCGACGAGCCGCCTCTGGGCGGCATGCAGGCAGCGGCGCAACTGGGCCGCAGCGATTTTCGCCGCCTGGTGTCCTTCACCAGCCTGTCCAAGCGCAGCAATGTGCCGGGCCTGCGCAGCGGTTTTGTCGCGGGCGACGCCGAGCTGATCAAGGCCTTCACGCTCTACCGCACCTACCAGGGCGGCGCGATGAGCCCGCCGGTGCAGGCGGCCAGCATTGCGGCCTGGGGCGATGAGCGCCATGTCGAAGACAACCGCGAGCAATACCGCCGCAAGTTTGCCGAAGTCACGCCCGTGCTGTCGGCCGTGATGGATGTGCAGCTGCCAGACGCCAGCTTCTACCTCTGGGCCGGCGTGCCCCCAGAGATGGGCTTGTCCGACACCGAGTTCGCGCGCGAACTCTATGCCCAATACAATGTCACGGTTGTGCCAGGCAGCTATCTGGCCCGTGACTTCAACGGCAGCAACCCAGGCGCTGGCCGCATCCGCATGGCCCTGGTGGCCCAGACCGCCGAATGCCTGGAAGCCGCACAGCGCATTGCCCAATTCATTCAATCCTGGAAAAAAGCCTAAACCATGACGCAACAACTGCAAACCATCATCGAATCCGCCTGGGAAGCCCGCACGACGCTCTCGCCTGCCTCGGCACCCAAAGAAATCGTCGATGCGGTCGACCATGTGATCAACGCCCTGGACAAGGGCGAGCTGCGCGTGGCCACGCGTGAAGGCGTGGGCCAGTGGACCGTGCACCAGTGGATCAAGAAGGCCGTGCTGCTGTCGTTCCGCTTGAAGGACAACGCGCTGGTGCAAGCCGGCGACCTGAACTTCTACGACAAGGTGCCCACCAAGTACGCCGGCATGTCCGAGGCCGATATCGCTGCCACCGGCGTGCGCGTGGTGCCGCCCGCTGTGGCCCGCCGCGGCAGCTTTGTGGCCAAGGGCGCCATCCTGATGCCTTCCTACGTCAACATCGGCGCCTATGTGGGCGAAGGCACCATGGTCGACACCTGGGCGACCGTGGGCTCCTGCGCACAAGTGGGCAAGAACGTCCACCTCTCGGGCGGCGTAGGCCTGGGCGGCGTGCTCGAACCGCTGCAAGCCAACCCCACGATCATTGAAGACAACTGCTTTATCGGCGCCCGCTCCGAAATCGTCGAAGGCGTGATCGTCGAAGAAAACTCGGTCATCTCGATGGGCGTCTACATCAGCCAGTCCACCAAGATCTACAACCGCATGACCGGCGAAGTCACTTACGGCCGCGTGCCTTCGGGTTCGGTGGTGGTCAGCGGCTCCATGCCTGCCAAGGACGGCAGCCACAGCCTGTACTGCGCGGTGATCGTCAAGCAAGTGACGCCCGAGACCCGCGCCAAGACCAGCATCAACGACCTGCTGCGCGACTGATCTGCCGTCTAGGCGATCCACAAGCCCTGCAAGCCTTGCGCTGCAGGGCTTTTTTCTGGCCGCTTGCGCCACGTTGGGCTGCTGCGAGGACGCAACATCGTTTATTGACTGCGTAGCTAAGCCTACAATCTCTGCACAAATTAACAGAGGGAACTGACATGGGAACCATGGAGCGAATCTTGCGCCTGATGGCGGACAACAAAGCCTCGGATGTCTATCTGTCAGCCAATGCGCCCGCGCTGGTCAAGATCCAGGGCGAATGCATCCCCCTCAACAACCAGACCTTGACGCCGGATGCGCCGCGCACCCTGCTCGCCGAGATCGTGCCGCCCGAGCGCATCGAAGAGTTGGACGAAACCGGTGAGCTCAACATCGGCGTGCCGCTCGAAGGCGTGGGCCGCTTCCGCGTCAGCGCCATGCACCAGCGCGGCAGCTGCGCCGTGGTCATCCGCTATGTGCCCCAGGACATCCCCAGCCTGGAGCAGCTGGAGCTGCCCGAGATCTTCCAGGACCTCATCATGGCCCGGCGCGGCCTGGTGCTGTTTGTCGGCGCCACCGGCTCGGGCAAGAGCACGTCGCTCGCCGCAATGATCGACCACCGCAACGGCCAGCAAAGCGGCCATATCCTGACGGTGGAAGACCCGATCGAGTACCAGTTCTCCAACCGCCGCTCCATCATCAACCAGCGCGAAGTCGGCAGCGACACCGCCTCGCTGCAGACCGCGCTGAAGAACGCGCTGCGCCAGGCGCCCGATGTGATCATGATTGGCGAAATCCGCGACCGCGAAACCATGTCGGCGGCCATTGCCTACGCGCAATCCGGCCACCTGTGCCTGGCCACCTTGCACGGCAACAACAGCTACCACGCGCTCAACCGGATCCTGAGCTTCTACCCGGTCGAGGTGCGCCCCACGATGCTGGGCGACTTGTCATCAGCGCTGCGTGCCGTGGTCTCGCAGCGCCTGGTCAAGACGGTCTCGGGCAAACGCACCGCTGCCATCGAGGTGATGCTCAACACCAAGCTGGTGGGCGAGATGATCGAGCAAGGCAACTTCTCTGCGGTGCGCGAGGCGATGGAAAAGTCGATGGCCGAAGGCTCGGTCACCTTTGAAGGGGCGCTGGCCGCACTCATCCACAGCGGCAAGATCAGCCGCGAAGAAGGCCTGGCCAACTCCGACTCGCCAACCAACCTGATGTGGCGCCTGCAAAACGACTTCCAGATGGCGGCCAATGCCGCCAAGGCCCAGGTCGCGGCCAAGCCCGAGCTCGACGACGCGGCCTCGTTCACCGAAATCGTGCTCGACGTGAACCAAGAGTAAGATAGCGGCCGTTGCCCCTAGGGATGCTCTGCAAAACCCTCGCCAAGCGGGATGGACGTGGATCGGGATGAGCCGCAAGGCGTCTTTTGCAGTCAATAGCCGTAGCTATTGACAAGGAAGACAACGCAGCGGATCGCCCGAGCCCGCGTTCAGACCACGGCAGGGAGTTTTGCAGAGGTCCCTAGGGCAGCGCGCCACGACGCCGTGGCCATATGCCCTGAATGCGGCCTGCGGGCCGCATTGTTGTTGACCTCTCCGCCCCACCCTTTAGACGCCATGTCCCGCACCCTGCAACTGACCGAGCAACTGATCGCCCGTCCTTCCGTGACGCCCCATGACGAAGGCTGTCTGGACATGGTTTCCGACCTGCTCCAGCCGCTGGGTTTTGCCTGCGAGCGCATGGACAGCGGCCCCGACAGCTTTCGGGTGAGCAACCTCTGGGCGCTGCGCCGCAGCGGCGTGGCCGGTGCCAAGACCGTGGTCTTTGTCGGCCACACCGATGTGGTGCCCACCGGTCCGCTGGAGCAGTGGAACTCGCACCCCTTCACCCCCTCGCACCGCGATGGCAAGCTGTATGGCCGTGGCGCCAGCGACATGAAGACCTCGATCGCCGCCTTTGTCGTGGCCGCCGAGGAGTTTGTCGCCCAGAACGCTGCAGCGCCGCTGGATATCGCGCTTTTGCTGACCAGTGACGAAGAAGGCCCGAGCGTGGACGGCACTGCCGTCGTCGTCGAGCAGTTGCGCCAGCGCGGCCAGGTGCTGGACTACTGCCTGGTGGGCGAACCCACCGCCGTGCAAAAGCTCGGCGACATGGTCAAGAACGGCCGGCGCGGCAGCCTGACGGGCAAGCTCACCGTCCATGGTGTGCAAGGCCATATCGCCTACCCGCAGCTGGCCCGCAACCCCATCCACCAGGGCCTGGGCGCGCTGGGCGAGCTGGCCAGCACCGTGTGGGACGAGGGCAATGCCTTCTTCCCGCCCACCAGCTTCCAGATGAGCAATATCCATGCGGGCACGGGCGCGGGCAATGTGATCCCGGGCCAGATGGTGGTGGACTTCAACTTCCGCTTCAGCACCGAATCGACGGCCGAGAACCTCAAGGCCCGCGTCAAGTCCACCCTGGAGCGCCATGCGCTCGAGTACGACCTGAAGTGGACCCTGGGCGGCAAGCCCTTCCTGACCACACCCGGCGTGCTGGTCACCGCCGTGCAGCAGGCGATCCGCGACGAAGTGGGGCTCGAGACCACCTTGTCGACCACCGGCGGCACGAGCGACGGCCGTTTTGTCGCCGATATCTGCCCGGAAGTCATCGAGATCGGCCCGTCGAACGCCACCATCCACAAGATCGACGAGTGCGTGGCCGTGGCCGATATCGAGCCGCTGAAAAACATCTACCGCCGCATTCTGGAAAACCTGGCGCGCTAAGCCAGTACCCAGATAGCCCTGGCGCCAGCCTTGCCTGGCGCCGTGCGGCTGTCATCAAGCCTACAATGGCGGTCTTTGATTTTTGCCTGAGTTGAGCCATGACCACCATCCGCACCCTGATTGATGACAGCGCAGCAGCGCTCAGCGCTGCTGGTGTGCATTTTGGCCATGGAACGACCAATGCGCAGGACGAAGCGAGCTGGCTGGTGCTGTGGTCACTGGGCCTGCCGGTGGACAGCGACACCAGCCCGGATGGCGCTGAATCGGTGGCGAACCAAACCGTCGGCGATGAACAGCGCCAAAAGCTCGAAGCGCTTGTGGCCGAGCGCATCCGCAGCCGCAAGCCCGCCGCCTACCTGACCCAGCAGGCCTGGCTGCAAGGCGTGCCCTTCTACATCGACGAGCGCTCCATCGTGCCGCGCAGCCTGATTGCCGAGCTGCTGGCCGATGGCAGCATTGACGACTGGCTGAGCGACAAGACCCGCCAGGTGCTGGACCTGTGTACCGGCAATGGCAGCCTCGCATGCCTGGCCGCCATGGCCTACCCCGATGTGCAGGTCACCGGCGCCGATCTGTCGGCCGATGCGCTGGCCGTGGCCCGCATCAATGTGGACCAGCATGGCCTGCAAGAGCGCGTGCAGCTGGTTCAATCAGACGGTATGGCGAACGCCCGCGGCCCCTGGGACCTGATCCTCTGCAATCCTCCCTATGTCAACGCCCAGAGCATGGCCAGCCTGCCGCTGGAATACCAGGCCGAGCCGGTGCTGGCACTGGCCGGTGGCCAGGATGGCATGGACTTTGTGCGCGGCCTGATTCTGGAGCTGCCCCAGCGCCTGAGCGAAGACGGTGTGCTGGTGCTGGAGATTGGCAACGAGCGCGCCTACTTTGAAGCCGCCTTCCCTGGGCTGCCGGTGTTCTGGATGGACACCAGCGCGGGCGACGACCAGGTGCTGCTGCTGACCCGCGAAGCGCTGATGCACTGGGCGCAGGAACAACCCACCCAGCTTTGAGCCTGGTTCTGCGTTGCATCAGTAGGCCAGCATTTTGCAGGCCAGCCGGCTGATGGGCCGGTGCAGGCAGGATTCCAACCTGGGCGGCAGCAGCATCGGCTTGAGCAGCATCTGCACCGCCAGCTGGGCCGGCAGGCCGCTGCTGATCAGGTGGTAGATGCGCTGGGCGACATCGTCAAAGCTGCGCTGCCGGTCGGCAAACAGCGCGCCCTTGTGGGCAAACACATGGCGCAGCGCCACATCGGAATCACTCTCGCGCAGTTCTTTCAAGCGGCTGTACAGCGCCTTCGCAATGCGCAGCCGGCCAACGGGCTCCTGGGCCTGCAGGCTTTTGAAGTAGCTCAAGAAATGCTTGAAGTGGCCGACCTCGTCATTGCGGATATGGCCCAGCAGCCCGGTCAGCACCGGCTCCTGGCTGAGTGCGCGCAAGGTGTGGTAGTAGGCCGTGGTGCCCGTCTCCACCACGCAGCGCGCCACCATCTCCAGGCGCGGGTCTTCCAGTAAAGCCTCTTGCGTGCACAGCAGCGAATACTCGGCAAAAAAGCTGTCATAGGCCTTTTGCCAGTCAAAACTGGGCCAGACCGCCTCCACATAGCGCCGTAGCGATGCGCCGTGCTGCAGCTCCTCATGCTCCCAGCGGTCCTCCAGCCAATGCTGGATGTCCGGGTAGCGCGCATAGTGCGCGCCCAGGTTGGCGGCATAGGTGTCCGAGCCGGTCTCGACAAAGGAGGCGCTCATCAGCAGGTAGAACATGTCCTCGTCGTTGGCCACCGCGCCATGGTCGATCTGCGCATAGGGAATGTCGGCCAGCTGCCAGTGGGACCGCGCCGCTGCAGCCGCGCCCAGGCTGTGTGCTGGCTGGCGGTCACCGGCAGTCTGTCCATGCATTTCAGAGGCTGTTGTCATAGCACTGTCCTTGTGATTGCCATCACTGAAATATGGCGTTTGCACATTGCAGTATGGCCCTGTGGCCGGGGCTTGGGTAGGCCCAGGCCGGTGTCAGCGCCCAACACCTGCCGCCTCCTACAAGGGCATGCGGCATTGGCCTACCTGGGCTTGCAGCAGGCGCCTGGGCGAACGCCAATGGCGCAAGCCGTGCGGCCAACCACTGCCCGCTATGCCCTGCATGGCCCTGGGCCAAGCCCAGGGCGGCGATAATCGAGGCCATTCATGATTACGCTGAAAAATATCACCCTGCGCCGCGGCACCAAAGTGCTGCTTGACGGCGTCACCACCACCATCAACCCGGGCGAATCGGTGGGCCTGGTCGGCCGCAATGGCGCTGGCAAGTCCACGCTGTTTGCGCTGCTCAACGGCTCGTTGACGGAAGACGGTGGCGATTTCCACATCCCCGCCCAGTGGCGCATGGGCCAGGTGGCCCAGCACATGCCCGAAACCGACGAATCGGCCACCCAGTTTGTGCTCGAGGGCGACACCCGCCTGGTCGAAGTACAGGCGCAGCTGGAGGCGGCCGAGGCATCCGGCGACGGCATGGCCCTGGCCCAGGCCTATGCGGACCTCGCCGATGCCGGCGCCCACGATGCCGTGCCCCGCGCGCAGGCGCTGATCCTGGGCCTGGGCTTCAAGGTGCAGGAGCTGGAACACCCGGTCAACAGCTTCTCGGGCGGTTGGCGCATGCGCCTGCAGCTGGCCCGCGCGCTGATGTGCCCGAGCGATCTGCTGCTGCTCGACGAACCGACCAACCACTTGGATCTGGACGCGCTGGTCTGGCTCGAAGCCTGGCTCAAACGTTACCCCGGCACCCTGATCACCATCAGCCATGACCGCGAATTTCTCGACGCGATCACCAATGTGACCCTGCAGATCCAGGGTGGGCAGCTGACCCGCTACGGCGGCAACTACAGCCGCTTCGAAGAGCTGCGTGCCCAGCAGCTGGAGCTGCAGCAAGCCAGCTTTGCCAAGCAGCAAGAGAAGATGGCGCATCTGCAGAAGTTCATTGACCGCTTCAAGGCCAAGGCCAGCAAAGCCAAACAGGCGCAAAGCCGGGTCAAGCAGCTCGACCGCATGGAGAAGATCGCGCCCGTGCTGGCCGAGGCCGAGTTCACCTTCGAATTCAAGGAACCGGCCAACCTGCCCAACCCGATGCTGGCGATCACCGACGCGGCCTTTGGCTATGAGGACGAAGACGGCAAGCAGACCACGATCTTGCAAGGCGTCAACCGCTCGGTGCTGGCAGGCCAGCGCATTGGTATTCTGGGCGCCAACGGCCAGGGTAAATCGACCCTGGTCAAGACCATTGCCCGCGAGATGAAGGCCCTGGCCGGCACCGTGACCGAGGGCAAGGGCCTCAATATCGGCTACTTTGCCCAGCAGGAGCTGGACGTGTTGCGCCCAAGCGAAAACCCGCTCGAGCACATGATCCGCCTGGCCAAGGAAATCGGCAGCGAAGGCAACAGCGCGCGCGAGCAGGACCTGCGCAACTTCCTGGGCACCTTCAACTTCAGCGGCGACATGGTCAAGCAGGCCGTCGGCAGCATGAGCGGTGGCGAAAAAGCCCGCCTGGTGCTGGCGATGATCGTCTGGCAGCGCCCCAACCTGCTGCTGCTCGATGAGCCAACCAACCACCTGGACTTGGCAACCCGCGAAGCGCTGGCGATGGCACTGAACGACTTTGACGGCACCGTCATGCTGGTCAGCCATGACCGCCATCTGCTGCGCGCCGTCTGCGAGGACTTCTGGATGGTCGGCCGTGGTCAGGTCGGCCCCTTCGATGGCGATCTGGACGACTACCAGCGCTACCTGCTGGACGAATCCAAGCGCCTGCGCGAAGAAGCGCGCCAGGCCGATATGCAATCGCGCAGCAAGGATGCAGCGCCTGCCCCTGTGGCCGCGCCCGTCGCGGCACCGGTTGCGGCACCCGCGCCAGCCCCTGCGCCTGCGCCCGCCAAGGCCGAGCCCGTGGGCGACCCCAAGGAAGCCCGCCGCCTGGCCGCCGCCGCCCGCCAGCAACTGGCCGACAAGACCAAGCCCTTCAAGAAAGAGCTCGAACAGATCGACAAGAAGCTGCCCCAGCTCAATGCGCAGCGCGATGCGCTGGAGACCAAGCTCGCTACCCCGGGTCTGTCGGGTGCCGATATCGTCGAAGCCGGCAAGCAGCTGAGCGCCGTCAATGGCGAGATCGAGCAGCTCGAAGAGCGCTGGCTGGAGCTGTCCGAGCAGATCGAGGCCATCAGCCAGGAGCTGAACGCGACCGCTTAACGTGCCTTTGCACTGAGACACTATGCAACGCATCATCCGCAGCCAGGAATTCAGCGCCGAGCGCCCCTGGGGCGCCCAGGACATTGCCCAGATGAACGGCACCAGCGTCCGTTTGCACTGGACGGACCAGCCCTACATCTGGCATGTCAACGACGGCGAGGAAGTCTTTGCGGTGATGCAGGGCATGGTGGTGATGCACTGGCGCGAGGCGGGCGAAGAAAAGCAAGCCCTTCTGCAGGCCGGCGATATCTTCCACGCCGGGGTAGGCTGCGAGCATGTGGCCCACCCGCAGGGCGAGGCCAGGATCCTGGTGATTGAAAAGTCTGGAAGCGTGTAGCCTGCACCCTACATCAGGCTGGGCAGAGACCGCTGCGCCCACCTACACTGGCTGGCTCACCACGAGCCTCAGAACGCCATGCATGAAGACCCACCCCGCGACAGCGCCGAGCGCAATATTCGCCTCTTTTTTGGAATCTTGCTGGGCCTGTTTGTCGCGGGCGTCATCGGCTTTAAAACCTACCCAAGCTGGACGACTTGGGCCATCCTCTGCGTTGTCTGCCCGGTGGTTTGTGGCTGGCTAGCGGTACAGTATGGCGACGGGTTTTGGTTCAAGATGCTGCGCCTCATGCGCTGGTGGTAGTGCATCCCTCCCTGCCTATGCGCCTGCAGGCATCCCACGGCACCTTTACTCCTTTTCCTGCAGCAAGCGCCACATCACCTTGCCGCTGCCACTCTTGGGCAACTGGTCTACCAGCTGCACCAGGCGCGGCGCCTTGTACACCGCCATGTGTTCGCGGCACCAGTCGATAATGTCCTGCGCGCTGACAAGGCCCTGCTGGCCTTGGCGCAACACCACCACGGCCTTGACGGTCTCGCCCCGGTATTCATCGCGGGCGGAGATCACGCAGGCCTCCAGGATGGCAGGATGGCGGTACATCAGGCTCTCGACCTCGGCGGGCCAGACCTTGTAGCCGCTGGCATTGATCATGCGTTTCAGGCGATCGGTCAGGAAGAAGTAGCCATCGGCATCGCGGTAACCCAGGTCACCGGTGCGGAAAAAGCGCTGCCCGCCCACCTCGACAAAACTGGCGGCCGTGGCAGCGGGCTGCTTCCAGTAGCCCTGCAGCACCTGCGGGCCCTGCACCACAATCTCCCCCACCTCACCGTCGGCCAGGGGCTGCCAGGTTTCGGGGTCGATCACCAGCGACTGCATGCCGATATGGGGCAGCCCCAGGCACTGCTGCTTGGGGTGCTCGTAGGGGTTGGCATGGGAGGCGCCGCAGGTCTCCGTCATGCCATAGCCCTCGATATAGTCCAGGCCCCAGACCTCCTTGACCCTTTGCGCTACCGACTGCGGCATCGCCGCGCCCCCGCCACCCATGTAGACGAGGCTGCGGGTGTCCATTTGCGCCAGGTTCGGGCTGGCCAGCAGATCGACCACCATCGTCGGGATATTGGCCCAGTGCGTCACCCGGTAGCGCGCCATCAGCGCGGCCGCCAGCTGCCGGTCCCAGCGCGGCATGATCACCAAGGTGGCTCCGGCGCAGATCAGCACATGCATGATCGACACCATGCCGGTGATATGGAACATCGGCGCCACGACCAGGTTCACGCTCTCGGTGCTTTGCCGGCCCCAGAGCACGCCCGCCATCGCCGCATGCTGCACATGGCTGTGCGCATGGATACAGCCCTTGGGCAGGCCGGTGGTGCCACTGGTGTAGGGCAGGATCGCCATATCGCTGGCCGCTACCTCCACGGCGGGGGGCTCGGCACGGCACTCGACGGCATCGAGCCAGCGGCTGACCGTGGTGGCACCCAGCAGATCGGCACCCGGCAAAGGCTGCGCGCCCAGCAACCAAGGCTGCCAGGCAGGCGGAAAATCCGGCTGCGTAGCGGCATCGGCCGGCATGGTGTCCGACAGATGGCTGATAACCAGGTGCGCCAGCTGCTGCTCGGAAGGCAGGCTGCTGCTGGCCTGGCACAGCGCAGGGGCCAGATCGGCGGTGGTGATCGCTACGCGCGCATCGGCATCGCTGATGTAGTGGGCCAGCTCGGCGGCGGTGTTCATCGGGTTGACCGGCACCACCACCGCATTGGCGCGCAGGATCGCGTAGTGCGCCAGCACCAGCTGCGGGCAGTTTTGCATCAGCAGGATGACCCGGTCTCCCTTGCGCACGCCTTGCTGGTACAGATGGGCGGCCAGGCGCTCGGTCTGTTCGCACATCTGGCCATAGCTGATGGCCTGGTCAAAAAACACCAGTGCGGCATGGTCCGGATAGCGCCGGGCATTGACGGCCAGGTTGTCCCAGACCGAGGTGGCCGGCAAGGTCAGCTGCCGGGGCACACGCCCGGGCCAATGGGCGGATATCGGGGCAGATACCGGGACAGAGGTGGAAGTGGAGGCAGGCAGGTCTGCAGCAGCGGTCATGGCGGGTCCCGAACTTTCAAAGCGAGTTTCGGTCCAGTATGCCCAGCCGCCCAGGCACCAGCCCGTCGCTTAGGGGACCGGCGAGCCCCGGTGTGGCGCGCCCTGTTGTTGCACCCAGTGCAGCACCGCATGCCAGCGCTGGGCAGCGGCTGCCAGCCGCTCCCGCGCCGCACCGGGCCCGGCCTGGCGCCAGGCGATATCGGCCATCACCGCGTCTTGCCACATCTGTGCCTGCTGCTCGACCTGGGCCTGCTGGAACTGGGCCAGCAACTCTGCCGGCGATGCACTGGGCGTATAGGCATAGGGGTTGATGCCATGGCGCCAAAAGCGCCATTGCAGGCCCAATGCCTGCCGGGTTACCGCCCTGCCCTGCAGCCGCTGCCAGTGGTGGAAGGCCTCGTGGGCCAGCCATCCTGCAATCAGCGGCTCAGCCAGCCGCAGGCACTGGCGCGGGTCTGACGCCGCAAAACAGTGCGCCGGCATCGACACAAAGCCGCCGTTGAACGACAGCGCCCTGCGCGTATCGCCCAGCCGGCGCAGGTAGAGGCGCATGCGCGACCAGCCCGGGTGCTGCGGCTGGCCAAAATAGCGCGCCAGCAGCACCCATTCGTCGGCCGTCAGCGGCCGGGACCAAAACAGTGCGCGCCGCAACCTGGGGGGCCAGCGCGCTGCCATGCGCCGCGGCATCAAGGCCGGCTCCCAAAGCCGCCGCCATCGGCCCTCACCGCACCTCGCCCTACACCCAATCCCGGGCTCCAGTCCTGATGGTTAACACCGATCCTCGGCATGCACGATAAATTGGATACTGAATACATAACAAGACATTGATCCGGAAATTTCAGCATTTATTTCGGCATTGTTCTTGCATGAAGCTGTTTTTATTCATCTGTCGCTATTTTCTGTATACAAGGAGTGGGTATGAAGAACATGTTTCGCCGCCGTACGGCCCTTATTGCCTCCCTGCTGGCGGCGCTGCTGCCGCTGTCCCATGCCCAGGCGCAGACAGCGCACAAGATCCGTTACGAGGAGGTGGTGCGCTCGGTGCTCTATGTTCCCATGTATGTGGGCATCCAAAAGGGGATGTTCAAGGACGCGGGCATCGAGATGAGCATGAAAACCTCGCAGGGCACCGACAAGGGCATGGCCGCCCTGCTCTCGGGCAGCGCCGATATTGTGCTGATTGGCCCCGAGGCCTCGATCTATGTCGCCAACAGCGAGTCGCCAGTCAAACCCATAGTGTTTGCCGGACTGACTGCCACCGACGGCTTCTTGCTGATGGGCCGCAAACCCGATGCCAATTTTGACTGGAGCAAGCTCAAGGGCAGCAAGATCATGTCCTTCCGCCCGGGCTCCAACCCCGATATCTTTCTGGAGGCGGCCTTGCGCAAAAAGGGGCTCGATCCGAAAAAAGACCTCACGCTGGTCAGCAATATCGGCCCGGCCGCGCGCACCGGCGCCTGGCTGGCCGGGCAAAACGACTACGCCACCTTTCTGGAGCCCGAGGCCAGCAGCTTGGAAAAACAAGGCAAGGCCTTCCCGCTGGGCGCGGTGGGCAAGGAAGTGGGCATGGTCGACTACACCGTGTTCACCACCACCGATGCCTACCTGAAGAAAAACCGTGCCGCCGTGCAGGCCTGGACCCAGGCGGTGGCGAAAGCCCAGCAGTACACCGCTGCTGCACCGGCGGGCGAGCTGGCCGATCTGGTGGGCAGCTATTTCACGGGCCTGAGCAAGGCCGAGCTGGTCAGTGCCATTGAGCGCTACCAGCAGCTGCAGCTGTGGAAGAAGACGCCGATGGTCGAGAAGCAAGCCATGGACCAGCTTCAGGACATGCTGGTGCAAGGCGGTGTGCTGGAGGCCGGCAAAAAGGTCGACTACGCCCGCTTTGTCGACATGGGCCTGGTGCAGAGCCTGGCGCAAAAATAAGGAGCTGCGATGACCCACCCCTACCGCGTCCATGTCGACAACGTCTCCTTGCGCTATTTCACACCCCAGGGCGAGACCCAAGCGCTGCAGAACATCAACCTCTCGGTCAAGGCAGGCGAATTCATCAGCCTGATTGGCCAGTCGGGCTGCGGCAAGAGCACCTTGCTGTCGATCCTGGCGGGCATTTTGCCGCCGTCCAGCGGCACGGTGCTGGTCGATGGCCAGACCATCGTCGGCCCCAACCCGCGCATCGGCTACATGCTGCAGCAGGACTACCTGTTCGAGTGGCGCACCATTTTGGAAAACACCCTGCTGGGCGCCCAGATCCAGAACAAGGACCTGGCGGCCGCCGAAAAGCGCGCCACGCAGCTGCTGCACAAATGCGGCATGGGCGACTACCTGCACCACTACCCGCGCCAGCTCTCGGGCGGCATGCGCCAGCGCGTGGCCCTGGCCCGCACCCTGGTCACCAACCCGGATGTGGTGCTGCTCGACGAGCCCTTCTCCGCGCTCGACTCGCAAACCCGCCTGTCGATTGCCGATGAGGTGGTCGATGTGCTGCGCGACGAGGGCAAGTCGGTGATCCTGGTCACGCACGATATTGGCGAGGCCATTGCAATGACCGACCGCGTCATCGTGCTCTCGCGCCGGCCCGGCCGCATCAAATCGGTGCACCACATGGACTTCCCCTCGCAGGGCGGCAAACGGCCCACGCCTTTTGAGGCCCGAGGCTGCCCGGAATTCAACGATTACTTCAATGTGCTGTGGGACGAGATCGACGCCCACGTGGAAGGCTAAGCATGAGCACCGTCATGAACACCACCAACACGGCGGCCCCGGCCCAAGCCGACACCCGCAGCCCCGAATACCGCCAGTGGCTGGCCCAGATCCAGCGCCGCAAGCGCCTGGTGGCACTGAGCCGCGCAGGGCTCTTGCTGGCATTCCTGTTGATTTGGGAACTGCTCGCGCGCAGCCACATCCTCAACCCCATGCTCACCAGCTACCCGTCTGCCGTGCTGCCCACCCTGGTCGATCTGGCCCGCAACGGCGACCTGCTGGGCCACACCTGGATCACCTTCAAGGCCACGGTGATCGGCTTTGTCGTCAGCATGCTGCTGGGCATCGGCATGGCGTCCATGCTGTGGTGGAGCAGCTTTTTGAAAAAGGTGCTCGATCCTTTCCTCGTGATCGCCAATGCCATGCCCAAGATTGCCTTTGTGCCGATCTTCTACATCTGGCTGGGCTCGGAATACTCGGTCTACGGCATGGCGGTCGCCATCTCGCTGTTCATCACCATCATGGTGGTCTACGAAGGCTTTCAGGCCATCGACCCCAACAAGATCAAGCTGGCCACCACCTTGGGCGCCAGCAAGGCCCAGGTGATGAAGTATGTGGTCTTCCCCGGCAGCGTGCCCGCGGTGATTGCCGCGATCAAGATGAACATTGGCCTGTCCTTGATCGGCGTCATCGTCGGCGAGTTCCAGTCCTCGAGCGCCGGCCTGGGCTTTTTGATCGTCAACGGCAGCCAGGTGTTCAAGCTCAATGTGGTGATGGCGTCGATCGTCGTGCTGGCGCTGCTGTCGGCCGTGATGTACATGGCCGTCACCCGCCTGGAAAAAAGCGTGCAGCACCGCTACGCCTGAGCCCTTTGAAACCCACACCAGAAAAGATAGCCCCATGCAGTTTGAGCCCTGGATTGAAGAGCGCGTGCTGGCCCGCCAGGGGGTGCTCCACCCCTATGACCAGTTGGACGCCGCGGCCACCGCCTTTGTCGTCGTGGACTTGCAAAACTACTACACCCAGCCCGGCTACCAGGGCGAATGTGCGCCAGCGCGCGCGATCTTTGCCAAGGTCAACCAGCTGGCAGCCGCGCTGCGCGCCAAGGGCGGCACTGTGGTGTGGATCAAGACCAGCGCCGATGGCGCCGACCAGTTCTGGTCGCACCACCACCGCCATATGCTCACGCCCGAGCGCAGCGCGCGCCGGCTGCTGGAGTTGGGCAGCGGCCACGCCGGCTTTGCGATGCCGCCCGCGCTCGATGTACAGCCAGGCGACCTCACGGTCGTCAAGCGCTGCTACAGCGCGCTGGCCCCCGGCGCCTCCGATCTCGACGCCGTCCTCAAGGCGCAGGGCGTGCGCACCGTCTTGATCGGCGGCACCGTCACCAATGTCTGCTGCGAATCCACCGCGCGCGACGCGATGATGCTGGACTACGCCACCATCATGGTCGACGATGCGCTGGCCGCCGTCACGCCCTATGAGCATGTCCACAGCCTCAACAACTGGATGCTGTTCTTTGGCGATGTGCTGACGGTGGACGAGGTGGTGGAACGCCTGGTTTGACAAAGAAAAACCGGCCATGTTGCGCAAGGCAGCATGGCCGGTTATCCCTAAGTCCTTACTGCTGCAACTGCTGCCAGACCTTGTCCAGCCGCTTGCTGCTGACCGGGTATGGCGTGCGCAGCTCCTGGGCAAAAAAGCTCACCCGCAGCTCTTCGAGCATCCAGCGGTACTCCTGCATGCGCGCATCCACCTGGCCCTTGCGCTCTGCCACCAGGCGCCAATAGCGCTGCTCCAATGGCTGCAGCTCCTTGAGCTTGGCGGCATCGCGGGCGGGGTCGGCCCGGTACTTATCGAGGCGCGCGGTGATCGCCTTCAGGTAACGGGCATAGTGTCCCAGCTGGGCCCAGGGCGCAATCGCGATAAAGTTCTTGGGCACCAGCTTTTGCAGCTGCTGCTGGGCATCGGCCATGGCCTCAGGCGCGTTCTTGGTGTCCTTGATCTTGCGCACCGCCGCCATGTATTCCTGCAGCACGCCAGCGGCCATGCGCGCGACCTCGTTGGCGATCAAGGTCAGGCGCCCGCGCCCCTCCTGCACCCGCTGCTTGAACTGCTCGGCGTCCGCCGGCAGCGGCTCTTGCAAGAAGGCGCGGTCAATCGCCACATTGATGATCTGCTCGCGCAGCTCTTCCTGCGTGCCCAGCGGCATATAGCCCACCGCCATCTTCTGCAGATCGGGGATGTTCTTTTCCAGGTACTTGAGCGCATCGCGGATCTGCAGCGCAAAGAGACGCCGCAGGCCCAGCGCATGGCGGCTGGCTGCCACCTCGGGCTCGTCAAACACCTCGATGCCGACGCCATTGCCGTGGTCGATCAGTGCGGGGAAGCCAATCAGCGTCTGGTTGCCCTTCTTGATCTCCATGAGCTCGGGCAAGGCACCAAAGCCCCAATCTGTCCAGAGCTTGTCGGCCGCATGCACGGGCCCCTGGGCCTTGCTGTGCGCCGCAGCGCTGGCTGCAGGCGCCGCCTTGCCACCTTGCTTGGCAGCGGCGGCAGGTGCTTGCGCCGGCGCTGGGGCGGCAGCACCATCGGCCTGCGGGGCGATCTTGAGCTCGGCCAGCGCCTGGAAGGCGCCGCGGGCCTTGGCGCCCCACTGGGCCTTCAGGGCGCCCAGGTTACGGCCCTGGCCCAGCTGGCGGCCATGCTCGTCGCTGATGCGGAAGTTCATGAACAGATGGGGGCTGAGCATGTCGAGCTTGAAGTCCGCCCGCTTGATGTCCAGCGAGGTCTCGTCGCGTGCCTGCTTGAGCAGCACCTCAACCAGGCTGCCCGCACCAAAGCGCTCGGCACTGCCCAGCAGCTCGGCCAGGCGCTGGGCGTTTTCAGCCAGTGGCACAAAGCGGCTGCGCGGGCGCTGGGGCAGGCTTTTGAGCAAGGCCTGGATCTTGTCCTTGAGCATGCCCGGCACCAGCCATTCAGCGCGTTCCTCGCTCACCTGGTTGAGCACAAAGAGCGGCACCGTCACGGTCACGCCGTCACGCGGGTCACCGGGTTGGTGCAGGTAGCTGGCCGTGCAATCGACCCCGCCCATCTTGATGGTCTTGGGAAAGGCAGCCGTCGTGATGCCGGCGGCCTCATGGCGCATCAGCTCGTCGCGCGAGAGGCGCAGCAGATCGGGGTTGCGCGCGCTCTCGTCCTTGACCCAGCGCTCGAGCGCCCGGCCGGTGCAGATATCCTGCGGAATCTGCTGGTCGTAGAACGCATAGATCAGCGCATCGTCCACCAGCACATCCTGGCGGCGGCTCTTGTGCTCCAGCTCCTCGACCTTGGCAATCAGCTTCTGGTTGGCCTGCAAGAACGGCAGGCGCGTCTCCCAGTCGCCTTCAACCAGCGCCTGGCGGATAAAGATATCGCGCGCGCCTTGCGGGTCGATCTTGCCGTAGCTGATGCGGCGCTGGCTGTAGACCACGAGGCCATACAGGGTAGCGCGCTCATAGGCCGCGACCTCGCCCTGCTTTTTCTCCCAGTGCGGATCCAGCAACTGCTTGCGCAGCAGATGCGCGCCCACCTGCTCCAGCCACTGGGGCTCGATGGCGGCAATGCCGCGCCCGTAGAGGCGCGAGGTCTCGACCAGCTCGGCCGCCACAATCCAGCGGCCGGGTTTTTTGGACAGGTGCGCACCGGGGTGCGGGTGGAAGCGGATGCCCCGCGCGCCCAGGTAGCCATCGCCCTCCTCGGTCTTGAAGCCGATATTGCCCAAGAGGCCCGAGAGCATCGACAGATGCACGGCCTCATAGCCAGCGGCCTCCTCATTCATCGGCCAGCGCTGCTCCTTGACCACCGTCAGCAACTGCGAATGGATGTCACGCCACTCGCGCACGCGGCGGATATTGATGAAGTTCTGGCGCAGCAGCTGCTCCCACTGGCGGTTGCTGAGCTTGTGGCTGGCCTCATCCACCAACACGCTGTCCTGCGGTGTGAAAGCAGCCAGCGGCGCGGCGGACTCCACCGATGCAGCCGCACCCGTGCTGCGCTGGGCCACCGGCAAAAAGGCGGCATTGCGCCCTATCGCCTGGCCCTTGGCCGGGGCTGCTTGCTGCGCCATGTCCTTGCGGCTCTTGGCCACCACCTTGCCGCCACGCGCATCCTGCAGCCATTTCCACAGGCGCAGGTAGCCGCTGAACTCGCTTTTTTCGTCGTCAAACTTGGCATGCTGCTGGTCGGCCTGCTGCTGCGCTTCCAATGGGCGGTCGCGCACATCCTGCACGCTCAGCGCCGAGGCAATCACCAGCACCTCTGCCAGCGCGCCGCGCTCGCGCGCCTCGACAATCATGCGCGCCACGCGCGGGTCCAGCGGCAGGCGCGACAAGGCCTGGCCCATCGGCAGCAGCTCGCCCTGCTCATCGACCGCGCCCAACTCGGCGAGCAGCTGGTAGCCGTCGGCAATGGCACGGCCCGACGGTGCTTCGAGAAACGGAAAATTCACCACATCGCCCAGGCGCAAGGCCTTCATGCGCAGGATGACGCCGGCCAAGGACGAGCGCAGGATTTCCGGATCGGTAAAGGGGCTGCGCGACTGGAAATCGGCCTCGTCATAGAGCCGAATGCAGATGCCGTTGGCCACGCGCCCGCAGCGGCCGGCGCGCTGGTTCGCCGCCGCCTGGCTGACGGGCTCGACCAGCAGCTGCTCGACCTTGCTGCGGAAGGAATAGCGCTTGACCCGGGCCGTGCCGGCATCGATCACATAGCGGATGCCGGGCACGGTGAGCGAGGTCTCGGCCACGTTGGTGGCCAGCACGATGCGCCGGCCGGTATGGCCTTCAAAGATGCGGTCCTGCTCAGCCTGCGACAGGCGCGAGAAGAGCGGCAGCACCTCGGCATTGCGCAGCACCGGTGAGTGCTGCAGGTGCTTGCGCAGATGGTCGGCGGCCTCGCGGATCTCGCGCTCGCCGGGCAGAAAAATCAGGATGTCGCCGCCAGCCCCACCGGTCCACAGCTCATCGACGCCATCGGCAATCGCATCGTTGAGGTCGTAGTCCTTGGCATCTTCAAAGGGCCGGTAGCGCATCTCCACCGGGAAGGTGCGGCCCGAGACCATGATCACCGGCGCCGGGCCTTGCGGGCCGGCAAAGTGCTTGGCAAAGCGGTCGGCATCGATGGTGGCCGAGGTCACCACCACTTTCAGATCCGGGCGCTTGGGCAGGAGCTGGCGCAGATAGCCCAGCAAAAAGTCGATATTGAGGCTGCGCTCATGGGCCTCGTCGATGATCAAGGTGTCGTATTGCTTGAGCAGCGGGTCGGTCTGCGTCTCGGCCAGCAAGATACCGTCGGTCATCAGCTTGACCGAGGCGTCCTTGGACAAACGGTCCTGAAAACGCACCTTGTAGCCCACCACATCGCCCAGCGGCGTCTGCAGCTCTTCGGCAATGCGCTTGGCCACGCTGCTGGCCGCAATCCGGCGGGGCTGCGTGTGGCCGATCAAATGGCCGCGCACCTCGCCCTTGTCATTGGGGGTGGCATTGACCTTGCCGCGGCCCAGGGCCAGGGCAATCTTGGGCAGCTGGGTGGTTTTGCCCGATCCGGTCTCACCGCAGACGATGATGACCTGGTGGCGGTCCATGGCCTCCATGATTTCATCACGGCGGGCGGAAACTGGCAGGGATTCGGGAAACGTAATCTTGAGCGACATAGGGGCAGCATTATCCCCGCAGCAGGCCCCCACCGGTTGCGAAGCCGCAACAACGCCTTGGGCCCACGCAGGCTTTGCCACTCAATCGCTGCTGCCGCCCCCGCAGCTGCTTCCGCCACAACTGCTGCCGCTGCAGCTGGACGCGCCGCCCTCGCTGTCCGCACTGGTGCTGCTGCTCACCATATCGGAGCTATCGCCTGCGCTGCTGTCGCCACGGTGGCTGCCGCTGTCGCTGCTGGCGCTAGTACTGTTATCAGTACTGCTGCCGGCAGCCCCGGCACCAAGCCCTGCAGCAAATGCGCTGGCCCATTGGCCCAGCAACCCCGGCGGGTACAGCCAGCCATCGTCAATCGCGGCAGCGGCATCGAGTGCAAACAGCAGCGGTATGCCGCCCAGCAGTGCGCCCACCATATAGCGCCGGGTGTGCATCGCCGCATTCCAGCTCGGCTGCATCGCTGCTGCCTGGCTCTGTGATGGCCCAGCGCTGGCGGCCTGCGCGGGCAGGTGGTGAAACATATGGCCAAAGGCCTGCTGGCAAAACTGCTGGTAGCGCCGCGTATCCAGAATAAAGGCATGCCAGAGCGCATCGGCCAGGCGTGAGGGCATCTGCAGCTGCGCGCGGGGAGCGAGCCAGTGCATGATAAAAAACTGGCGCAGCCCCTCTTCGGCCTGCGCCAGGCTCGCGTCATTCAGATGCGGGTAGTCACGCCAGAGCGCCTTGCGGTAGGCGGCATCCAAGCGGTATTGCTGCAAAAAGCGCAGCTGGCGGCGTTTGCGCAGGGTGCGCCAACCCAGCAGGGCCAGGCCGACCGCCAGGATGACCAGGAAGATCGGAAACATCAGGCCGACCCAGCGCCAAAGCTGGCGCGGATGCAGCCAGGCGCGCGATCAAGCCTTGGGCGCGGGCACATCAATCGCCTCCCCAATCGCATAGAAATGGCCGCCTGCCACATAGTGCAAAGTGCGCAGGTCTTGCGGCGCAGTCTCGAAATGCCAGTGGCCCTCCCGGAACACCCGGTCATCGGCCCAGGCGCCGGTGACCTCGCCAATGAACAGGTCATAGCTGTGCTGGTTGTGCGGCTCGGGCAGCAGGCGGCATTCCAGCCAGGCGGCGCAGCCAGCGACCAAGGGCGTCTGCTGACCGGGGGCATCAAACAGCTGCACGCCCGACTGGGCGAGCTTGCCCGGCTGCTGCAGCGCGCTGATCGTGCCCAGCTCTACCGTCAAGGCGGCGATGGGCACGGTGGGCAGCTGCAGCGCAAAGCGGCCGCTGGCCTCGACCAGCGCGCGGGTGCGGGTGGCCTTGTCCAGCACCACGGTCACCTTGGGCGGTGTGAAGTCCAGCGCGCAGGCCCAGGCGGCGGCCATCACATTGCGCTCGCCGCCATGGGTGGCGGACACGAGCACCGTGGGGCCGTGGTTGAGCAGGCGGTAGGCTTTTTCCAGCGCCACCGGTTGGAAATGGGGGTCGGCGCTGCCAGAGATCAGGTCCATAGAGGCGGTCTGCAAGTACAAGATGCCTCCATTGTGCATGCCTGCACCACCGAGCGCATCAAGCCGCGCAGCCTCCCGCTCAATCGATGCGGATCTGCGCGGCCTTGACCACCCGCGCCCATTTGTCGATCTCCGACTGCAGGCGCTGCGCCATTTCTTCGGGCGTGCCGGGGTCGGCCTCGGCGCCCGCCACATAGAGGCGCTGGCGCACTTCCTGGGCACGCATCACCTGGTTGAAATCGGCATTGACCTTGGCAACGATCTCCTTGGGCGTGCCGGCCGGCGCAAACAGCGCCGCCCAGGAATAGGCCTCGTAGCCAGGCAAGCCCTGCTCGGCAATGGTGGGCACCTCGGGCATCAGCGCCGAGCGCTTGGGGCTGGCAACGCCCAGCACGCGGACCTTGCCGCTCTTGATATGGCCGATGGCGGTGGGCGCGTCGCTGAACATCATGGCCACCTGGCCGCCCAGCACATCGGTCATCGCCGGGGCGCTGCCCTTGTAGGGAATATGCAAGAGCTTGGTGCCGGCATGCATGTTGAACAGCTCCCCGGCCAGGTGCGTGCCACCGCCATTGCCCGACGAGGCAAAGGCCAGGTTGCTGCCCGGCTTTTTGGCCAGCGCGATCAGCTCCTGCACATTCTTGGCAGGCACGCTGGGGTTGACCACCAGGAACACCGGGAACATGGCCGCAAAGCTCACCGGCACAAAGTCCTTCTGGATGTCATAGCTCAGCTTGGGATGCAGCGAGGGGTTGACCGAATGGTGGATTGCGCCGACAAACAGGCTGTAGCCGTCGGCCGGTTGGCGCGACGCCATCTCCGCGCCAATGATGCCGCCGCCGCCAGCACGGTTGTCGATAAACGTGCCCTGGCCCCAGAGCTGGCCCAGCGGCGGCACAAAAGCCCGCGCCGTCGTATCAACCGGGCCGCCGGGCGGGAAGGGAACGATGAATTTCACCTGCTTGCTGGGATAGTCGGCCGCATGCGCAGCCCCCGTATGCAGCAAAGGCAGGCCGGCGGCCAGGGGCGCTGCGCCCAGCGCCAGCAGCTGGCGGCGGTTGATGGTGGTGGTCATGCTTGTCTCCAGGCTATTTTTTGCAAAACCGCCATCATCGGCCCGGCGCGCCGGTTTGCCCACACCTGCGCCGTTTGTGATTGCGAAACCTCCACTTCGCGCCAGCCAAAATGGACAGCGCAGCACTGATGGATTTTTCCCATGGCGCTGAGGTCAAATCTGCAGCCAACTGCATGCAGGCGCGCGATGTTTGTATAACAATAGCGGCAGCCGCAAACCGCCGATCTGGCGTGCTTCTAGGAAATACCCCCACACCCCACCCCCATGTCCGCTGTATTCAATTTCACCTTTGTGCCCTGGTTCCGCTCGGTGGCGCCTTATATCCATAAGTTTCGCAACCAGACTTTTGTAGTGGGCGTGACAGGTGAGGCGATTGCAGCGGGCAAGCTGCAATCGATTGCCCAGGATCTGGCCTTGATCCAGGCGCTGGGTGTCAAGATCGTGCTGGTCCATGGTTTTAGGCCCCAGGTCAATGAGCAGCTGGCGGCCAAGGGCCATGCGCCGCGTTACTCGCATGGCATCCGGGTGACCGATTCGGTGGCGCTCGACTGCGCCCAGGAGGCCGCGGGCCAGCTGCGCTTCGAGATTGAAGCGGCCTTCAGCCAGGGCCTGCCCAATACGCCGATGGCCGGCGCCACGGTGCGCGTGATCTCGGGCAACTTTGTCACCGCGCGCCCGGTCGGCATTGTCGATGGCGTCGATTTCATGCATTCGGGCCTGGTGCGCAAGGTCGATGTCGGCGGCATCCACCGCACCCTGGACATGGGCGCGATGGTACTGGTCTCGCCGTTTGGCTTCTCGCCCACGGGCGAGGCCTTCAACCTCAGCATGGAAGAGGTGGCCACGCGCGTGGCCATTGAGCTCAAAGCCGACAAGCTGATGTTTCTCACCGAAGTGGCCGGCATCCGCCTGAACCCGCTGGAGCCCGAAGGAGAAGACAACCCGGTCGACACCGAGCTGCCGCTGGATGTGGCGCAAAAGCTGCTTGCCCAGTTGCCGCCCGCCACCTTGCCCACCGATGTCGGTTTTTATCTGCAGCATTGCGTCAAGGCCTGCAAGGAAGGCGTGGAGCGCAGCCACATCCTGCCCTTTGCGACCGACGGCGCGCTGCTGCTGGAAGTCTATGTGCACGATGGCATCGGCACCATGGTGATTGATGAGCGCCTCGAAGAGCTGCGCGAGGCCAAGCCCGATGATGTCGGCGGCATTTTGCAGCTGATCGAGCCTTTCGAGAAGGATGGCACCCTGGTCAAGCGCAGCCGCACCGAGATCGAGCGTGATATCTCCGCCTACACCATCATCGAGCACGATGGCGTGATCTTCGGCTGCGCGGCCCTCTACCCCTACCCGGAAGCGGGCACCGCCGAGATGGCTGCTGTGACCGTATCGCCGCAAAGCCAGGGCACGGGTGACGGCGAAAAGCTGCTCAAGCGCATCGAGCAACGCGCCCGCGCCACGGGCCTCAAGAGCATTTTTGTGCTCACCACCCGCACGATGCACTGGTTCCTCAAGCGCGGCTTCCAGCCGGTGGATCCGGACTGGCTGCCCGAGCAGCGCAAGGCCAAGTACAACTGGAGCCGCAAGAGCCAGGTGCTGGTCAAGTACCTGTGATCGCCCGGCGCTAACGCGCCAAGGGGCCCTGCCCGCGCCGGCAGCGCCCTTGACCCAAACTGCCCCTGACAAGGGGCAGTTCTGTTTGAAGCGGGGCGATCAGCGCCCGATCCATCCCCCATTCAATCCCCAGTTAGCCCCAAAGCTTCACCAGCTCGGCGGCCACCCGGGCCAGTGCCGCATCACGCGCCTTGGGCTCGGCCTTGCATTCGGTCAAGTAGCTGGTCACCAGAATCGGCGTCGCAGCACCGGGCGCCCACAGCAGGCCAATGTCGTTGCGGGTGCCCGGTCCCGAGCCGGTCTTGTCCGCCACCTTCCAGCCCGGGGCACCTGCGCGCAGGCAGTGGTCGCCCGTCGTATTGGCTTGCATCCAGCCGACGAGTCTTTCGCGGTGGGCGGCGCTCAAGGCCTTGCCCAGGGTCAGCGCGCGCATGCTGCTCAGCATCGCCAGCGGGCTGGTCGTATCGCGCACATCGCCGGGTTTGGATTCGCTCAT
The DNA here is from genome assembly GCF_037479555.1 of Comamonas sp. MYb396. Lineage (NCBI taxonomy): Bacteria > Pseudomonadati > Pseudomonadota > Betaproteobacteria > Burkholderiales > Comamonadaceae > Comamonas > Comamonas sp. MYb396. Next base: position 307,456 of record NZ_JBBGYU010000004.1, on the reverse strand, counting down.
CGCCGGCTCGATGCGGTCCAGCCGCGTGGTCGGGTCACCCAAGCTGCGCATATAGGCGGTAAAACTGGCCGGGCCACCCACGCGCTCCAGCAGCAGGTTCGCAGCGCCGTTGTCGCTGATCGTCATGATGGCGTCGCACAGCGCCTCAACCGTCATCGGGGCCCTGCCGGCAAATTTCTCGGTCACCGGCGAATGCTCGACCAGCACCGAGCGGTCAAACGTCAGCGTGGCATCCAGCCGGTCCTGGCCGGCATCCACTCGCGAGAGCACCTGGGCGGCCAGCAGCATCTTGAAGGTGCTGCACATCGCAAAGCGCTCATTCTGGCGCCAGCCCAGCGCCGCGCCGGTCACGGTGTTCAGCGCCGACACGCCCAGGCGCCCGCCCACTGCGCGCTCGAGGGCCTGCATGGCCTGGGCAAACTGGCGCTCTGCCGCCTTGTCTGCCGATGGCGCAGCGGCCCAGGCGCGTGCGGAGGTGGCGACCAGGCTGGCAGCACCCATAGTCAAGAAAAACTTTCTTCTGTACATGGCTTTCAATCCTTAAAATTCGTTGTTATCCGGTGGACAGGCGTCAATTTACCGAGATCCCGCGCGCTTGACCAACGATGAAAACCAAGAAAACCCACAAGAAAAACTTATAGCTTATGCACCTGCCTTTGAATGCCCTGCGCGCCTTCGATGCCGCAGCACGCCACCTCAATCTGACGCGGGCGGCGCTGGAGCTGCATGTGACCCAGGCCGCCATCAGCCAGCACATTCGCCAGCTCGAAGACCAGCTGGGCAAACCGCTGTTTCGCCGCCTGCCGCGCGGCCTGGCGTTGACCGATGAAGGCATGGCCCTGGTGCCGGCGGTGGCCCAGGCCTTTGGCAGCCTGTCGCGCGCCTTGGCCCAGGTGCAGGACAGGCGGCCGCACGAGGTGCTGTCGGTCGGCGTCGTGGGCACGTTTGCGGTGGGCTGGCTGCTGCCCCGGCTGCGCGCCTTTCAGGAGGCCCATGCCTTTGTCGACCTGCGCCTGTTCACCCACAACAACCGGGTGGACCTGGCGGGTGAAGGCTGGGACTGCGCGATCCGCTTTGGCGATGGCGCCTGGCATGGCACGGCGGCCCGGCAGCTGCTGCAGGCGCCGCTCACACCCATGTGCGCCCCAGCGATTGCCGCACGCCTGCAGCAGCCGGCCGACCTGGCGCGCGAGACCTTGCTGCGCACCTACCGCGCAGGCGAGTGGGAGCATTGGTTCGCCCAGAACAAGCTCGCCTGCCCCAGCCTGCGCGGCACCGTGTTCGATTCATCGCTCACGCTGGCCGAAGCGGCAGCGCAGGGCCTGGGCGTCGCGCTGCTGCCCTTGCGCCTGTTTTCCCGGGACCTGCAGGCAGGCCGCCTGGTCGCGCCGCTCGCGCAGACCTTGGACACCGGCAGCTACTGGCTCACGCAGCTGAAATCGCGCAGCCCCACGTTGGCGATGCAGACCTTCGAGCGCTGGCTGCTCGCGCAATGCGGGCAGGAGCAGCCCCCCGATACGCGCGCTGCAGCGCTGCCCTAGCACGCCGCCGGGTGCTCTCCTACACGCGGCCCGGCCCTTGTCAGACAATGCGCGGGCAGCGCGCCGCCTAGGATATAAAGTAACGACGCGTTCTTGTACAAAAACACGCTGCAGCGATGCGGCATGACAACCACCGAGAGGACATCCATGCTTTCTACCCGTTACCTCGCCTCCCTGTCCGCCGTGGCCGCCGCCTTGCTGGCCGCCGGTTGCGCCACCACCGGCGATATCGAAGACCTGCCCCGCCCCAAGTCGGGCCACTGGCAGATCAGCTCCACGGACCAGGAAGGCCAGACCGTCCAGTTCCAGGACTGCATGGACAAGGACACCTTCTACAAGACCCGTGAGCTGCAAAAGGCCAAGTACGATGTGCAGCAATGCAAGACCGCGAGCCTGAAGGACAGCAATGGCTGGCAATTCACCTCCAACTGCAAGGTCGGCCAGACCGAGCAGCGCATCGAGAGCAGCCGCAAGATCACCGGCGACTTCCAGCACAACTTCCATGTGCTGTCGGTCACCAAGCAGCAGATGCCCGATGGCAGCACGGTAGAGACCACCCGCAATATCAAGGGCGAGTATCTGGGCGCCTGCCCCGCCGGCATCAACCCCGGTGACCGCGTCTTTGAAGGCGGCGGCAAGATCAACTTCTACGACATCACGGGCCTGAGCCCCAAGTGATCAGGCAGCGGTAAGCCCGCAAGCGCCGCAAACACGCCCGGCCCTGCCGGGCTTTTTTACGCCTGCACGCTGGGCCATTTTGCTGATCCAGGTCTAGAAATGGGCGATTCAGATACAGTACGATGTTCAGCCGTTGGACTGCGGCCCGCCCGCCATGAGGATGCCTGCGCAGGCCACCCTGCCGGTGCCAGCCCCATGGGGCCACCCCAAGTTGGTGGATCGAAGGGCCCTCCTCCAGTCCACCTGGCTTTTCCTATGCACTACCCCGAAAAATACGGCCTGCGGGCGCGCATTTTTCGCAGATTTTCTCCATGTCCCAGCAATACCTTACCGCCGCGCTTTACCAGTTCATCGATCTGCCGGAGTTTGCCCAGTGGCAGCAGCCCTTGCAGGCGCTGTGTGACCAGCACCAGGTCAAGGGCCTGCTGCTGCTCGCCCATGAAGGTATCAACGGCACGATTGCCGGGCTGCCTGCCGATGTGCAGGCGGTGCTGGACTGGCTCAAGCGCGACCCGCGCCTGACCCATCTGGTGCACAAGGAGGCCTATGCCGACAGCAACCCCTTCTACCGCATGCGCGTGCGCCTCAAGCAGGAGATCGTGACCCTGGGCGTGCCCGAGTTGAACCCGGCGCGCAATGCCGGCCAGTATGTGAAGCCTGAGGACTGGAATGCGCTGATCAGCCAGCCCGATGTGGTGCTGGTCGACACGCGCAATGACTACGAAGTGGGCATTGGCAGCTTTGAAGGCGCAATCAACCCGCACACCAAGAGCTTTACCGAGTTTCCACAATGGGTGGCCGAGCAGTCCCAGCCCGGCGGCGCGCTGCATGGCAAGCAAAAGGTGGCGATGTTCTGCACCGGAGGCATCCGCTGCGAAAAATCCACCGCCTACATGAAGACCCAGGGCTTTGACCAGGTCTACCATCTCGAAGGCGGCATCCTCAAGTACCTGGAGACGGTGGCCGAGGACGAGTCGATGTGGTGGGGCGACTGCTTTGTGTTTGACGAGCGCGTCTCGGTCGGCCACGGCCTGGTGCGCGGCCCGCACCAGCTGTGCCGCAGCTGCCGCATGCCGCTGGGCGCAGCCGAGCTGGCCCACGCCCACTATGTGCGCGGCGTCAGCTGCCCCTACTGCCATGGCAGCCGCACGCCTGAGCAACTGCAGTCGCTGGCCGAACGCCAGCGGCAGATGGACCTGGCGCAGAAGCGCGGCGACACCCATCTGGGCCACACCCAGGCCAGCTCACAGCAATCGCGCCAGCAAAAGATCGCCGCGCAGCAAGAAGCCTTGCAAGGCCTGCCGGTGCTGTACTCGTTCCGCCGCTGCCCCTATGCGATGCGGGCCCGCCTGGCGCTGGCCTATGCCGGCATCGCCTGCCAGCTGCGCGAGGTCGTCCTCAAGGACAAGCCCCAGGCGCTGCTGGATGCATCGCCCAAGGCCACCGTGCCGGTGCTAGTGCTCGCCGATGGCACGGTGCTCGAAGAGAGCCTGGAGATCATGCTCTGGGCGCTGCGCCAGAACGACCCCGATCAGTGGCTCAGCCCCACCGCCGGCAGCCTGGGCGAGATGCAGGCGCTGATCGCCCGCCATGACAGCGAATTCAAACCCGCGCTGGACCGCTGCAAATACCCCAGTCGCTACCCGCAAGCAGACTCCGCTGCCGCAGCGGCCACTGCCCAGGCCTTTTTGGATGCACTGAACCAGCAGCTGGCTGCGACCGGCTACCTGTTTGGCCGCGACCCGAGCCTGGCCGACATGGCCATCCGCCCCTTTGTGCGCCAGTTTGCCAGCATCGATGAGGCCGCATGGCAGAATCATCCCTGGCCCCATCTGCAAGCCTGGCTGCTGCGTCTGACCGATTCAGCACTGTTCGAGCAGGTGATGGAAAAATACCCTGCCTGGCACCCGGACGAAGCGGGCGTGCTGTTCCGCTGAACGGACACCGCCCCTGCCGGCACGCAAGTGACAAGCACTGCCAGCGGATGCGCATCCCAGCGCCCGCTGCAGCGCTTGCCCGGCATTGACCGCCTGCGCCCACCACCGTGCCATGATCCAGTCCATCCAGATTCTGCGTTTTGCTGCCGCCCTGTGGGTGGCGCTCTACCATGCGCGCACCTATAGCTTCTTCCCCGAGCTTCCTGGCTGGCTGCGCGCCATTGCCGAGGGCGGCTTTGTCGGTGTCGATATCTTCTTTGTGATCAGCGGCGTCATCATGGCGCTGGCCACCAGCAACACACCCACCGGCCTGCGTCCTTCCGCCCAATTTGTTGCTACCCGCTTTTCCCGCATCTACACCGGCTGGTGGCCGGCGATGCTGCTCTACGTCGTTGGATTGCAGGCGCTGGGTGCCATGCCGCCGGATGTGAACCTGCTGTCGTCGGCGCTGCTCTATCCGGCCAATTTCAGCCTGCACATCAATGCGGTGACCTGGACCCTGGTCTTTGAGCTGTATTTCTACCTGCTCATTGGCGCCAGCCTGCTCTTGCCCAAGCCCTGGCGCGACCGGGCCCTCGCTGCCTGGGGCCTGACCATGGTGGTGCTGGTGCTGCACTACGCGGCCACCGGCCGCTACCGGCCGGACATGTTTGCGCAGACCACACCACTCATCTGGTTCTATGCCGCGCCCCTGGTGCTGGAATTCTTTGCCGGCTACTTCATGTACCGCTTTTTGCAGCGCTACCCGCAGCAGCGCTGGTACGCCTGGCTGCTGGCCAGTGCACTGCTGGGCGCCACAGCGGTGTACTACAGCCACACCGCCACTTTGTATGCGCCTGGCATCGTCGGTTTTTACCACTGGGCGGACCGCGCGCTGCTGGTGGGCAGCGCCACCACCGCCCTGGTGGCGGCAGCCTTGCTGCTGCCAATGCCCCAGCACCGGGCATGGCAGCTGCTCGCCAAGCTCGGCGACTATTCCTTTGCAATCTATTTGCTGCATCTGCTGGTGTTCCAGCTCGTGCAACGCGCCATCACATCGATGGCGCTCGACATTCCCCACCGCTCGCTCAGCCTGCTGCTGGTGCTGGCGGCCTTGGTCGCGCTGTCGGCCCTGTACTACCACGCGATCGAACACCCCATTTACCAGGCCTGCCGGCGCGCCATTGCGCGCTGGGCGGCCCGCACGCCATGACACCAGCCCGTATCCATCTGATCTTTGCCCGCGCCCGCAATGGCGTCATCGGCCGCGACAACCAACTGCCCTGGCACCTGCCCGAGGACATGGCCTTTTTCAAGCAAAAGACGGCGGGAGGCACCGTCGTCATGGGCCGCAAGACCTGGGATTCGCTGCCGCCGCGCTTTCGCCCGCTGCCAGGCCGCGACAATGTGGTCGTCACACGCCAAAGCGGCTGGCAGCCCAGCCCGGCCAGCGAACGCGTCCATGTCGCCGCTGATCTGGAGCAGGCACTCAGCACGGCCCAGGCGCTGGGCCAGCCCGTCTGGGTGATTGGCGGGGCGCAGATCTATACCCAGTCGCTGGCCCTGGCCGACGAAGTCTGGGTGACCGAGATCGACCAGGACTTTGACGGCGATGCCCATGCGCCGGTGCTCGGCGACCAGTGGCAAGAGGTCTCGCGTGAGCGCCACACCAGCAGCAACGGCCTGCCCTTTGCGTTTGTCTGCTACCAGCGCCAGCCCGCCTGAGCGCGCCGCTCACCGATGGCACCACGCTGGTGCGGCGCAGCAAATTCATGCAAAATGGATTTCATCGAATAGCAATCTGTGGCGCGCCGGGCCCCAAGCACCGGGCGCTGCAACAAGACGGAACACTGTGACGATGAGCCTGGTACAAGCGTTGCCCGCCGGCCCGTTGGATGTGATCGGCGATGTGCACGGCGAGCGCCAGGCACTGGAGTCGCTGGTTCGGCATCTGGGCTATGACGACCATGGCGGCCACCCGGCAGGCCGTACGCTGGTGTTTGTCGGCGATTTCTGCGACCGGGGCCCGGACAGCCCCGGCGTGCTGGCGCTGGTGCGCCGCTGGGTAGAAAACGGCCATGCCTGCGCGGTGCTCGGCAACCATGAAATCAACCTGCTGCGCGAAGATGCCAAGGACGGCTCGGGCTGGTACTTTGACGAGCGCATCGAGGCCGACAATCCCAAATACGCGCCCTATGTGCGCGCGGACCAGGCCTTTGACGACGAAATGCTGCCCTTTTTGCGCCAGCTGCCGCTCGCGTTGGAGCGGCCCGACCTGCGCATCGTCCATGCCGCCTGGATCGACGACAAGATCAACCAGGCACGCGCACTGCGGCCCGGCCATGTCGCCCAGGACTATGACCGCCTGGAGCAAGAGGCCTATCTGCACGCCAAGACCCTGGGCATTCCGGCCCGGCTGAAGGCCGAAAACCAGGCCTGGCCCTACCACCTGGAAGACGGCGCCCATTGCCCGCCGTTCATGCCCGCGCATGCGGACAGCGAGCTGAACAAATCCCAGTACAACCCCTTGAAGGTGCTCAGCTGCGGTGTGGAGCGCCGCGGCAGCGAGCCCTTCTATGCCGGCGGCAAATGGCGCTTTGTCGAGCGTGTGGCCTGGTGGGATGCCTATACCGACAACACGCCGGTCATCGTCGGCCACTACTGGCGCCGCATCCATGAGCTTGACCGCTCGGTGCTGGGCAAGGGTGACCAGGATTTGTTCGCCGATATCAACCCGCATGCCTGGCATGGCCTGCGCGGCAATGTGTTTTGTGTGGACTTCTCCGTGGGCGCGCGCTGGACGGCCCGGCTCGCCGGCCAGCCGCCTGAGCAGGATTTCAAGCTCGCAGCGCTGCGCTGGCCCGAGCGGGTGCTGATGCTCGACGATGGCAGCGCAGCGCCCACCACGCACTTTCTACAGGCGCCCGCACCGGCGCTGGTTTGACGCCCCAGCTACACATTCAGACGCGAAAAAGCGGCCAATGGCCGCTTTGTCGTTGATGGGCCGAAGCCCTCTGCACCTTGGCAAGGCGCAAGGGCTATGCCTTACAGCCCCAGGGCCGCAATACCCGCCTTGGCGATCTGTGCATCTTCAGGTGCCTTGACACCGCTGACGCCCACGGCGCCCAGGCACTCACCGTCCTTGATGATCGGCACGCCGCCTTCGAGCATGCCGTCGATCAGCGGAGCGCTCAGGAAAGCGGTGCGGCCACCATTGATCATGTCCTCAAAACCCTTGCTCTCGCGGCGGCCCAGCGCCGAGGTGCGGGCCTTGGCCACGCAGATGTGGGCCGACACGGGGGCTGCGCCGTCGCGGCGGATCATGCCCAGCAGGTTGCCGCCGTCGTCCACCACCGCAATGCTGACGATCCATTGGTTCTTGACCGCTTCGGCCTCGGCCGCATTCAACACCGCCTTGACGTCGGCCAACTCCAGCACTGCTTTGGTTTTCATGGTGACTCCTTGGAAAAAATTCGGGAAACCCGGTTGTTCAGCCTGCCAGCTTAACGGCATTCCAGCACGCTAATCAATCACATGCATCACAGCATTTGTGCCTAAAACGGGGGTAATCCCCCGGCGGCATCAGGCTGCTGCGTTTTCTGCTGCAGCGCTCGGCTCGGCAGCGTCGGCCGTCTCCACGGCGGCCGTCTCCACGTTGGCCGTCTCCCCCTCGGTCTTGACCGAAGGCGCATGGCCATCCCATTCAAACACGGCCATGCTCTCGACGTGGGCGGTATGCGGGAACATATTGACCACGCCCGCAGCCACACAGCGGTAGCCGGCCTGGTGCACCAGCAGTCCGGCATCGCGCGCCAGCGTCGCGGGGTTGCAGCTCACATAGACGATGCGCTTGGGCGGTGTCCAGTCCTTGGCGCTGTCAGGCAGCGGCGCGGTATCGGGCACCTGGTGGCGCGCCTTGTGGATGTCGGCCAGCGCCTTGGACAGCGCAAACGCGCCTTCACGCGGTGGATCGACCAGCCACTTGTCGGCCTGGCCGTCGGCGATCAGCATCTCGGGCGTCATCTCGAACAGATTGCGGGCCACAAAGCGCGTGGGCGCCAGCGCGCTGCCTTCAGGGCGCGTCGCATTGTTGGCGGCATAGTTCTCGTGCGAGCGCTGCACCAGGGTCTCCGAGCCCTCGATGCCCAGCACCTCGCCGGCCATCGTGCCAATCGGCAAGGTGAAGTTGCCCAGGCCGCAGAACCAGTCGATCACCCGCTCGGTCTTCTTGGCATCCAGCAGGCGCAGCGAGCGCGTCACCAGCACCTGGTTGATGTGCGGGTTGACCTGGGTGAAGTCGGTGGGCTTGAACGGCATCGTGATGCCGAAATCGGGCAGCGCATAGGACAGCTGCTCGCCCACGCCATCCATCAGGTGCACGGTGTCCGGCCCCTTGGGTTGCAGCCACCATTGCACCTTGTGGGCTGCAGCAAAATCGCGCAGGCGCTGCATATCGGCGTCGCTCAGGGGCTCCAGGTGGCGCAGCACCAAGGCGGTGACCTGGTCGCCGCAGGCCACCTCGATCTGCGGGCAGGTCTCGCGGGCATCGAGGCTGCCGATCAGCGCGCGCATCGGCATCAGCAAGGCATCGACATGGGGCGGCAAGATCTTGCAGGTTTCCATGTCGGCGATGTAGCGGCTCTTGCGCTCATGGAAGCCCACCAGCACCTTGCCCTTCTTGGCGACATAGCGCACCGACAGGCGCGAGCGGAAGCGGTAACCCCAGCTGGGGCCCTCGATGGGGCGCATCACCGTCTCGGCCACCACCTTGCCCAGGTGCCAGAGGTTGTCTTCGAGCACGCGCTGCTTGGTCGCGATTTGCGCGCCCACATGCAGATGCTGCATCTTGCAGCCGCCGCAGGCGCCGGCATGCAGGCCAAAGTTGGGGCAGCCGGGCCGCACGCGCTGCGACGACTCGCGGTGGATCTGCAGCAGATCGGCCTGCTCCCAGTTGTTTTTCTTGCGCCGGGTCTTGGCACTCACCCATTCGGTAGGCAGCGCGCCATCGACAAAGACGACCTTGCCATCGGCACGGCGCGCCACGCCCTGGGCGTCCATGTCCATGGACACGATCTTCAAAGCATCTGCGGGGAACTGGGCCGCTTCGGCGGCATCGGGGGATTCGGGAATATTCTGTGGGGTCTGCGCTTGGCTCATCCCGGTATTTTCGCAGGCTGGGCAATGGCCTGCGGCCAACCTCTGGCAATTTGGCGTGCGGGAGCGCAAAAAATCACGGTGGAGCCCAGATCAGCTTTGGCAATGCCGGGTCTTGCTGTGCTGCCGCCTCGTCATACAGGTCCCGGTGGCGCATCACCTCATCCATGTGCCGCTCGGCCCACAGGCGCAGCGCATCCAGCGTGGCAGCCAGCGACTGGCCCAGCGGGGTCAGGCTGTATTCCACTTTGGGCGGCGAACAGGCAAAGACTTCGCGCCGGACAATGCCATCACGCTCCAACGCCCGCAGCGTTTGCGTCAGCATCTTTTGAGACAGGCCCTCAATGCCCTTGCGCAACTGCCCAAACCGCCACGGCCCTGCGCGCAGCAGTCCCAGCACCAGCACCGTCCATTTGTCGGCTACGCAGTCCAGCACCTGTCTGGTGGGGCAGGTGGCGAGATAGGGGTTCCAGGCGGGGCGGCAGGGGTCGATGGTCACTTTTTGGTTCCTATGTCACTTTTCAGTGTCTTATTGCAACTATTTATCGCCACCTTTAAGCTCATCATTTTCATGCATCTGCTCAATGCAGCTTGCGTTTATTCAACGAGGAATGACTATGAACACAGCACAGAACATGGATGTCGTACGCGGCTACTTCGAGGCAGTCGCACGAGGCGATCTCGACGGCGTTGGCGCCGCTTTCAGTGACGATATTGAATGGCACCAGCCCGGCAAGGGCACGTTATCTGGACTGCACCGTGGTAAGGCTGCCGTCTTCGCGCTGCTGGGCCAGTTCATGCAGCGCAGCCAGGGAAGCTTTCGCATCGACAAGGTCGGCCCGCTGATGGCACAGGGCGATCTGGTCAGCACCTCCTTGCACTTCTGCGCTGAAAAGCCAGGTGCAGCCATCGCCATGTCGGGCATTGATGTGCTGCGGGTTGAGAACGGACTCATCCGGGAGGTCTGGCTGTTCTCCGAGGACCAGGACGCAGAAGACGCCTTCTGGGGCTAACAGCGCTATGCAGGCCAGCATGGTACATGCCTGCTTCAAAAACACGAAGGGCAGCCACGCTGCCCTTCGGTATTTGGTGATGCGCTTACTGCGCGGTGATCATGCTGCCCAGGCTCAACTGGTCAGTGACCATGTTGGCGCTGCTGGACGTCAGCTTTTTGCCGCCGGGCAGTGCATGCACCTCGGTGACGCACACGGCATTGTTGGGCGTGAAGACAACACGGCTGCCGCTGGGCAGCTCGCTTGCCGTCTGGTGCAGCGGCTTGGACATGTCCACTGGAGGCTCAGCACTGCGATACACCACCTCGTTCTTGCTGTCATAGACCGTGTAGCAGGCAGCCTGCGCCCAGGCCGAGGCCGTGAGCGCCAGCATCGCAAGCGCTGTGGATTTGAAGCTGTAACTGGAACCGGACATGGTTGGAACTCCCGCAATATTTTTTATCGATACTGCGAAGTTACCAAATTTTCCTAAACGCTGCATCCCCATTTCCAGGGAAAAGGTCAAGAAAAATCAACCAAAAACAAAAACTTACACAAATGAAGCAAGTCAGCAGGATTTATCAATATCAGTATTGATAATTATTCTCATTCAATGTTATTATTCGTCCATCGCCGCTGTCAGGGGCCTTGCGCATGTACACATGCCCAGCGCCCTCGCAACTGTGATTGTTTCATCGTGGGGCGACTCTTGGGGCCCGTTCAGCTCCAGGGTCGTTTTGGCCAGCCAACGATCTTTTCGCACAGCCACGCATTTTTTCGATGAAACCCGCGCAGCCGATGGGCACTCCCCACCGCAACCGCTGCGACGGTCCTTGCTCAAAACGGCCCTGCCCTGCTGCACCGGCCTGCGACCTCGACAACACCCCCCAAGCTCTGGCACCAACGGGCTACAACTCGCCTTGTCGCAATCCGCTCGAGCGCCTGACCTGGCGCTCCGTCGCCTCTTCCAGCACCGCGAAATTGCTGCTGCCGCCGGCCACAACCGTGAGCCAGCGCTTGGCCCGCGTCAGGCCGGTGTAGACCAGCTCGCGGGTCATGATCGGTGACAGGCTGGGCGGCAATACGACGGCCGCATGGCTGAACTCCGAGCCCTGCGATTTGTGGATGGTCATCGCATACACCGTCTCGACTGCCTGCAGCCGGCTGGGCAGCACCCAGCGCAGGCCCTCGCTGGTCGCAAACACCACGCGCAGCGCGCCCTGCGCTAGAGCGGCGCCACTGGCCCCGCCAGCGTCAAGCGCCTGACCCGCCGGCATCTGCACCGTGATGCCGATATCGCCATTCATCAGCTTGAGGCTGTAGTCATTGCGGGTCACCAGCACCGGGCGGCCCGCATACCAGCCGCTGCTTTGCGCAATCAGCTCGCGGTGGGCCAGCAGCTGGGCAATGCGCTCATTGAGCCCTTCCACGCCCCAGGGGCCGCTGCGCAGCGCGCACAGCACCTGGAACTCGCCATGCGCTTTCAACAGGCGCAGCGCCCATTGGTTCAAGGCCTCGGGGCTGGGGTTGGCCGGCATCTCGCGCAGCACCTGCAGGTAGTGGCCATAGCCCACCGGCCCCGCGTCGCGCTTGGCGGCACTGTCGACAAAGCGCTTGCCGCCGCCATCCAGCACCAGCTGGGCCAGCGACGAATGCGTCAGATCCGGCACCGCATAGGCGGCCAGATCGGGGTAGCCTGCCTTCAGCAGCGGCTTGATCGCCTTGCGCCGCCCGGCATTGACAACACTGGCCAGCTGGCCGATACCGCTGTCGGCATGGAAGCGGTGGCTGACCCGCAGCATGGCCACCGCCTGGTCCAGCGGCTTGCCCGCCATATCCTGCAGCTCAGCTGGCACCTGCTGGCCGGTGACCTGCTGCAGCCACTGCGCCGTTTCGTGCCAATACAGGCCCCGCTCGGACTGGGCGCAGAGCTCCCCCAGCACGGCACCGGCTTCCACCGATGCGAGCTGGTCCTTGTCGCCCAGCAGCACCAGCCTGGCCTGCGGCGGCAAGGCCGACAGCAAGGCCGCCATCATCTCCAGATCGACCATCGAGGCCTCATCGACCACCAGCACATCCAGTGCCAGCGGGTGCTGGGCATCGTGGCGGAAGTGCCGGCTGTCGGGCCGGCTGCCCAGCAGCCGGTGCAGGGTTTGGGCGTCGGACGGGATCAGCGGTTTCAAGCTACGCGCCTCGCCACTGCCAGGCGCTGGCGGCACCGCCGGCAGCTGCGCATCCGCCAGGCGCTGCAAGGCCTGCACGATCGATTCGGACAGGCGCGCTGCCGCCTTGCCGGTGGGCGCAGCCAGGCAGATGCGCAGCGGCCGGCCGTTCTGCTGCAGCGCCATGCTCTGCAGCAGCGCCAGCAGCTTGACCACGGTGGTGGTCTTGCCGGTGCCGGGGCCGCCGGTGATGATGGAAAAGGCGCTGGAGGCCGCCAAGGCGCAGGCCATTTTTTGCCAGTCGGGCGAATCGGTAGCCTGGTCACCCGCCGGTGCAAACAGCTGGTCCAGCGCCTGGCGCAGCATTGCATCTTGCGCGGCGCTGCGGCCCTGGCGCAGATGCTGGCTGGCGGTGATGCGCTGGCCAATCGCCTGCGCCACATCCTGCTCGTACTGCCAGTAGCGGCGCAGATAGAGGCGATCGCCTTGCAGCACCAGCGGCGTGCCGCCCTGGCTGGGCTTGCCGGGCGCGGCCACCAGCGCGCTCGCCTGCAAGGCCGATTGCCACTGCAGCAGGTTGACCTGGGCCAGCAGCTCGCTGGGCAGCGGCAAGGGCGTGGGCTCGGTGGCGCCACTGCCCTGCGCCACGGTATCGGGCGGCAGCGACAGCGCAAAACGGCTGTTGTCCAGGGTGGCCTGCAGATCCAGACAGACATGGCCCCGGCCCAGTTGGTGGCTGGCCAGTGCGGCGGCCAGCAGCACCAGCGGTGATGCGGCGGGATCGAGTTCGTGCAGAAAAAGCACCAGCGCCTGGTCCAGGCTGCGCAGCCAGCCATGGGCGGTCCAGCGCTCTACCGTATGGAGCAGGCTGGCGGTGGCGCCGTTGGGCACGGCCAGCGTGCGGGCAGCCGATCGCTGGGTGGGCAGGCCATCTTGAGCCTGGCCGTTCTCTGGCAGGCCGTCCTGGGGTTCTGTCGTCATTGCATTCATCATCATTGCGCAAACAGCGCATCGAGCGCATCCATCAGTGCACGCGGGGGCTTGTCATGGTAGAGGCCCTGGTGGTCCGCACCGACGCCCCGCAAAAACCAATACCGCACACCGCCCACATCGCGCTCGTAGTCATAACCGGGCAGGCGCTGCTGCAGCAGGCGGTGCAGCGCATAGGTGTACAGAACATACTGCAGGTCATAGCGGTGCTGCAGCACGGCAGCGGCCATGGCTTCTGCCGTGTAGGCGGCACTGTCCGCGCCCAGCCAGTTGGATTTGTAGTCCATCACATAGTAGCGGCCGCCCTGCTCGAACACCAGGTCCATATAGCCCTTGAGCATGCCATGCAGCTGGTTGGCCAGCAGCGCGGGCCGGGGCTGGCCGGGCAGCACATGCTGCTGCACCAGCGCATCGAGCTGGCCGGTCGAGGCCCGGTGGATCGACAGCCAGAACTCCATCTCGACCTGGTAGTCGCCCAGCGACTGCAGTGCCGCAGCTGCCTCGGTTGGGGAGTCACTAGGCACGCCCTGCAACACCAGCGGTGTCTGCAGCCATTGCCGCACAAAGCCTTGCAGCGGCTCGGCCCAATCGGCCCAGCCGCGCACCTGGCAGCGGTAGGCGATGATGCCATCCAATGCCGCAGGCCTGCTGAGCACCGTGGCAAAACCCTCTTGCGCACACCATTCCAGCAGGCCGTGCAGAAAGTTGCCGGCGTCAGGCCCCTTGGGGAAGGCATGCAGGCTGCCGGGCTCCGGCTGGCCCGGTGCGGCCGCATCGGGTGCGGGCTCTTGCGGCTCCAGGTACTGGTCCTGCTGCGCGGTTTCGGGCTCAGCGGCTGTCAGCGCGTCTTCGATCCAGAGGCTTGGCGCCGGCACGGCATAGCCCAGCCGCTCGGTCAGCGCCGAGAAGCTGGCGATCCACCAGTGCTCATCGGCCTGCCGGCGCGGCTGGCGCGCCGCAAAGGCAGCGGGCGGGCGCTCGGGCTGGTAGCGCTGCGGGCTGACTTCGGGCACCGGCTGCACGGCCATTTGCGGACAGCTGCTGGCAAAGTCCTGCAGGTAGGCATGCAGTTCTAGGTCAGGCAATTTTTGCCCGCCGGCCAGCAGGTAGCCGACGGCGCTTTTCTCCAGGCTGCCCGCGCGGCTCATGCCCTTGGCCAGCGGCGCCACGCCCAGCCACAGCGCGTACTGGGCGCGCGTCAGCGCCACATAGAGCAGGCGCATGTCTTCGCTCAGGCGCTCGTCGTTATGGGCGCTGACGGCGTCCTGGTGCTTGTTGTTCAGCTCCACCACCAACTCGCCCGATGCGGCATCGTGGTACTGCGCATAGCCCCGGCTCTTGCCGTCAAAATCGCGCCAGCTGCTGATGAAGGGCAGCAGCACCAGCGGGTACTCCAGCCCCTTGGACTTGTGGATGGTGACCACCTTGATCAGATCGGCATCGCTTTCTAGACGCAGAATTTCTTCCTCGCCCTCGGGGCTGTCCATCTGCTCGGCCAGGCGGCGGATCAGCGCCTGCGCGCCCTCCACCTCGGTCGATGCGCGCTGCAGCCATTCGGCCAGGTGCAGCACATTGGTCAGGCGCCGCTCGCCGCCCGGCTGGGCTAGCCAGCGCGCGGGCAGGTCAAAATCGAGCAGCCACTGGCGCAGCATCGGCAGCACGCCCTTTTTCTGCCACAGCTGCTGCAACACGCGGCTGCGCAGCGCCAGCTGCTCCCAATGCTGCTCATCGTGGTTGAGCCGCTCCAGGTCCTGCCAGGACCAATCCATCGATGCAGTGGCCAGCGCCACGCGCAGCAGGCCATCATGGCCGGGCGCATTGACGGCGCGCAGCCAGCGCAGCATGTCGGCTGCCTCGGCAGTCTGGAACACCGAGTCGCGGTCCGACAGGTAGACGCTGGCCAGGCCCCGGTCCTTGAGCGCATTGCGCACCAGCTCGGCCTCAGCCCGGCCCCGCACCAGAATGGCGATATCGGCTGGGCGCAGCGGCCGGCCCAAGGCATCCGCCGCTGGGCCAAAACCGGCTTGGCCCGCCCGGGCGGCATTGAGCCAGGCCGTGATCTGGCTGGCCGCCGACTGCGCCATGCGCTGGCGGTAGGCCGACTCGGCCACGCCGGTACGCGCGCTCTTGCCGGATGCCGCAGCATCGCCCTGCTCGTCGGCGCCATCGGCCTGCGCTCGTGTGCCGGCATCCAGGGTCCACAAGGTCATCGCTGGCGTGGCCTCGCCCTGCAAAAAGAGTGCGTCGCGGCGGCCGTTGGCATCGACGGCGACAAAGGGCACAGGATTGTGCTGCGCATCCTGGCGAAAGCGGAAGGCCGCGCGGGGATGGCCTTCGGCATGCACAAAGCAGTGGTTGATGGCCTGCACCACCGCCTGCGTGGAGCGGTAGTTGGTGCCCAGCGAGTAATGGCGCCCCTCGGTGGCAGCGCGGGCCCGCAGGTAGGTGTAGATATCGGCACCGCGAAACGCGTAAATGGCCTGCTTGGGGTCGCCAATCATGAACAGGCCCTGCGCCGGGTCGTTGCATTCAATGCGGTAGATGCACTCAAAAATGCGGTACTGCAGCGGGTCCGTATCCTGGAACTCGTCGATCATCGCCACCGGAAACTGGCTGCGGATGCGCTGCGCCAGTGCCTCACCACCGGGCGCCTGCAAGGCGCTATCGAGGCGCTGCAGCAGGTCGTCAAAGCCCAGCTCGGCGCGGCGCTGCTTTTCCGCCTCCAGTGCGCGCTGCACATGGGCAATCGCATGGCGCAGCAGCAGCGGTTGGAGTGGTGTGGCTAACTCTGCGTCTTGCGCTACGGCCTCCAGCCAGGCATCGATGGCGGCAAAGGCCGCATGCTCGGGCACGGTCACGCCCTTTTTGGCCTTGATACCCGATTGGCCAAAGGCCCGAATCTTGGCGGGCGCCGGCTCGCCATCGCTCCAGGCCGCCATGGCGGCGAGCCAGGCCTCGAACACGCCCGGTTCGTCCTTCTTCGGATAGGTGACGCCGTTGAGACCCGGCACGAGCGCAATCAGCAGCTGCTCCAGCTCGGCCCGGTGCTGCTGCCACAGCAG
Source organism: Comamonas sp. MYb396 (assembly GCF_037479555.1). Lineage (NCBI taxonomy): Bacteria > Pseudomonadati > Pseudomonadota > Betaproteobacteria > Burkholderiales > Comamonadaceae > Comamonas > Comamonas sp. MYb396. Next base: position 290,961 of record NZ_JBBGYU010000004.1, on the reverse strand, counting down.
GCGTGCGCTGTTCTCCAGCGCGGTGTGGCGTGCGGCTGCCTCGCTGGCCTGGGCCAGCAATGCGGCCAGATCGACCTGGTCGGCAGGCGCCAGCGCCGCGCCGTCGTAGCGCCAGTCGGCATCCTGGCGACTGAGCATGGGCTGGATGGCCTCTTGCAAGGCCTGCGGCGTGGCAACAACCTGCAGCAGGCTGCGCAGCGAGGTGGCGGGCAGGTCATAAAACTGGCGGCGCCAGTAGTCCTGCACCACCTGGGTCAGCAGCTCGCTCTGGTCGGTGATGAGGCTTTGCTGGAACAGGCTGCCGCTGTCAAACGCATGCTCGCGCAGCATGCGGTAGCACCAGCTGTGGATGGTGGACACCGCCGCCTCGTCCATCCAGTTCGCGGCCTCGTGCAGCAAACGGGCGCAGGCGGGCCAGCGGCTGGCGGGGTAGTCGGCGCGCAGCGCCAGCAGCAAGGGGTCTGCTGCCGCTTCGCTACCGGTCTCTTCCGGCTTCTGCGCAAACAGCTGGGCGGCTTCGGACAGGCGCTGGCGAATGCGGTCGCGCAGCTCTTGCGTGGCGGCATCGGTAAAGGTCACCACCAGGATATCGGGGGGCGCCAGCGGCCGGCCAAAGGCCTGCTCGCCGCCATGCTGCAGCACCAGCCGCAGGTAGAGCGCGGCGATCGTATAGGTCTTGCCGGTGCCGGCGCTGGCCTCGATCAAGCGGCTGCCCCAGAGCGGAAAGCGCAGCGGCTCGAGTGGCAAGGTGGTATCGCTTGGCATCGCGCTCATTGCGGCCCCTCCCCATCACCCGCATCGCCCGCATCACCCTCCGCAAAGCGCGCCAGCGCCTGCGGATGCTGGCCATTGACCAATTGCACATGGTTCAGCATGTCGCCATAGAGCTGCTGGGCGACATCCAGCAGACCGGCGGCCAGCAGCGCATCAAAATCCGGAAACACCCGGGCCAGTTCGGCCGAGCGCTGCAGCTCACCGGTGCCCCGGTAGCTGTCGTCATAGAGCGCCGCGAGCTGGCCGGCCGATGCCGTGGGCGCCAGGCTGGCGATGGAGGTGCGCACAGCGGCTGGCAAGGGCGCGCGCATGCCTTGCTGCCACAGTACCAGCAACTGGCGCCAGGCCGCTTGCGCAGCGCCAGCGGCCTGCGCGGGAAACACCGCAATTCCCGATTCGGTACAAACCACCGTCGTCAGCGCCTGGCCCGCGTTGTGCCAGGCCAGGTGCTCGACCCAGGCGCGCACCAGGCGGTCATAGCGCAGCTGCTCGCCAGCATGCAAGCGGCCGGCAGACAGGCTGATCTTGGCGGCATGCTGCTGGCCGGAATCGGCCCAGCGCAGGCCGCGCAACCAGTCGGCCACGGCTGGGCCCTCTGCGCCATCGCTGTAGCGCAGCTCCAGTGCTGCGCTGCTCGCCTGCGGCCAGTAGCGCAGCGCCGCCGCATAGACCTGCAAGGCACGCTGGGCGGCGTCGCAAGCGGGCTCCAGCGCGCAATCGGCAAAGGCACGCAGCGGCAGGCGCCCCTCCAGCCGCAGCCGCTGGGCAGCGGCATCGAGCTGCGCGCGCAGGCGGGGCGCATCGCCCGCCGCTTCGGGGTTGTCACGCACCCAGGGCTCCAAGGCGCTCAGCAAGCTGGCCTGCAAGGCCCAGGCCTGCAGGCCATCGGGCGCAAACATCTCTTCGTCCTGGCCGGTCAGGTCCTCGTCCTCAAAATACACACGCAGGCGCTGGCGAAAGAACGCAGCCACCGGCTTTTGCGCAAAGTCCTGCAGTTGGCGCAGGTTCAGCGCGGCCTCCAGCCCCATCTCGGGCAAGGCCTCCAGCGCGTCTTCGCCCGACTCGGTCTGCAGGCCATCGCCATGCACGCCATGCACGCCATGCCATTCCTGCGCATAGGTGTAGAGGCCATCGCTGCCCGCCTGCGAGGGCGGCTGCGCAAAGTAACGTGGGCTGAAGGGCTGCAGCGGGTGCTCCTGCGTGAGCGCGCGCAGCAGCGCTTCGCCAGCGGCAGGGCCTGCCAGGCCAGCGGGAGCATTGGCCAGTTGCCAACCCTGGGCCAGATGGTCGCGCAGCTGGCCGATCAGCACCGAAGGCGGCCTGGCTGTGCTGTCGCGGATGCTGCGCCCCACCCAGCTGATGTAGAGCTGCTCGCGCGCCGACAGCACGGCCTCCAGCAGCAGGTAGCGGTCATCATCGCGGCGCGAGCGGTCGCCGGGCCGGTACTGCTGGCGCATCAGGTCAAAATCCAGCACCGATACCGGGCGCGGGTAGGCGCCGTCATTCATGCCCAACAGGCAGACCATGCGAAACGGAATCGCGCGCATGGGCATCAGGCTGCAAAAGCTCACCGATCCCGCCATAAAGCGCTGGTTCAGGCTGCTGGCATCCATGCCGGCCAGCCAGGCTTCACGCGCGACCGACAGCGGCAGGGCCTCATCAAACACAGCCGCTTCGCACTGGCCCAGCCAGCGCTCCAGGCCCTGGATCAGCTGCATCTGCAGCAGCTTTTCATGTTCTTGCTGAGGGTCAAACAACAAGGCCAGCACCTCGCGGGCGCGCTCCACCCAGGTGCTGGGCGGCAGGTCCTGTGCCAACAAATCGCAGGCCTGCTCCAACGCGCGCAGCAAGGCTGCTAGGCCGCCCAGCGCAGCGGCATCGAGGCCACCAATCTCGTCGTAGGGCTGGATGTCGCCGAGCGCCTCGCCACGGCCTACCGCAAAGCCCAGCATCATGCGGCGCAGGCCAAAGCGCCAGCTGTTGATTCCGCCCGCCTGCGCCAGGCCAATGCGGGCGCGCTGGGCTGCATCCAGCCCCCAGCGCACGCCGGAGCCCTCAATCCAGCGGTGCAGCAAAGCGAGGTCGTCCGGGTCAATGCCAAAGCGTTGGCGCAGGGCATCGACGGCCAGGAGATCCAGCACTTCGCTCACCGCAAAGCGGCTTTCGGGCATGGCCAGCACATGCTCCAATGCCACCAGCATGGGCTCGCGCCCGCGCTGGCTCTGGTCGGCCAGCGAATACGGAATAAAGCGTGCATCGCTGCGCGCGATGCGGCCAAACACCGCATCGATATGCGGCGCATAGACCTGGATATCGGGCACCATGACGATGATGTCGCGCGGCCGCAGGCTGGGATCTGCACCCAAGCGGGCGAGCAGCTGGTCATGCAGCACCTCCATCTCACGCTGTGGGCTGTGCGCGGTCTGAAAGCGGATGGAGCTGTCCTGCGCCGGGTCCACTGCCGGCCACAGCGCGCGGCTTTCGGCCAGCGGCCGCAGGTCCAGGATGTCGTCCTGCAACTGGGCCAGCATGTGGCTGGGCTCGGCCTCGCCAAACAGGTCAATGCGCCCGCCATTGACGGGGCCCAGCAGCGAGGCGTACTGGTCCGGCTGGTCAAACTCGTCAATCAGGTGGATGTAGTCGCGCCCCTGCTTGCCCCAGGCGGCCAGCAGCGGGTGGGCATGCTGGTGCAGGTCATCGTCATCGATGAGCCCCTGCATGCTGCCCTTGCGCTGCTGCCGCCGGTACTGGTGGCGCAGCAAATCCTTGTCGGCAACAATGTCCGACCAGTGGTGGCGGCAGGGGTTGTGCACGCACAGCAGCACTTGGCAGCTGCGCGAGATGGCGGCCAGCGCCTGCAAGGTCTGCGCCGGCATCGACGAGATGCCAAACACCACCACGCGGCGCGGCAGGCCGGGGTTGCGCGCCTGAGGCACAGGCAGCATTTGCGGCGCTTGCGGCGACTGCAGGTACTGCACAAAGCGCTGGTGCACGGCGGCGCGGCTGGTCTCCATGCCGGCCGCGCCCACATCGTCCAGCAGCGCGCGCCATAGCTGCGCCTGCCAGCGCTGCTCTTCATCGAGCGGCTGGACATCGCCGCGCGCGCTGCGCAGCTGGTCGCGGCCCTCGGCCCAGTCGCGCAGCCAGTCGGCGCGGTAGACCTGGTACTGGTCAAACAGATCGGCAATGCGCTCGGCCAGTTGGTAGCGCCGGCGCTGGTCATGGTCCTCGGCCAAAAAGCGTTGCAGCGCGGCAAACGCGGGCTGGGCCAGCAGATCGGGCAAGAGGCGCATCAGCCGCCAGGTGAGCGGCTGCTTGTCCAAAGGCGATATCTCGGGCACCTCGTGCTTGCCCAGCACCGCCCGGTAGGCCTGCCACAGGAACTGCGCAGGCAGCTGCACATCGACAGCAGCGGTGATGCCGCAGCCGCCCTCCGCCACCGGCTGGGCCATCGACAGCTTGAGCCACTGCGCAATGCCATTGCTTTGCACCAGAATCGTCTCGCTCTCCAGGGGCCGGAGCGGGTAGCGCTGCATCCAGGCCACGACCAGGTCCCGCAAAGCCTCCGGATGGTTGCTGTGTATCACCATCAGGCCGGGGGTCATCGCATGGACGGGGGAGGATTGCATCAGAGGAGGAAGATCAGTCAGGATGTGCCAGTTGGGGACTGTAACGCAGGCCACCGCCTGCTGGCGTCTCCCAGCGCGGCGCGGGCAAGAAAAAAGGCAGCCGAAGCTGCCTGTGCGAAGTGGTGCGGGGCCCGCCTCAGTCCACCGTCGCGCCCGAGGACTTGACCACCGGCGCCCAAGCCGCCACTTCGGACTTGATAAAGGCACCAAACTGCTCGGGCGTGTTCTTCTCGGCCACGGCGCCGAGCTTTTCATAGGCTTCCTTGACCTGGGGCTTGTCAAAGGCGCGGTTCATCGCGGCATTGAGCTTCGCCACCACTTCAGGCGGCGTGCCGGCCGGCGCAATCAGACCAAACCAGGACGAGACATCAAAAGGCTTGATGCCGCTCTCTTCCATCGTCGGCAGATCGGGCGCGGTGGGCGAACGCTTGGTGGTGGTCACGGCCAGCGCCTTGAGCTTGCCAGCCTTCACATGCGGCCAGGCCGACGGCATGTTGTCGAACATGAACTGCACCTGGCCGGCCATCAGATCGGTGAGCGCAGGCGAGCTGCCCTTATAGGGAATGTGCTGGGTCTTGAGGCCCGTGCGCAGCTTGAACAGCTCCCCTGCCATGTGGATCGAGGTGCCGCTGCCCGAGGACGCGTAGGAGACCTTGTCGGGATTGGCCTTGGCAAAGGCGATCAGCTCTTGCACATTGTTGGCCGGCACGCTGGGGTTGACCACCAGCACATTGGGCACCTTGGCGCCCAGGGCCACCGGGGCAAAGTCCTTTTCCAGGTCAAAGCGCACCTTGGGGTAGAGGGTCTGGTTGATCGCGCTGGTCACTGCAACAAACAGCAGGGTGTAGCCATCGTTCTCGGCGCGGGCCACCTGCTCGGTGGCGATATTGCTGCCGGCGCCCGGCTTGTTGTCCACGACGAAGGACTGGCCCAGCTCGGCCGTCAGCTCCTTGGCCATGATGCGCGCGACCACATCGGTGGTGCCGCCAGCAGAAAAGCCCACCACGACACGCACGGCGCGCTCGGGGTACTTCTTGGGATCGGCGGCCTGCGAGGCCAGGGGCAGCAGGGCTGCGGCGCCCAGCAAGGTGGCGGCCAGAACGTTGCGGCGCGAGGGCAGGCATGCGGCCGCAATGCGGCTGCGCGAGAATGGGCTCATGGTGTCTCCTTGGCACCTGGACGCTGAGCACATCCAGGCGATTGGCTTATTGGCTTATGGTGGCTGCAGCCTGGTGTGGCTGCATGCCCCTGGGGCTTGGTGCCCCGAAAGCGGAGATTGTGCCACGGCCAAAAGGCCTGAAACCCAGATACCCTTTAGGCGATGAGCGGTTGGCGAATGGGCAGTTGCGAGCGCTGTCCGCGAGCGCTCAAACCGGCCGTACCGCCCGCTCCTGGGCCAGCTTCTCGAGCATGCGGCGCGTGATCGATTGGCTCGCGCCGCCGCTGGCCACAAACAGGAACATGGTCGAGCGCGCATTGGTCCAACTCAGCTGCTTGGGCACCCAGCCACCGCCTTGACCCAGGAACTCCAGCCAGACCCCGGCCTCCAGGCGCTTGCCGCCAATCCACAGCCCCACGCTGTCGGGCTTGGGGGCATCGAGCATGGAGCCCGTCACGATGATGGCGGGCTCATCCTCACCCATGGCGTCCACGGCCTCGGGCAGCTGCGCCCAGGCCGATGGGGTTGGCGCAGGCGACAAGGCCGTGGCCGCCGCCGCAGCGGGCAATGGCGCGGCCACGGCCGGCACCGCATGGCGACCCTCTTCCTGCACCATTTGCAGTTCCACCAGCGCGCTGGGCGCCATCTGGGCCACGGCCGTGAGCACCGGCGCAATGCGCTCGGGCATCCAGCCAATGCTGGTCAGGCCGGCCTTCAGGCGCGTGAGCAGCGAGGGGATCAGCATGTCTGCATCGCTGTGCATGCTGGCACTGGCATTGGCCCCTGCCAGCGCCAACACATCGTCCACCGCCTCTTGGTAGGCGCGGTAATGCGATGAGTCCTGGCCTGAGCGCTCGGCCGCCTGCAGCAGCACCTTGGGCCAGGCGCCCGTCAAGGCCGCCAGCAGCGCCGGGTCCACATCAAAGCTGTGCAAGCTGGTGGCCAGGCGCAGCATCACTTCGGCCTCGATCTGCTCCAGGTTGGCAGACGCGCCAGGGCCTGGCGTGGCGGCGCTGGCTGCCAGCGGCGCCGGCTGCAGCGCAGGCTCGGGCTGATAGCCGGGCTTGGGTGCGGGCTGCGCGAGCACCTCGCGCTCTGCCTGCATCTGGGCCAGTTGCGCCCAGTCGGATTCAGGGCTGATGCTGATCAGGCCCGACGCGCCCCACTGGCTCTCCAGCAGCATGCTGCTGGAGTAGCCCGAATCATCGACATCCTGCAGCGCCGATGACAGCCGGGGCTTGAGCCGCACGCCAAAGCGGCTGAGCGCCTGGGCGAAATCTGCCGCACTGGGCTGGGCCAGGGCCGACAGCGTCTCGACCGTCTCGGTCACCAGCTGCGGGAACTGCGGATCGGACAGCGCACGGCCCTCTTCCTTGAGCACGGTGGCCTTGTCGACAATGGTCTGCACCAGCATGCGGGCGGGGTGGTCGGCATCAGTCCAGAACGAGCTGTCCTGCGCAGCCATGCGCTCCATCACCGGAATCAGTGTTTTGTAGGCCCGGACGGCGCCCACGGGGCAATGCGCGGGGATGTCGAACAAGGTCTTGGTCCGCTGCACAAAGCTGCGGGTGTTGTCTTTGGCGACGCGGCGCTTGAGCTCGGCCTTGGCCAGCAGCTCGGCATAGCTGTTCATCGCCAAGGTCATGATGCGCTGGTAGCTGGTCTGCAGATGGTCGGCCATGACGCCCACCATGTCGGGCAGAAACAGCGCGGTTGCATCGGCAGAAATCTCCACGTCGCTCAAGGTGGCCTGCAGGCTGTCGAGGTAGACGGTGTGGTGCAAGGGGTTGCCATTGCGCCAGTAGCGGGTGATCTTGCGCAAGGGCCGGTAGACGCGCTCCAAACCCGTCAGGCTCTGCTCGGTCTGCTGCAGCAGGTTGATCTGCATGCGGCCCCATTCGATCTGGGCCCGCAGCGCGTTGCGGTCTTCCTGCAAGCCACCGGCCTGGCCCTGGCCGCTCATCTGCGCGTGGTAGTCCTCGCGCTTGCCCTCCGCAATCGCAAACACGGCCTGGCGCAGGCGCAGTGCATAGGCGAGCGGCAGCTGCGCCTTCTTGCTGGCCAGCTGGGATTGCGCGTACAGCAACAATTGTTGATCTTGTGCGTTGCTGTAAGACGACAACTGCGCAGCCAGAGACGCCAAAGCCGCATTGCCCATGGCGGCCATCAAAGGCTCGGCCTCATGCAATGCCTGCTCCAGACAGGTGTCAAATACCGATACGGCCCGTTGCTCCACGCTTCACCTCTCCCAGTTGAAACGCCCGGCGCTTGGCGAAAGCGACGGGCGTACGGTGTGGGTTTACTTCAGGGCTTTGTAGCGCATCCGCTTGGGCGCTGCCCCTTCTTCTCCCAACCGCTTCTTCTTATCTGCCTCGTATTCCTGATAGTTTCCATCAAAAAATACCCATTGGCTATCCCCTTCCGCCGCCAGGATGTGGGTCGCAATGCGGTCCAGGAACCAGCGGTCGTGGGAAATGACCAATACTGTACCCGCATATTCCAGCAAGGCGTCTTCCAGTGCACGCAGGGTTTCCACGTCCAGGTCGTTCGAGGGTTCGTCCAACAGCAGCACATTGCCGCCCTGGATCAGGGTCTTGGCCAGGTGCAGGCGGCCGCGCTCACCACCGGAGAGGTTGCCCACCTTCTTTTGCTGGTCCTGGCCGTTGAAGTTGAAGCGGCCCGCATAGGCACGCGAGGCCATCTGGAACTTGCCCACGTTGATGATGTCCAGACCGCCGGAGATGTCCTCCCACACGGTCTTTTCATTGGCCAGCGCATCACGGTGCTGGTCCACAAAGGCCATCTTCACGGTCTGGCCGATTTCGACCTCACCCGAATCAGGCTGCTCCTTGCCGGCGATCAGCTTGAACAGCGTGGACTTACCCGCGCCGTTGGGGCCGATGATGCCGACGATGGCGCCAGCCGGAATGTTCATGCTCAGATTGTCGATCAGCAGACGGTCGCCAAAGGCCTTGGAGACATTCTTGAACTCGATCACGCGGCTGCCCAGACGCTCGGCCACAGGAATGAAGATTTCCTGGGTTTCATTGCGTTGCTGGTATTCGTAATCGCTCAGCTCTTCAAAGCGGGCAATACGGGCCTTGGACTTGGCCTGGCGGCCCTTGGCGTTCTGGCGCACCCATTCGAGCTCCTTCTTCAGGGCCTTGGCGCGGGCTTCCTCGCCCTTTTGCTCCTGCTCCAGACGGTTGCCCTTTTGCAGCAGCCAATCGGAGTAGTTGCCCTTGTACGGAATGCCGTGACCACGGTCCAGTTCCAGAATCCATTCAGCCGCATTGTCCAGGAAGTAGCGATCGTGGGTGATGGCCACCACGGTGCCGGTAAAGCGGTGCAGGAACTGTTCGAGCCAGTCCACCGATTCGGCGTCCAAGTGGTTGGTCGGCTCGTCGAGCAGCAGCATGTCGGGCTTGGACAACAGCAGCTTGCACAGCGCCACGCGGCGCTTTTCACCACCAGACAGCTGGCCGACGATGGCATCCCAGGCGGGCAGGCGCAGCGCGTCGGCCGCGATTTCGAGCTGGTGCTCGGAGTCGGTGCCAGCAGCGGCGATCACGGCTTCCAGCTGGCCTTGCTCGGCAGCGAGCGCATCGAAGTCGGCGTCTTCTTCGGCATAAGCGGCATAGACCTCTTCGAGGCGTGCCTTAGCATTGTTGACTTCGGCCATCGCCTCTTCAACCGCCTGGCGCACGGTGTGCTCGGGGTTGAGCTGGGGCTCTTGCGGCAGGTAGCCAATCGACAGTCCCGCCATCGGGATGGCTTCGCCTTCGAACTCCTTGTCGACGCCCGCCATGATCTTGAGCAAGCTGGACTTTCCCGAACCGTTCAGACCCAGCACACCGATCTTGGCGCCCGGGAAAAAGCTCAGAGAAATACCCTTCAGAATCTGTCGCTTCGGAGGAACCGTCTTGGTGACGTTGTTCATCGAAAAAACGTATTGAGCCATGTGTTCTTTTGGTAAATCAGTAAAAAAATATGCGATTTTTGATCGCGGCCACCCTGGGATTATCGGTGCATGCGACAATACCTGCAGTCAAAGGCTCCAGTTGCCTAGGACTTCAGCGCTAATGCTGGGGACGATGGACACAGTTCCGGGCTCCCTCTTTGAACCCATCTGCCTACCTGACTGGCTGCAATTATTCCAAAAAATTGCTTAGACGAGGCCGATACCCAGCGTCCAGGTTGGACGCATCTGATCCAATGAACTTTGAAGAACTGAATCTGGCACCTGCCATTGTGCAGGCTGTGCGCGAACAAGGCTACGACACGCCTACCCCTATCCAAGCCCAGGCTATCCCGCTCGTGCTACAAGGCTGCGATTTGCTGGCCGGCGCACAGACGGGCACTGGCAAGACGGCCGCTTTCACGCTGCCCATGCTCCAGCGCCTGACCCAATCCGAGGGCAGCCGCAACAAATGGGGCAACAAGGCCATCCGCGCACTGATTCTGGCCCCCACCCGCGAGCTGGCGGCCCAGGTTGAAGAAAACGTGCGCCTCTACGCGACGCACCTGGACATCAAGTCCACCGTCATCTTTGGTGGCGTGGGCATGAACCCGCAGATCGACCGCATCAAAAAGGGCGTCGATGTGCTGGTGGCCACTCCTGGCCGCCTGCTCGACCTGCAGCAGCAAGGCTTTCTGGACCTGTCCACGGTCGAGATCCTGGTGCTCGACGAAGCCGACCGCATGCTCGACATGGGCTTCATCCACGATGTCAAGAAGGTGCTGGCCCTGGTGCCCAAGGACAAACAAAGCCTGCTGTTCTCGGCCACCTTCAGCGATGAAATCCGCGAACTGGCCAATGGCCTCTTGAAGAACCCCCAGTCCATCCAGGTGACGCCGCGCAACACCACGGTGCAGCGCATCAAGCAGGTGATCCACCCCGTGGGCCGCGGCAAGAAAAAGCAGGTGCTGCTGCACATCGTGCAGGAGAACAACTGGAGCCAGGTGCTGGTCTTCACCCGCACCAAGTTCGGCGCCAACAATGTGGCCGAATACCTCAGCAAGAATGGCGTCTCTGCCATGGCCTTGCACGGCAACAAGAGCCAAAGCGCCCGCACCCAGGCCCTCGAAGGCTTCAAGTCCGGCGACCTGCGCGCGCTGGTGGCCACCGATATTGCCGCGCGCGGTATCGACATCGACGAGCTGCCCAACGTGGTTAACTACGAGATCCCCAATGTCTCGGAAGACTATGTGCACCGCATTGGCCGCACCGGCCGCGCCGGCCGCGAAGGCAATGCCGTGAGCCTGGTGTGCATGGATGAAGAAGGCTTCATGATGGACATCGAGCGCTTCACCAAGCAGGACATTCCCGTGCAGGTGCTCGAAGGCTTTGGTCCCGAAGAAGGCGAAAAGGCCGAGCCCATCGCCATGGGCCGCCAGACCATCTGGGGCGGCGCAGGCAAGGCCCCTGGCCGTGATGTGATGCAGGCCGCAGCCAAGGCTGCGCGCCAGGAAATGATGGAACGCGTGCGCACCAACAAGGTAGCACGTGGCCCCGGCGGCAACGCGGGCGGTGGCCAGCGCGGCGGCAATGCCAAGCGCAGCCCCGGCCCACGCGCTGAGCGCGCCGAGGGCGGTGCAGAGTTTGGCGGCGAAGGCATGGACCAGGCACGCCGCGAGCAGCGCCCACCACGCCGCGACGGCCGCCAAGGCCCACGCCACCCATCGGCTGAGGCACGCGGCCCACAGCGCCAATCGCAAGGCCCACGCCCAGCAGGCGCCGGTGCAGGTCGCGGCCCGCGCCAGGACAACGAACGCCAGCCACGCGCTGATGCCCACCTGGGCACGCAGTTTGGCGGCACGGTCGACGGCCGTGACCACCGCCGCAGCGGCGCGGCCCAGCCCGATCCGATGCGCACCAGCGTGGACAGCATGGCCGAGCGCGGCCGTCGCGGCGGCTTTGGCGGTGGCAACCGCAATGGCGGCGGCGGTGGTGGCGGCCGAGGTGGCCGCAACCACTCCTTCTCGCGATAAATCGCGTCAACAGCGTTCTGGGTCGTCGCATTTCTGTCGCCATCGCTGATGGCAGTTGATTTGGACGCCCAATTCCGCTAGGGTTAGGCCGCATTCGAAAGCGAGTTTCATGCGGCCTTTTTCTATGCCCTCTTCTGCTGCCAACCCTGCAGCACCCGCCCTGGCCCCCGATACCTTGACGGTCGCCACCTGCAATGTGCTCAATCTGGCGCTGCCCGAGCGGGAGTTCTACGCCAACCAGGCGCCCTACACAAGAGCGCAGTACGAGCGCAAAGTGCAGTGGTTGGGCGGCCGCTTTCAGACGCTGAACGCCGATATTTTGGCCGTGCAGGAGGTGTGGGATGAAGCGGCCTTCAGCGAGGCGCTGGCCGCCAGCGGCCTGCACTACCACTATGCGGCCGTGCCCGGTGCAGAAAACAGCGAGGGCCGGTCTGGCGCCAGCGGCACCCCGCGCGTGGGGCTGGCTACGCGGCTGAAGGTACTGGCCACGCGCTCGTTCACCGATTTTCCCGCCGGGCTGGGCCAGCCCATTCCGGGCTTGGGCGTTCATACCCGCTTTGAGCGCCCGCCGCTCGTGGCCACCTTGCAGATGAAGCGCGGCCAGATCCTCACGGTGCTGACCTGCCACCTCAAATCCAAGCGCCCCAAGTTCCTGCTCGATGCCAACGGCCATCCGCTCGAAGACCGCGACAACCCCAAGATCGCCGCGCTGGCCTCCCTGCGCTCACTGGTGATGCGCGGCGTGGAGGCCACAGCGCTGCGCTGCCTGGTGATCGACCTGCTGCGCCACACGCGCATGCCCTTGGTGGTGCTGGGCGACTTCAATGACACACCCGACAGCGTCACCACGCAGATGATCTCTGCCAGCTCCGAAGTGGCCTATGACCGCAAGGCCCGCGATCGTGCGCTGTTCACTGCCTTTGATCTGCTGGGTGATGCCGCGCTGAAAAAAGATGTGGCCTATTCCCACATCCACCAAGGGGCGCCCGCAGTGCTCGACCAGATTCTGGTCAGCGAGGAATTCGACCCACGCAGCCGCCATGCCGTGGGCGATGTGCGCCGCGTGGATTACTTCAACGACCACCTGCATGAAGGGCGCGACCGCAGCCGCTCGGACCACGGTTTTGTGCGCGCGCTGCTGCGCATGCGGGCAACGACACCCGGCGCAAGTGCCGGGGATTTATCGCCCGACCTGGATTCCGCTGGTACATTCGAGCGGTCGAACGACGGCGCCTAGCTCGCTGCAACGCGGAACTGAACCCTTGGGGGCCTCCGAGGAACTCGCCCGCCAGGCGGCACCGCAGCGGCTGATAGCGCCGCCGACACAGTGTGTTTCAAGATACGCACGGAAACTTATTGTTTCGCACCCATCCTACGTGAAAGCCCCACGCGGCTTTGCATAATGGCAACGTATTTTTCAGGAGGGGCGTGATTCGTCACGCACAACAACGATGATGAAACCCGACGCAGTATCCCCATCCACCCAGCGCGCGATGCCAGGCTGGACCAGCCTGACTGTCATCGCCGCAGCGCTCGCGCTGTCGGCCTGCTCGAGCACGCCGCTGCCAGCCTGGAACAGCACGCCCATCACGGGCGGCCAGCCAGCGCCAGGTACGGTGACCACCAAACCGGCCAGCGGCCCCAGCCCCGTGCAGATCCCGGGCATCGGCAGCGCCGGCGTGGTCTCCACCCCAGTCGAGACGGTTCCGCTGCAAGGCAGCCCTCTGGGCGGATGGAAGGAGAGCGACGAAGTCGCTGCCCGATTTCCCGATCCCGAGCGCAGCTACGCCACGCCAGGACTGAGCGCAGGCCGCACCACCTACACCAGCAATGCCGAGCTGGGCCAGTGGCTGCGCCAACTGGCCACGCCAGGCCAGTCCGGCACCAAGGCCGAGCTGGTCACCGCCGGCACCTCGCAGGATGGCCAGCCCATTTTGGCGCTGCTGCTGACCCGCGCTGCCAGCACCAGCTTGCATGACCTGGACCAAAGCCAGCGCCCTACCGTGCTGCTGGTTGGCCAGCAGCACGGTGATGAGCCTGCCGGCAGCGAAGCGCTGCTGGCCCTGGCCCAGGACCTCAAGCAAGGCCCGCTGGCCTCAGTGCTCGACAAGATCAACGTGCTGCTGGTGCCCCGCGCCAACCCCGATGGCGCAGCCGCTGGCCGGCGCAGCACCGCCAATGGCCTGGACATGAACCGCGACCATCTGCTGCTGCAGACGCCCGAGGCCCAGGCGCTGGCCAAGCTCAGCCGCATCTACCGCCCCATTGCGGTATTTGATGCCCATGAGTTCACCGTGGCTGGCCGCTATCTGGAGAAGTTCAAGGGCGTGCAGCGCTATGACGCGCTGCTGCAAACGCCGACCACCGCCAATGTGCATGAGTTCATCGCCAAGGCGTCGACGGAATGGTATTTGCTGCCCATGCAAAAGGCGCTGACCGAGCAAGGACAGAGCACCAACTGGTACTACACCACCACCCGCGACCCGCAAGACCTGTCACTGTCCATGGGCGGTGTGCGCCCCGATACGGGCCGCAATGTGAACGCGCTCAAGAACGCCGCGACGATGCTGGTCGAGACCCGGGGTGTCGGCATTGGCCGCGCGCATATCCAGCGGCGCGTACACAGCCAGTATGTGGCGCTCGCCTCTGCACTGCAGACCACCGCCCAGCGCACCAAGGAGCTCGAACAGGTACGCAACTACGCAAACCGCGACATCGCCTCCCAGGCCTGCCGGGGCGAGTTCACGCTGGAGGCGCAACAAACCACGGAAAAGCGCCGCGTGGTCTTCCTCGACCCGCAAACGGGTGAGGAGATGCAGCAGGAAGTGGACTGGCACTCCTCCGTCAAGCTCAACCCCGGCCCCAAGCGCGCACGCCCTTGCGGTTACTGGCTGGCGGGCCATGCCACCGACGCTGTCGACAAACTGCGCGCGCTGGGCCTGCAAGTGCTGCGCGTGGCCGAGCCCGGCAATCTGCTGGCCGACACCTACCAGGAGCAAGAACGCAGCAGCAGCGCCAAGAGCGATGTATTAGGTCCAGGGCAGCAAAGCGTGGAGCGCGTCAAGGTCGGCCTGGAGCGCGTCGCCATCGATGTGCCCGAAGGCAGCTACTACGTGCCGCTGAACCAGTCGCTGGCCAATGTGGCGATTGCGGCGCTGGAGCCCGACACGCAAAGCAGCTTTTTCGCCAACCACATCATCTCCAGCCTCAACGATGTGGCCCGCTCGATGAACAACCCCTCGCTGGTTTACGAAGAGACCGAATAAGCGCTACTCGACCCTGGGCGCTATGCATTGACCGGTGCATGGCTGCCTCCAGCGTAGAAAATGCCCGCAGTATTTTGGAACTGCGGGCATTGCTTTTTCCAGCTGGCCGCTGGCCGCTGGCTGCAACAAGCCTAGTAATCCAAGCCCTCTCCCTCTTTTGGCTTGACCGCCTCTGTGGCGAGTCTGGAGAGGTTGATTCAGTGCATAATGACGCCCAGTCATATAAGCAAAGATGACCAGTGCGGACCGCTCCGCAAATCTTCGGTTGAGGTAAAGCCCATCAAGGCAGGCACCTCCATCAATCAAGCATCTGCCCGTAGCTCAGTTGGATAGAGCAACAGCCTTCTAAGCTGTGGGTCACTGGTTCGATCCCAGTCGGGCAGGCCATATTCTCCTATGGCAGGCTGCAGTCGCAATCCCAAAAATCGCATCCCCAAACGCTGATAAGGCTACAGCGATGGGTCAGGCAATGGCAGCTGTCAGATGGCAAGAGTCATGCAATGCAAAAAAGCCCCTTTCGGGGCTTTTCATGTCTGATCATCGACGCAGCAATTATTTCTTGGCGTACTCAAACTTAGGCAATGCCTTGAGCGCATCCTTGGTCGCACCCGGCAATGTGATCTTGTCATTTTGCACGCGGAACTGGCCCACAGGGATCGCCACATCATGCTTGCCAACGCCCAGGAAGCCACCAGCACCGATGATGGCATAAGAGACGGCCTTGTCGGGCGCAACGATCACGTCGTCGATCTTGCCCACGGACTTGCCCTCTTCGTTGTAGACGCTCTTGCCGAGAACCGACTTCTTGAGGCTCCAACCCGTGGCAACGGCCTGGATCTCGGTCTGCTCCACACCCAGCCTAACGCCACCGGCGACGGGCACTTGCGTCTGCGCAAAGGCGGAGCCCGCAGCCACCGTGACCGCAAATGCGCCCAGCATCAAAATAGACTTGGATTTCATCGTCAGCTCCTTATTGCTTGGCGGCGTCCTTGACCGCCTCTTGCACATGGCCCGCTGCCTTCTGGGTCTTGCCTGCCACCTGCTTGGCAATGCCCTTGGCCTGCTGCTCGGGGCTGTTGACCACCTCGCCGACCTTTTGCTGGACCTTGCCGGCCGCATCTTTGACGGCACCTGCAACTTGGTTCTTGTTCATGCTTTTTCCTTCAGTGGTGTTGCAAAGCAACGTTGGGACGGCTCAACGATAGCGCGCGACCCAATGGAAAAAGTTAGGTGCACCACTTGTCAGGCAGTGGGGAAAGGCTTACAGCCGCTTGTTATCGGACAGCGTATCCCTTGCATATGCGGGCTGCTGGGCAGTGGTGATAAAGGCGGATGGTGCACAGCGTAAGTATCAAGCTTGTCCACCCGCCTATTGAGGCAGCAGATGCGTGCTCGCTGCTGGGCTACCGAGGACCGGGGCCAAACCAAGACCCAGGCCGCCGAGCAAAACAGTAGGGATTGCCACAAAGCCGGCACCGAGGACGGGTACTAACCCCTACAATCGCCCACCCATCTTTTAGATTATTTGTTTTTGTTTGGTTTTTTTCATAGTTTTTGCGCATTTGGCACAGCTATGACAATGATTGGCAATGTGTATCAATTGTGAGCGAATAATAGATGCATAATCCGCCCAGACCTTTTAATAGCCAGTTCCTCTAGGAGCTCACCATGCTGCCGGAAATCCTTGTTCGCTCTGATCTGCAATCCCCTCCCCGCGCCATCCAGCTGGAACGCGGTTGCACGGCCATCGGCCGAGGTCCGAGCAGCGGTCTTTTCCTGAGCGACCCGAGCATCAGCCGCGACCATGGGGCCTTTAGTTACTATATTGGCCTGTTGATGGTTGAGGACCATGACAGCACCAATGGCATCTTTGTCAACGGCCGCCGCGTCAAGCGCCAGGTTTTGTATGCGGGTGACCAGGTCAGCGTCGGCCCTTTCCAGATCGTCGTCAAGTCCGGCTCTGTGCCGACCCTGGAGACGCAAGAATAAGCGCCTGCTGCTCCACGAAAAAAGTCCGCATTCGCGGACTTTTTGCATGGCCAAGGCCTGGCCCGTGGCAATCGGGTTCAGCGGCCGGAGAATCAGGCCACCGCTTCCTCGTTGGGGGTCAGCATGAGGCGCCCCACGGCCTTGCCTTGCTCCAGCGCCACCAGCGCCGAGAACGCCTTGCTGAAATGCATGCAGGTCGTTGGCACCGGGCTCAGTTTTTTGTCGCGCACCAGCGCGATCAGCTCGCGCAGATCACCGAGGTTGCCCACATAGGTGCCTTGGTAGGTAATGGCGCGGATCGCATGCGTGGGGGTGGGCAGATCCACATGGCCGCCAAACAGACCAATCTGCACCAGGTGGCCGCCCTTGGTCAGCATGTCGATGCCCTGCTGCACGGTCTGGCTCGAGCCCACGCAGTCAATGATGGCCCAGACGGCACCACCGGCAGCCTGCTTGACCTGCGCGATAAAGTCCGCCGACTTGGGATCGATGACGACATCGGCGCCCGCATTCAATGCCGCCGCATGCTTGCTGGCATCGGGCTCGACCACCACGACGCCAGCGCCACCCATAGCCTTCATCAGCAAGATGGCCATCAGGCCCAGGCCGCCAGCGCCAAACAGCACGACCTTCTCGTCCTTGAACACCTGGGGGGAGATCTTCTTGATCGCGCTGTAGGTGGTCAGGCCCGAGCAGGCATAGGGCGCAGCGCGCTCGGCGGGCATGTCGCCGATGTCCACCAGGTAGTAGGCATGGTTGACCAGCACATGGTCGGCGTAGCCGCCATTTTGGTACACGCCCATCGATTTGCCAGCCAGGCACAGGTTCTCATCACCGCGCTTGCAGACCTTGCATTCGCCGCAGCCATGCCAGGGGAAGACCACATAGCGCTTGCCAACCTCGACACCCTTGGCGTCCGGGCCCATCGCCACCACCTCGCCTGCAATTTCGTGGCCCAGGGTCAAGGGCAGCTTCATGCCGCGGTCGGCCATCGACAGCTTCTTGCCATTGCCCAGGTCGTATTCGCCATGCCAGATGTGCAGGTCCGAGTGGCACACGCCTGCGGCCTCGATGCGCACCAGCACCTGGTCTCCGGTCGGTACGGGGGTTGGGCGCTCGCTGCGCACCAGGGGTTCACCAAAGCCGGTGACGTCATAGCTGATCATGCGATCTCCTTGTTGCTTGTTCGTTGTAATGAGCCGGGCCATCAGGCCTGTCTCGATGCCTGTCAGATCAGCATATTAGTGCGGCCGTTTTTCTGCACAAGCTGGCTATCACGCACACCAGTCGCATTGGCGATAAAGGGCAGCCAAGCCGTCATCCACCCAAAGCGGCCATAAAAAACGCCCCTAGAAAGGGGCGTTGGTCGGCAGATCGCAGCAGCTCAGCGCTTGGCCTTGAACAAGGCCAGCAGCAGCACGATGCTGAATGCGGCAAAGGCGAGGAAGGACCAGTTGGCGATCGACAGACCCAGGAAGGTCCAGTCGATGGCCGTGCAATCGCCCGAGCCACGGAAAATCATCGGCAGCGAGCGGCTGATCGGGTAGTTTTCGATCATGCCGTAGAAGTCGCGCCCGCAGGTGGCGAACTCTGGCGGGTTCCATTGCAGCCAGCTTTGGCGCGCTGCGGTGAAGGCGCCAAAGACCGAGAACAGCAGCGCCAGGCCGCCAAAGCTCTTCCACCAGCCGGCCGACGAGGGCCGCAGGCTGCCCAGCAGCGCCAGCACACCAACCGCAATCAGGCAGTAGCGCTGCACGATGCACATCGGACAGGGCTCCAGCCCCACCACGTGCTGCAAATACATGCCAAAGGCCATCATGGCCGCACAGGCCACAAAAATCAGCGCCAAGGTGCGGCGCGGTGCGTTCCAGATCCAGTTCAAGTCATGTCCTTATGCTGCCAACCCCGCCATCTTACGCGTACAGACCTGCAGGGGCCTGAAACCAGAAAACCGGCCCCGCCCAAAGGGCAGAACCGGGTCTCACAGCTTCAGGCGCAGGCGCGAGCGTCAGGGCACTAGATATTGGCTGCTTGATCGAGAAAAACTCGGGCTTGGCGTGGTGTCACCACCAGCGTCTCGCCTTCCTTGAGGCCCATGGCTTTGAACTGCTGCGCAGAAATCTGCGCCTCGATGAGTTTGTCGCTGTTCGAAGCCTCGGCACCCTGGGCTTGGTGCCCGCCAATGGCAATAAGTTCCAGACGGGCGATGGGGCCGACCACAATCGCGCGGTCGAGCTGGGCGACGATGCCGCGCTGGCGGCCATCGGCGTCTTTTTCCTGGCCGGGCGAATAGCGCTCCACATCCAGCTCATGGGGCCGCACATAAGCCAGCGCCTGGGCATTGTTGGCCGAGGCGAACTCTGGCGAATCGATCTGCACGCCCCCCTCGACCACCGTATGCCCGCCGGTGGCGCGGCCATGGAACAGGTTGACATCGCCCAGAAAGCCGTAGACAAAGGGGCTGGCCGGGCTGTCCCAGACTTCCTGCGGCGTGCCGGCCTGCTCTATCTGGCCCTTGTTGATCACGACCACGCGGTCGGCCACTTCCAGCGCTTCTTCCTGGTCATGGGTCACAAAGATGCTGGTCACATGCAGCTCATCGTGCAGGCGGCGCAGCCAGCGGCGCAGCTCCTTGCGCACCTTGGCATCGAGCGCGCCAAAGGGCTCGTCGAGCAGCAGCACCTTGGGCTCCACCGCCAGCGCGCGGGCCAGCGCAATACGCTGGCGCTGGCCGCCCGACAGCTGCGAGGGGTAGCGGTCTGCGATCCAGTCGAGCTGCACCAGCTTGAGCAGGCTCATCACCTTCTCGCGGATCTGGGCTTCGCTCGGGCGCTCCTTGCGCGGCTTGATGCGCAGGCCAAAGGCCACGTTCTCGAACACCGTCATGTGGCGAAAGAGCGCGTAGTGCTGAAAAACAAAGCCCACATTGCGGTTGCGCACATGCACATCGGTGGTGTCTTCACCGCTGAACTGGATGGTGCCCTGGTCGGCAGACTCCAGGCCCGCAATGATGCGCAGCAAGGTGGTCTTGCCGCAGCCCGAGGGGCCCAGCAGCGCGATGAGTTCACCGGATTTGATGTCCAGGTTGACGTTATTGAGCGCTTTAAAGCTGCCAAACGACTTGGAAATGTTTTGGATTTCAATGCTCATATCCGACCTCGAAAATACCGTGTTTATGCCGTGGCTGCGCTGTCATCGCGCGGCCGCTCGGGCGGCAGGCTGGCTGCCTCTTTGTGCTCTTTCTCGGCACGCCACTCGGCGATCGATTTGAGCACCAGGGTCACCAGCGCCAGCAAGGCCAGCAGCGACGCCACTGCAAAGGCTGCAGAAGACTGAAAGTCGGCATACAAAATCTCGACATGCAGCGGAATGGTATTGGTCTGGCCGCGAATGCTGCCCGAGACCACCGAGACCGCGCCAAACTCGCCCATGGCCCGCGCATTGCACAGGATGACGCCATACAACAGGCCCCATTTGATATTGGGCAGGGTCACACGCCAGAAGGTCTGCCAGCCCGATGCGCCCAGCACAATGGCCGCCTGCTCCTCGTCATTGCCTTGGGCCTGCATCAGCGGAATCAGCTCCCGGGCGATGAAGGGGAAGGTCACGAACACGGTGGCCAGCACAATACCCGGCACGGCAAAGATCACCTTGAGGTTATGGGCCTCCAGCCAGCTGCCAAACCAGCCATTGGCGCCAAACAGCAGCACATAGGTCAGGCCCGCCACCACAGGAGACACCGAGAACGGCAGGTCCACCAGCGATGTCAGCAAGGCCTTGCCCTTGAATTCGAACTTGGCAATCGCCCAGGCGGCTGCCACGCCAAATACCAGGTTCAGCGGCACCGCAATCAGCGCGGTGATCAAGGTCAGCTTGATGGCCGACCAGGCATCGGGCTCGGTGAGCGCTGCTACATAGGTGTCCCAACCCTTGCGCAGCGCCTCGACAAACACGGCCACCAGCGGCAGCAGCAAAAACAGCAGCATGAAGGTCAGTGCAATACCGGTCAGGGTCCAGCGCACCCAGCGCGGCTCGGTCACGGTGCTTTGCACTTCGGGCACATGGCGGGCCACATACTGGTAGCGCGCCAGCACTGTGCCCAGCACCACCACCACGATGGCAATCAATACGAGATACATGGTTGGCATGGTTTAAATCCCCGCACGCTTGCGCTGCCAGCTTTGCAGGCCGTTGATGAGAAGCAGCAGCACGAAGGAGATCACCAGCATCACCATCGCAATGGCGGTGGCACCGGCATAGTCATGCAGCTCCAGCTTGGCCATGATGACGAAAGGCGTGATCTGCGACTCCATCGGGATGTTGTTGGAGACGAAGATGACCGAGCCATACTCGCCCACCGCGCGGGCAAAGGCCATCGCAAAGCCGGTCAGCAAGGCGGGACCGATCGCGGGCAGGATCACCTTGTAAAAGGTTTGCCAGCGCGAGGCGCCCAGGCTGCCGGCAGCCTCTTCCAGCTCTTTTTCAAAATCTTCCAGCACCGGCTGCACCGTGCGCACCACAAACGGCAAGCCAATAAAGATCAGCGCAAACACGATACCGACGCGGTTGAACACCAGCTGGATGCCCAGCGGCGCAAAGTACTGGCCAATCCAGCCGTTGTCGGCCAGCAAGGCGGTCAGCGAGATGCCAGCGACGGCCGTGGGCAGCGCAAAAGGCAGATCGACCAGCGCATCGACGATCTTCTTGCCCGGAAACTTGTAACGCACCAGCACCCAGGCGATCAGCATGCCAAACACCAGGTTCACCAGCGCGGCGATCAGTGAGGCACCGAAGGTGACCTTGTAGGCGGCCACGGCAATGGGGGCGGAGATCGTGGTCCAGAACTGGTCCCAGGTCAGCTCAAAGGTCTTGAACAGCAAGGTCGCCAGCGGGATCAGCACAATGATGCTGAGGTAGAAAATGGTGTAGCCCAGGGTGAGCCCAAAGCCTGGCAGTACCCGTTTGGCACTCCGGCGTTTGGCACTGGGCACGGCGTTGGCCGGGGCAGTGATGGCAGCTGACATGGATTCCGATCGGCAAAAATCTACAGGAAATACGCAGTCAGCGCCCGGCTGGCGGGCGCTGCTGCTGGCTCATCACTTCTTGGGTTCGGTGAACAGCTTGTCGAAGTAGCCGCCGTCGCTGAAATGGGTCTTCTGCGCTTCACCCAGGCTGCCAAAGTACTTGCCCACGGTGAACTGCTTGATCGGCTTGAACACATCGGCGTGCTTTTTCAGCACCGCTTCGCTGCGGGGGCGGATCGCATGGTTGGCGGCGATTTCCTGGCCTTCATCGGAGTAGAGGAAGTCCAGGTAGGCCTTGGCCAGCTCGGCCGTGCCCTTTTTCTCGACCGTGCGCTCGACCACGGCAACCGGGTTTTCAGCGGTGATGCTCACCGATGGGTAGACCGGATCGACCTTGCCCTTGCCAAATTCGCGGTCAATGGAGACCACTTCGGATTCAAAGGTGATCAGCACATCGCCCACATTGCGCTGCAGGAAGGCGGCCGTCGCATCGCGCCCACCCTTGGCCAGCACCGGCACGTTCTTGTAGAGCTTGCTGATGTAGGCTTGCGCATCGGCGTCCGACCCACCCTTTTCACGGGCCTGGCCCCAGGCGGCCAGATAGGCGTAGCGGCCATTGCCACCCAGCTTGGGGTTCACGACCACCACCTGCACACCAGGCTTGATCAGGTCATCCCAGTCCTTGATGCCCTTGGGGTTGCCGTTGCGCACCAGAAACAGCATGGTCGAGGTGGTGGGCGATGCGTCGTTGGGAAACTTCTTGGCCCAGTCCTTCGCAACCACGCCCTTTTCGGCGAGGAACTCCACGTCGGTCGTGGTGTTGAAGGTCACCACATCGGCGGCCAGGCCTTCGGACACGGCACGCGCCTGAGCGCTGGAGCCACCATGGGACTGGTCGACCTTGATGTCGACACCCTTGGTCTTCTTGTAATGGGCGATAAAGGCCGTGTTGTAGTCCTTGTAGAACTCGCGGGCCACATCATACGAGACATTGAGCAGCTGGTTTTGTGCCAGCACCGAACCACTGGCCACCACCGCTGCGGCAACCACCAAAGATTTCAATCCACCCAGTTTCATGTTCTGCTACCCGTTTGTATGAAGTGATGTAGCAAATTGTGGACTTTTGTACTTAAAACTCAAACGAATATATTTTTGTTAATTTATGGTGTTTTGAGAATATAGAAAAAGCGCGGCATCACAGGCCCAGAATGATGACGAGCACGCCCTTGTCAACCTTGATATCGCGCACCGCCATGCGCGCAACGCGCTGGCGCGTGTCCGATGCATTGAGCGTGTAGATCGGTTGCTGGGCCAGGTACGAGGCCATGGCGGCCTCCAGCGCCACCTGCGCCATCGCCGTGCGCCGCTCATCCAGGCCCTGCACCACCAGCTTGTCCATCAGCGGCTGGTCCAGAAAGATCGCGCCGCGCTCGGCGTCATAGCGCAAGGAGGAAGACACATCGATCTGCGCGCCCAGCAGCTGGCTGCCGCTCGTGTTGGTGGTGACGGTCATGTTCAGCCCGAAGTCGACCCGCTCGCTGTCCTCATTCAAATGCACCCGGGGCTGCGCCATGGTGACGGAGACCAGCGGGTAGCGCTGGGTCAGCGGCAGGCGCTCGGCGAGCTTTTGCTCAAGCTGCGCCTGGCTGATGCGGATTTCATAGGTCTTGCCCGCCAGGTACCAGATGGCAGCGGCGCCCACCAAGGCCAGCAGCGCCAGCAGTGACCATGCAAATTTTTTTCCCATGCCTGCACAACTCCTCTTGCTACAACCTTGCCTATTCCACCCGCCAGCTCGGCAGCCGCCAGTGCCGCCACAGCGCAATCGCGCGCAGGCCGGCGGTGACGAACACGCAGCCGAGCATCGGCGCCATCTCGGGCACGGGCGAGCTGCGCAGCAGCAGATCCACCCAGCCGCCGACAAAAGCGCAGACCGCATAGGGCTGGTGGTCACGGAAAGCCTGCGGGATCTCGCCGCACATCACATCGCGCAACACCCCGCCAAACACCCCGGTGATCACGCCCATCATCACGCAAATGAGCGCGGGCAGCCCTTGCTCGGCGGCCATGTCCACACCCACCGCGGCAAACAGGCCCAGACCCAGCATATCGGGCCAGAGCATGGCGCGCTCGGTCAGCGCAAAATGGCGCTGCCGCAAAAAAATGATGGCCAGCAGGCTGATGCCCAGGATCACCCAGACAAAGGTCTCCTGCCGCACCCAGAAAAAAGGCCGCTGGTCCAGCAGCAGATCGCGCAAGGTGCCGCCGCCAAACGCGGCCACAAAGGCCACCACGCAGACGCCGACCACATCGAGCTTCTTGTGCGCCGCCTTGATCACCCCGGACAGCGCAAACGCAATCGTCGCGGCGATCTCCAGCACCTGGCGCGCAGTGTCGATGATGTGCGGTGTGTCCATGGCCATGGGCAACAAGGTAAGAGGCGGGGCGCGGCCAGATGCGCGCCCCACCGGTGGAAGGTCAGGCAGCTTGCATATTGCTGATCATCTCATCGCCAAAGCGCGAGGTGCTGACCTGCGTGGCGCCATCCATCAGCCGCGCAAAGTCATAGGTCACGCGCTTGGAGGCAATGGTGGCCTCCATCGCGGCAATGATCAGGTCCGCCGCTTCGCTCCAGCCGATATGGCGCAGCATCATCTCGGCCGACAGGATCAGCGAGCCGGGGTTGACATAGTCCTTGCCCGCATACTTGGGCGCCGTGCCATGCGTGGCCTCGAACACCGCGACCCGGTCCGACAGATTGGCACCCGGCGCAATGCCGATGCCGCCCACCTGCGCGGCCACCGCATCCGAGATGTAGTCGCCGTTCAAGTTGAGGGTGGCAATCACCGAGTAATCGGCCGGGCGCAGCAGCACCTGCTGCAAGAAGGCATCGGCAATCACATCCTTGATGATGATCTCGGAGCCATCCTTGGGGCTTTTGAGGCGCATCCAGGGGCCGCCGTCGATGACCTCGGCGCCGAATTCCTTCTTGGCCAGCGCATAGCCCCAGTCACGGAACGCGCCTTCGGTGAACTTCATGATGTTGCCCTTGTGCACCAAGGTCACGCTGGGCTTGTCATGGTCGATCGCGTACTGGATGGCCTGGCGCACCAGGCGCTCGGTGCCTTCGCGCGAGACGGGCTTGATGCCGATGCCCGAGCTTTGCGGAAAGCGGATCTTCTGCGAACCAATTTCTTGCTGCAAAAAGGCAATCAGCTTGACGGCCAGGTCCGAGCCTGCGGCAAACTCGATACCGGCATAGATGTCTTCGGAGTTCTCGCGGAAGATCACCATATGCGTCTTATGGGGCTCGCGCACCGGCGAAGGCACGCCTTCAAAGTAGCGCACCGGCCGCAGGCAGACATACAGGTCCAGCGTTTGGCGCAGGGTGACGTTGAGCGAGCGGATGCCGCCGCCCACCGGCGTATTCAATGGTCCCTTGATGGCAACCAGGTACTGGCCGATGGCATCCATGGTTTCCTGGGGCAGGCTTTGGCCCTCGCCATACAGGCCAACTGCCTTGTCACCGGCAAACACTTCCATCCAGGCAATGCGGCGGGCCTCGCCATAGGCCTGGGCCACCGCTGCATCCACCACCTTGCGCATCACCGGCGTGATGTCGCAGCCCACGCCATCACCTTCGATAAAGGGGATGATGGGCTGGTCGGGCACGCACAGGCTGTGGTCTGCATTGGCCGTGATGGCCTGTCCGCCCTCGGGCTGCTGGATATGTTGAGCACGCATTGTCACAAATCTCCCAATCTGATTCTTCGCCCAGCCCCACACCAGGCACCAGGCGCATGTGTTACCGCCAACGATTCTATCGACAAATACCGGCCGGGCCCGGCTGCACAAACTGTGACATCTGAACCCGGCACCGGGCATGGCACAGCGGGCGTGCAGCAAGGCTGGCATGGTGTATAAAACCGGCTATGGCGCGCTGCGCCGCCACGGCACATCTCGTGCACCCTGCTTTGTGAGAGTCCTGACCACCATGTTCCCCACCCCCTTGGCCATCCGTTCTTCCCGCCTCGCTCAGCGCTGCCTTGCCGCATCGGCCCTGGCCTGCGCACTGGCTGCGGCCTTGCCGGCTGCGGCGCAGCAGGCGGCGCCCACCGGGGAGCCCCAGATGCAGCTGGCCCGCACCGAGCTGACCGCCGGCATGCACCGCATCCATGCGCAGGTGGCGCAGACGGCACGCGAGAAGGAAATCGGCCTGATGTTCCGCAAGGAGATGCCGGCCAACGAAGGCATGCTCTTTGTGTTTGACCGCCCCGGCACCCAGTGCTTCTGGATGAAGAACACCATCCTGCCGCTGACCGCCGCCTTTGTCAGTGACGACGGCACCATCGTCAACCTGGCCGATATGCAGCCGATGACGGAAGACTCGCACTGCTCGAGCAAGCCGGTGCGCTATGTGCTGGAGATGAACCAGGGCTGGTTCAAGCAAAAGGGCATTGCGCCCGGCACCAAGCTGCGCGGCCGCCCTTTTAGCGCAAACTGACCATCCCCTGCAGTAGTCACCAACAGGCAGGCCCAGCGCAGGGCTTGCCTCTATGATGGTCCGCAGAACAACCCTGTGGAGACAAGACCATGGCTGCAACTGCGCGCTACCCCCTGCCCGATCTCAAGAGCCTGCCCCAAGACATCCAGGCCCGCATCGCCCAGGTGCAGGAGAAGGCCGGCTTCATCCCCAATGTGTTTTTGGCCTTTGCGCGCCGCCCGGCGGAATGGCGCGCCTTCTTTGCCTACCACGATGCGCTGATGGAGCGCGAGGAAAGCAGCCTGAGCAAGGCCGAGCGCGAGATGATCGTCACCGTCACCAGCGCGCACAACGAGTGCCTGTACTGCGTGGTCGCGCATGGCGCGCTGGTGCGCATCTACGACAAGGCCCCGATGCTGGCCGACCAGTTGGCCGTCAACTACCGCAAGGCGAATATCTCGGCTCGCCAGCGCGCGATGCTGGATTTTGCGATGAAGGTCTGCACCCGCTCGCAGGAGATTGACGAGGCGGACTTCAGCGCCCTGCACACCCATGGCTTTGATGACGAAGACATCTGGGACATTGCGGCCATCACCGCCTTCTTTGGCCTGAGCAACCGCATGGCCAGCTTTGCCGGCATGCAGCCCAATGACGAGTTCTATCTGATGGGCCGCATTCCCCGCAGCAAGGCCTGAGGCGGCAAAAGAATGGATCAAGGACAAGAAGACTGCCTGCTGATCAGCGAGAGCGACCTGCACCTCTTGGCGCTGCAGGTATTGCAGCACCTGGGCTTGAGCGCAGACCATGCCCAGGCCATCGCCCGCATCGTGGTCGCAGGCCAGCGCGATGCCTGCCAAAGCCATGGCGCCTACCGCATCCTGAGCGCGGCCCACACCATCCGCACCGGCCTGGTGGACCTGCAAGCCCCTCCTCTGCTGCAGCCCACGCAAGGCGCGATTACCCGGGTCGATGCCCAGCGCGGCTTCTCGCCCTGGGCGCTGGAAGTGGGCCTGCCGCCCTTGGTGGCTGCCACGCGCAAGCTGGGCATGGGCGCCTTGGTGATCAACCACTGCTGCCACTTCACGGCGCTGTGGCCGGAGGTGGAGATGCTCACCGACCAAGGCCTGGCCGCGCTGGTGATGACACCCAGCCATGCCTGGGTCGCCCCGGCCGGCGGCAGCAAAGGGGTGTTTGGCACCAACCCGATTGCCTTTGGCTGGCCCCGGCCGGGCCCCTACCCCTATGTATTTGACTTCGCCACTAGCGCCATTGCGCGCGGCGATCTGGACCTGCACCGCCGCGCCGGCACCCCGCTGCCCGAAGGCGTGGGCATCGATGCGCAGGGCCAGCCATCGACCGACCCGGCCGCCGTAGCCCAGGGCGCGATGCGCACCTTTGGCGGCCACAAGGGCTCGGCCCTGGCCACCATGGTCGAGTTGATGGCCGGCATGCTGATTGGAGATCTGGGCAGCCAGGAATCGATGGCGCTGGACGCCGGTGCCGGCGGCATGCCCTGCCATGGCCACCTGGTGCTGGCTTTTGACCCTGAACGCTTTGCTGGCGAAGACTGGCCCGGCCACCAGGCGCGTGCCGAGGCCCTGTTTGCCGCGATCAAAGGCCAGGGGGCACGCCTGCCCTCCGAGCGGCGCTATGCCGCGCGGGCTTTGAGTGCGCAGCAAGGCATCCGCCTGCCACGCCAACTGCACGCCGAGATCCTGGCCTTGTTGAACTGATGCACAGCAAACAGCCGCCCATCTTGGCGGCTGCAATCTGCGAAGCATGTGGCCGGACTAGCGCGCGATGCGCTTGGCAATCTCGGCGACCAGCTGCTCGCCCAAGACTGCCTTGCTGGCATGGGGCAGCTCCTTATGGCCTTGCGCATCCACCAACAGCAAGGCGTTATCGTCCTTGCCAAAGGTGGCGGGGCCAATATTGCCGACCAAGAGCGGAATCTGCTTGCGCAGTCGCTTGGCCTCTGCATTAGCCAACAGGTTTTCGCTCTCAGCGGCAAAACCCACGCAGTACAGAGCACCGCTTTTGGCGCGAGGCAGCTGCGCGACCGTGGCCAGAATGTCCGGATTCTCGACAAAGGCCAGTTGCGGCACCTCGCCACTGCCGTCTTTCTTGATCTTCTGATCCGCCGCGCGGGCTGGGCGCCAGTCGGCCACCGCAGCGGTGGCGACAAACACATCGGCGCCTTCAACGCTGGCCAGCACCGCCTGCAGCATGTCTTGCGCCGATTGCACATCAATGCGGCGCACGCCACGCGGCGTGGGCACATGCACGGGGCCGGCTACCAGCGTGACCTCGGCGCCAGCCGCCTGCGCCGCACGCGCAATCGCAAAGCCCATCTTGCCGCTCGAGAGGTTGG
Organism: Comamonas sp. MYb396; assembly: GCF_037479555.1. Lineage (NCBI taxonomy): Bacteria > Pseudomonadati > Pseudomonadota > Betaproteobacteria > Burkholderiales > Comamonadaceae > Comamonas > Comamonas sp. MYb396. The sequence goes on along the minus strand of NZ_JBBGYU010000004.1, from coordinate 262,275 downwards.
TGATGCCCCGCACTGGGTCAATCGCTTCAAACGTGGGGCCGGCGGTGATCAGCAGTTTTTTGCCTGCCAGCGCCTTGGCACTGAAAAAATACTGCAGCTCTTCCTCAATCTCGGCGGCCTCCAGCATGCGGCCGTCGCCAGTCTCGCCGCAGGCTTGGTCGCCATTGCCCACGCCCAGCACCACGGCACCATCGGCCTGCACCTGGCGCAGGTTGCGTTGCGTCGCAGGGTGGGCCCACATCTCGCGGTTCATCGCGGGGGCCAGGATCAAGGGCACGGTATCAATGGGCCGCGCCAGGCACAACAGGCTCACCAGCTCATCGGCGCGGCCTTGCACCAGGCGGGCGATAAAGTCGGCGCTGCAAGGCGCCACGACAATCGCATCGGCCTCGCGGCTCAGGTTGATGTGCGGCATGTTGTTGTGCTCGCGCGCATCCCACTGTGAGGTATAGACTGGGCGGTTGGAGAGCGCCTGCATGGTGACGGGCGTCATGAACTGGGTGGCCGACTCGGTCATGACCACCTGCACGGTCGCGCCCGCCTTGGTCAATCGGCGGCACAGCTCGGCAGACTTGAATGCGGCAACGCCACCCGACATGCCGAGGACAATATGTTTTCCATGGAGCTGGTTCATGCCCGCCAATGTAGCAGAGGCACAGCGCGGCCGCTGCACTGCAGCAGACAAGAGAGCAGTGGCAGAGCGGCTATGTTGGCGGCGGTTGCTGCGCCGCAAACCCGTGGCCGTTGAAGCCCATTTACCGCAGCTGTCCGCACAGGCGGGCATACGCCTTTATAATCAGAATTTCCCACCTCCCTAAAAGACATGACCAAATTTGTCTTCGTTACTGGCGGTGTGGTGTCTTCCCTGGGCAAGGGAATCGCCTCAGCCTCCCTTGCAGCGATTTTGGAATCGCGCGGACTCAAAGTCACCCTGATCAAGCTGGATCCCTACATCAACGTGGATCCGGGCACCATGTCCCCCTTCCAGCACGGCGAAGTGTTTGTGACGGACGATGGCGCCGAGACCGACCTGGACCTGGGCCACTATGAGCGTTTCATCGAAACGCGCATGCGCCAGACCAACAACTTCACGACCGGCCGTATCTACCAAAGCGTTCTTGAAAAAGAGCGCCGTGGTGATTACCTGGGCAAGACCGTGCAGGTCATCCCGCACATCACCAACGAGATCCAGGAATACGTCAAGCGCGGCGCCGGCATCGGCACCGACCACGCAGTCGATGTCGCCATCTGCGAAATCGGCGGCACGGTCGGCGATATCGAGTCGCTGCCCTTCCTGGAAGCGGTGCGCCAGCTGTCGCTCAAGCTCGGCCCGAACAACTCGGCCTTTGTGCACCTGACCTACCTGCCCTACATTGCAGCGGCCGGCGAGCTCAAGACCAAGCCCACCCAGCACACGGTGCAAAAGCTGCGCGAAATCGGTATCCAGCCCGATGCGCTGCTGTGCCGCGCCCAGCATGCCGTCCCTGAGGAAGAGCGTGACAAGATCTCCTTGTTCACCAACGTCCAGTCCTGGGGCGTCATCAGCATGTGGGATGTGGACACCATCTACAAGGTGCCCCGCATGCTGCACGAGCAGGGCCTCGATGGCCTCATCTGCGACAAGCTGCGCCTGAACACGCCACCGGCCAACCTCAAGCGCTGGGATGACCTGGTCTACGAGACCGAGCACCCCAAGGGCGAAGTGGCCATCGCGATGGTGGGCAAGTATGTCGAGCTGTCGGACGCCTACAAGTCCGTCAACGAAGCGCTCAAGCACGCTGGCATGCAAAACCATGTGCGCGTCAAGATCACGCACGTGGATTCGGAAACCATCCACGACAGCGATGCGGCCGAGCTGCTCAAGAGCTATGACGGCATCCTGGTGCCCGGCGGCTTTGGCTCGCGCGGTGTCGAAGGCAAGATCTCGACGGCCAAGTTTGCCCGCGAAGGCAAGGTGCCCTACCTGGGTATCTGCCTGGGCATGCAGGTCGCGACCATCGAATACGCCCGCCATGTGGCGGGCCTGGACAACGCCAACTCCACCGAGTTCGACCGCCAGACCCCCCACCCTGTGATCGCGCTGATCACCGAGTGGAAGGATGCCGACGGCACCATCAAGACCCGCGACGAGAACTCGGACCTGGGTGGCACGATGCGCCTGGGCGCGCAATCGTCCGATGTGCAAAAGGACTCGCTGGCCCACAGCATCTATGGCGATGTAGTGACCGAGCGCCACCGCCACCGCTACGAGGCCAACACCCAGTACCTGGACCAGCTGCGCAAGGCGGGCCTGGTGATCTCGGCGCTGACCCAGCGCGAGCACCTGACCGAGATTGTCGAGCTGCCCAAGGCGGTGCACCCCTGGTTCATCGGTGTGCAGTTCCACCCCGAGTTCAAGTCCACCCCCTGGGCCGGCCATCCGCTGTTCAATGCCTTCATCAAGGCGGCAGTCGATCGCAAGAAGCAGGCAGCCAAGTAAAATTGCGGCCACGCTGCGGCACACACAGAAGCCATGACAAACAAAGCATCCACCAACGCTGCGTTTTTCATGGCGTCTTTGCTCTCACCCCATCCTTAAGGAACACCGTCCATGCAATTGTGCGGATTTGATATCGGGCTTGATAAACCGTTTTTCCTGATCGCCGGCCCCTGCGTGGTCGAGTCCGAGCAGCTGCAGATGGATGTGGCCGGACAGCTCAAGGAAATGACGTCCAGCCTGGGCATCCCCTTTATCTTCAAGAGCAGCTTTGACAAGGCCAACCGCAGCTCGGGCACGAGCTTTCGCGGCCCCGGCATGGAAAAGGGCCTGGAGATTCTGGCCAAGGTGAAAAAAGAGCTGAATGTGCCCATCCTCACCGATGTGCACACCGAAGCCGAAGTGCCCTACGTGGCCAGCATCGTCGATGTGCTGCAGACGCCGGCCTTCCTGTGCCGCCAGACCGACTTCATCCGTGCGGTCGCCCAATCGGGCAAGCCGGTCAATATCAAGAAGGGCCAGTTTCTGGCGCCCCATGACATGAAGAATGTCATCGACAAGGCCCGCGCTGCCGCCAAGGAAGTGGGCCTGCCCGAAGACAGCTTCATGGCCTGCGAGCGCGGTGCCAGCTTTGGCTACAACAACCTGGTGAGCGACATGCGCTCGCTCGCCATCATGCGCGAAACCAATGCGCCCGTGGTGTTTGACGCCACGCACAGCGTGCAGCTGCCCGGCGGCAATGGCACGTCGAGTGGCGGCATGCGCGAGATGGTGCCCGTGCTGGCCCGTGCAGCGATTGCCGTGGGCGTCGCTGGCGTGTTCATGGAAACCCATCCCGACCCCTGCAACGCCCTGAGCGATGGCCCCAATGCCGTGCCGCTCAAGCACATGAAGGCCTTGCTCGAAACCATGGTGGCGCTGGACAGCATCACCAAGAAGAACGGTTTCCTGGAAAACAATTTTGGAGCTTAAATGCCAAGCGCATACATCATTGCATCGGTCACCGTCACCAACCCCGAGCAGTACGAGGAGTACCGCAAGTACAGCACCATCGCCATGCAAACCTATGGCGCCGAGGTCTGTGTGCGCGGCGGCAAGGTCGAGGTGATCGAGGGCGACTGGAACCCTGGCCGCACCGTGATCCTGAAGTTCAAGGACAGCGAGCAAGCCCGCCGTTTTTACGACTCCCCCGAATACAGCAAGGCGCGCGAGGCACGTGCCGGCGCTGCCATCATGCGCATGGTGCTGGTCGAAGGCGTTTAAGCGCTGCATCGCCCTGCCAAACCCCTTGATTCCGTGCAGTTGCAGTCCACCCGTTTGCAGCGCACCAACCCTTTTCTCAATCTCTGAAAGGCTCTAAAGTGAGTGCAATTGTTGATATCGTTGGCCGCGAAATTCTGGATTCGCGTGGCAACCCCACCGTGGAATGTGATGTGCTGCTGGAATCGGGTGTGATGGGCCGCGCGGCCGTCCCCTCGGGCGCCTCGACCGGTTCGCGTGAAGCCATCGAGCTGCGCGACGGCGACAAGAGCCGCTACCTGGGCAAGGGCGTGCTCAAGGCCGTCGAGCACATCAATACCGAAATCTCCGAAGCCATTCTGGGCCTGGATGCCGCCGAGCAGGCCTTCCTGGACAAGACCCTGATCGACCTGGACAACACCGACAACAAGAGCCGCCTGGGCGCCAATGCCATGCTGGCCGTGTCGATGGCCGTGGCCCGCGCCGCTGCCGAAGAAGCCGGTCTGCCGCTGTACCGCTACTTTGGCGGCATGGGCGGTGTGCAGCTGCCCGTGCCGATGATGAACGTCATCAACGGCGGCGCCCACGCCAACAACTCGCTGGACCTGCAAGAGTTCATGATCGTGCCCGTGGGCGCGCCGAGCTTCCGCGAAGCGCTGCGCTGGGGCGCTGAAGTGTTCCACGCCCTGAAGAAGATCATCGACAGCCGTGGCATGCCGACCGCCGTGGGTGACGAAGGCGGTTTTGCGCCATCGGTCGAGAACCATGAAGCCGCCATCCAGCTGATCCTCGAAGCCATCGACCAGGCCGGCTACACCGCCGGCGAGCAGATCGCTCTGGCGCTGGACTGCGCTGCCTCCGAGTTCTACAAGGACGGCAAGTACGTGCTCGAAGGCGAAGGCGGCATCAGCCTCACGGCCGAGCAATGGACCGACATGCTGGCCGCATGGTGCGACAAGTACCCCATCATCTCCATCGAAGACGGCATGCACGAAGGCGACTGGGATGGCTGGAAGGTGCTGACCGAGCGCCTGGGCAAGAAGGTGCAGCTGGTGGGTGACGACCTGTTCGTGACCAACACCAAGATCCTCAAGGAAGGCATCGACAAGGGCATCGCCAACTCTATCCTGATCAAGATCAACCAGATCGGCACCTTGAGCGAAACCTTTGCCGCCATCGAGATGGCCAAGCGCGCCGGCTACACCGCCGTGATCTCGCACCGCTCGGGCGAGACTGAAGACAGCACCATCGCCGATATCGCCGTGGGCTTGAATGCGGGCCAGATCAAGACCGGGTCGCTGAGCCGCTCGGACCGCATGGCCAAGTACAACCAGCTGCTGCGCATTGAAGAAGACCTGGGCGAAGTGGCCGTGTACCCTGGCCGCGCCGCCTTCTACAATCTGCGCTAAGCCTGCTGCGGGGCATGGCCTCAGGCCCTGCCCCGCCAGCCCTTTCGAGCCCTGTTTGCCATGATCTCTCGCATTGTTCCCTTTGTGCTGCTGGCCATTTTGGTCAGCATCCATGCCCAGCTCTGGAGTGGGCGCGGCAGCGTTCCCTACGTCAAGGACATGAAGCAGCAAATCGCCACGCAGAAAACAGAGAACGAAGCGGCCACACGCGAGAACGTGCGCCTGGAGACCGAGGTCAACGACCTCAAGCAAGGCATGGACATGGTCGAAGGCAAGGCCCGCAATGAGCTGGGCATGGTCAAGCCCAATGAAGTGTTTGTGCAGTACACGCGCAAATAAAGCAGCGCAGCGCCCAGCCCCAGCAAGCGCCTCTTCGGAGGCGCTTTTTTGTCGCCCGCCCCTGGCTTTGGCCGTATCATCGCCGCCATGCCTGCGACGCCCTCCTCTGCCATGATGCCCTGCCCCCAGGACTTGCCACCGACGGTCTATCTGGCCTCGGCAGCTTGTGAGGATGCAGCACAACTCGCGCAGCAACTGGCGCATTATCTGGCACAGGGCGATACGGCATCGCCCCCGGCATGGGTGCTGCAGGCCTGCAGCTTTGCGCAACTCACCGCCTCGCCAACGTCAGATATGCCAGCCGCTGTCCTGGCGCGGCATGACGCCGTGCTGCTGCTGGCGCCACCAATGCGTGACAGCGCCAGCCAAACCGATCCGGCGCAGACCCTGCTGATGCAAGCACGCCTGCACCTGGTGGCCCAGGGACAGGCGTTTCAATTGTTGTTCAGCCAGGGGCACCGGCGGGAGCAGGAAGCACTTGCGGCACTGTGCAACTGGTTCCCGCAGGCGCCGGGCTTGCAGGCTTTGCGCACGGCATTGCGCCAGGCCAACCCAGGCGCGCGTGCGCGCTGGAACTGCGAAAAATGCAGCGACCCCGATTGCGAGCTGCGCCTGTTCCAGGGCCTGATCACACCGCCAGCCAGCTAAGCGCGCGGCCAGCGGCGCCCGGCATCACTGCATCAGGTTGGAGGCCGGCGGGTCATTGCCGCGCTCGGTAAACAGATGCGCCACATCGACCGCATCAAAGCGGTACTGCTGGCCACAGAATTCGCAGCCCACCTCGATCATGCCCTGCTCTTCCAGAATGCTGTCGGACTCTTCCTGGCCCAGGCTGCGCAGCATATTGCCCACGCGCTCGCGGCTGCAGGTGCAGGCAAAGTGCGGGCCGCCTTCGCCGTCTTCAGGGACAAAGCGCAGCAGCTTTTCTTCCCAGAACAGGCGGTGCAGGATGGTCTCGACGTCGAGGTTCAGCAGCTCATCGCGGGTCAGGCTGGCCGCCAGGTGGGCGATGCGGTTGTACTCTTCGTTGAGGCCGATCTGGTCGACCTCTTCGGTATTCTGCGCACCCGCTGCCAGATTGGCCTCGCCCTTGATCGGCATGCGCTGCACGATGAGGCCAGCGGCCACCTTGTCGTTGGCTGCCAGCACTAGCACGGTGTCGAGCTGCTCGGACTGGCGCATGTACTGCTGCAAGATGGCGGCCATGCTCTCGAGCGGCTGGCCATCCACATCGACCAGCGGCACCACGCCCTGGTAGGGCTGCTGGCCGGGTTGCTTGTCCTTGGGGTCCAGGGTGATCGCGCAGCGGCCCTTGCCATGCACATTGACCATATCGGTCAAGGTCGCATCGGCGGGCAGATCACCAATCATCGTGACGGTGGAGCGCACGCTCAGGTTGGTCAGCACCTCGGTGACGGCCAGCTTCACCGGGCCATCGCCCGAGATCTGGAACACCAGCGCGCCGTTGAATTTGATGTTGGACTGCATCAGCACGCCAGCGGCGGTCATCTCGCCGAGCATCTCCTGCACCGGTAGCGGGTACGGGCCGGTACTGGTATTGACTGCGCGGCGCTGCAAGATCTCTTGCCAGGCATCGGTCAGTCGAACAATGGCTCCCCGCACGGGCAGCCCATCAAACAAAAATTTATGCAGTTCAGACACTGTAATTCTTCCAATTCAATACATGCAGGCCTGCTGCGCCCGGGCTTCACACCCGGGGCACAGCGCCTCAATCCGGCAATTTTCGCAGACCCGATTTGAAACGCCGCGCATTGGCCATATAGCCCTCTGCACTGCGCCGCAGCCCCTCGATCTGCTCCTGGCTCAACTGGCGCACCACCTTGGCGGGGCTGCCCACAATCAAGCTGCCTTCAGGAAACTCCTTGTTCTCGGTCACCACCGCGCCAGCACCCACCAGGCAATGGCGGCCGATTTTGGCACCGTTGAGCACAATGGCGCCCATGCCGATCAGCGACGCATCGCCAATCGTGCAGCCATGCAAGATGACGTTATGGCCAATGGTGACGTGCTTACCGATGTCCAGCGGCTTGCCCTTGTCGGTGTGCAGCACGCTGCCGTCCTGGATATTGCTGCCCTCGCCAATGCGGATCGGGTCATTGTCCCCCCGCAGGATGGCACCAAACCACACACTGCTGTCTGCGGCCATCTCCACGCGGCCGATCACCTGCGCGCTGTCTGCAATCCATGCCGAGGCGGCAACCTGCGGCTGCACACCATCGAGTTCATATTTCGCCATCATGTCTCCATCGGGTTATGGTTCTGGGTCAAGCACCCCCTTGGTGCTCGCAGCAGCGCGGGCCATGCCTGCCTTGCACGCCGCCATGGGGGCGCCAGCCTCATAATTGTAGGGATGGAATTACGTCAATGTGCCTTGCAGGCCCTGTGTGTGGCCGATGCCGAGGAAAAATCCGCGCTCACCCTTGCCATGTATGCGCAAAGAGCCACTATTTCAATAGCACCCCAGGCGCAGTTGGCTGTTCCCGAGGGCACCAGCCTGCCCGGCCACCCGGCCAGACCTGAGCTCAAGGTCCACACCGCCATGGGCCGGCGCTCGCCCGCCACGGCCGAGGGCCGCGCCATCTTGTTGCACGCCATCGCCCATATCGAGTTCAACGCCATCAACCTGGCGCTCGATGCGATCTGGCGCTATGGCGGCATGCCCGAGGCCTTCTACCAGGACTGGCTGCAGGTGGCGGGCGAGGAAGCCAAGCATTTCCGGCTGCTGCGCGCCCATTTGCGCAAATGGGGCCATGACTATGGCGACTACCCGGCGCACCAGGGCCTGTGGACCATGTGCGAGAAAACCGCCGATGACATCGTTGCGCGCATGGCCTTGGTGCCCCGCACCCTGGAGGCCCGTGGTTTGGATGCAACTCCCCAGATCCAGTCAAAATTGCAACAAACGGCTGCGCCAGACGCCCTGGAGGCAGTCGCGATCCTGGACATCATCCTGCGCGAAGAAGTGGGTCACGTGGCGATCGGCAACCACTGGTACCGGTTTCTTTGCGCGCAGCGCGATCTGGACCCGGAGCGGCACTACAGCTGGCTTGTGAGCCACTACGAGGCACCTCGCCCCCGCCCGCCGATCAACCTGTCTGCCCGCCGCGAAGCCGGGTTCAGCCAGAGCGAGTTGGACTGGCTGCAGGGGCAACTGTAACAAACAGACGCTTTTTATACGCCAAAAGCGTGTGCAGTTTGCTACAAAACCAGCAGGTTCACTCTCTCCACAGACGCGTGAAATGCCTGATATGAAGGACAATGCACGTCGATCCCGAGATAACGAAATGCAGACATTGCTTGCGCCAGTTGCTGGTGAGGCACCACTGATGCATGCAATGGTTCAGCCGTACATGCAACACACGAGCGCGCCTCCTTCAACACCCCCCTCCATGGCAGCTGCCATGGTGTTCACGTCACCCGCACCCCCCATTGCCTGGCAGCCGATCAAGGATGCCGACGGTGCCGTCATCGGCCACGAGATATTCAACCGCTCACGCAGCGCGTCGTCCCATACGCTGGAATCGGACCTGGCGCTGACGCATGCCGTGCTCTCGCACATCGAGCCCGCCCCCTTGCTGGGCGATGGCCTGCTGTTTCTGAACACCACGTTCGAGAGCCTGCGCGGCAGCCATCTGAATCTGCTGCCTGCAAGCCAGGTGGTGCTGGAGATCCCGTCGCTGGGCCATGCCGCATCGTCAGAGGCACTGGCACGCCGCCCTGCGCTGGAAGCCTTGCGCGCCAAGGGCTTTGCGCTTGCGTTCAACCATTCGGTGCTCGATTCGGCCTACGCGCCCTGGCACGACCTGGTCAACTACCTGAAGATCGATTTCTCGGTGCTGTCTGCCGAGCGCGCGGTACTGATGCTGCAATGGGCACGCCGCATATCTGGCGCCACCTTGATCGCCGACAAGATCGAGTCCGCTGCGCAGCTGCAATTGGCGCAGGAGAACAAGGCCCATCTGCTCCAAGGCTATGCGGTCAGCCGCCCCGAGCCCATTCCCGCCCGGGTCGTGCTGCCCAGCACCGCCGATGTCGCCGCACTGGCGCAGGCGCTGAACAACAAGGCCGATACCGCCACCCTGGTCGAGCTGCTGCAGCACCGCCCCGCCCTGCTATTCAATCTGCTGCGCATGGCGCAGTCGCAAAACCTGGAGGCGCGCGCGCCCTACCTGTCCTTGCCCGAGCTGGTCCAGGCCTACCCGGCCGAACACCTCAAGGCCTGGGAGACCATGCTGCAGGCCGTGGCGGCCAAGATTCCGCAGCTGCCCCAGATCCAGCACTGCGAAAAGCTCTACCCGCGCCTGAGCGCAGAGCTGGCAGCCAAGGCCCAGGCGCTCTGGCCGCAAGTGCCCGCCGGCAACCTGCAACTGGTGGCCGGTGCCTTGCTGCTCGGCCATATTTTGGGCATGGGCGTTGCGCAAACCGCCAACCAGCTGCTGCCCGGGGCGCTGGCCCCATCGGCGTGCCTGCTGGCCCAGGAGTGGCAGGCCTTGCTGCCCGTGCTGGCCTAGGCTACATAGCCCCCAGATAAAAAGCCCGATGCTGATGCAGCACCGGGCTTTTTTTTGGCACCGTTGCCCACACCGCAGCGGGTGCTGGGCCAGGTGATCAGACCATCTCGCCGTCCAGGTTGTCGTCGTGTGCGCGCTCACGGATAAAGAACGCCGCAATCAGACCCAGGGTCACGCCAAACATCACATAGAAGGCAGGCGACATGGTCGAGCCCGTGGTCTTGATCAGCCAGGTCACGATGAACTGGGCAAAGCCGCCAAACACCATCACGGCGATGTTGTAGGCCATGGACATGCCGACAGAGCGCACATTGGCGGGGAAGAGCTCAGCCATCACCGTGCTGAAGACGCCAAAGAACACCGACACAAAGAGGCACACAACCACCTGCACGGTCATCAGCTTGGCAATGGTCGGGCCATCGGTCAGCCAGGCGTACAGCGGGTACAGCACCAGCAGGTAACCCAGCAGCGAGCCAATCATCAAGGGGCGGCGGCCCACACGGTCCGACCAGGCACCCATGAAGGGCATCAGCACCACCATCAGCGCAGCGCCGGCCATCTGCACCATGAAAGTATCGTGCAGCGGCAGCTTCAAGGTGACAGTCGAATAGGTCACCAGGTAGGTGAAGGTGATGTAGATCGACACCGTGGCCGTTACCACCAGGCCCATGCCGACCAGGGTTTCACGTGCATGGGTGCGCAGCATCTCCAGCACACCGACTTGCTTGACCGTGCCGGCCTTTTGCGCGGCTTGCATCTTCACAAAGGTTTCTGGCTCTTCCACATGGCGGCGGATATAGATGGCCACCGGCACGATCAACAGGCCCACGGCGAATGGAATGCGCCAGGCCCAGGACATCAGCTGCTCCTGGGTAAAGAAGTCGGTGATCAAGGTACCCACGGCTGCACCGATCAGCAGCGCCGCCATCTGGCCCGTCATCTGCCAAGAGCCATAGAAGCCCCGCTTGCCCTTGGGCGCCAGCTCGATCAGCAAGGCGGTCGAGGTGCCAAACTCTCCCCCTGCGGCAAAACCTTGCAGCAGGCGCGCCAGCACGATGAAGATTGGCGCCCAGATGCCCACGCCCTGGTAGGTGGGCGCAAAGGTGATCAGCGCAATGGCCACGGCCATGATGCCGGTGACCATCACCATCGCCGCCTTGCGGCCCTTGCGGTCGCCGTACAGGCCCAGCAGAATGCCGCCGACTGGGCGCATGAAGAAGCCCACGCCAAACACGGCCGTGGTCATCAGGATGCGGTTGAGGTCATCGCCCGGATCGTTGGGGTTGGAGGGGAAGAACAGCTTGGCCACAATGGGCGTCATGAAGGCAAAGACCAGAAAGTCATACCATTCGAGCGCATTGCCAATGACAGCGGCCAGAATATTTCGCTTGGATACAGCAGTAGATTGCACGCAAAAATCCTAAAAAACACGAGGCACAGCCGGCAGCAACACGGCTAGATGCAATAACGAGAACGGAGAATGATCTTTGCAACGGTGCGGCCAGAGAAGCAGGCGTGCGAGACAGAAAAGCGGGCAAATCCAGGAAAACACAGACTGCACCGGGGTCAATTCATGCATGAAATGCATAAATAACCATAAAGATCAGCATTGAATTGTAATCGGTCGCAAGCAGCGCGCCGGGCGCCACAGCGGGATTTAGCCCTGCCGGCGGTGCAGGAAAACCCCGTTTCCCAGTCTGCGGGAGGCCCAGCGCCAAAGGCGGCGCAAACCCCTGAATTACTGGGAAAAGGCGCTGACCGCACCAGTCACCAAGGCCTTAGCGGCGATCGGCCAATGCGTGGGCAATGGTGCCCAGGTCCACATATTCGAGCTCGCTGCCGATGGGCACGCCACGGGCCAGACGCGTAAAGCCAATGCCCTTGCGCTGCAAGGCCTCGCTGATCACATGGGCGGTGGCCTCCCCTTCGGCGGTGAAATTGGTGGCCAGGATCACCTCCTGCACCACGCCGTCGCTCGCGCGCTGCAGCAATTGCTGCACACCGATGTCGCGCGGGCCAATGCCGTCGAGCGGCGACAGGCGCCCCATCAGCACGTAGTAATAGCCCTTGTACGCACCAGTGCGCTCCAGCGCCGCCTGGTCTGCCGGGGTCTCCACCACGCACAGGCGCGCGGCATCCCGCCCTTCGTCCAGGCAGGTGTCGCAGATGCTGTTTTCGGTAAAGGTGTGGCAGCGCTCGCAGTGCTGCACCCGGCTGCTGGCCTCGTGCAAGGCACGCGAGAGCAGCTCGGCGCCCTCGCGGTCGTTTTGCAGCAGGTGAAACGCCATGCGCGATGCCGACTTCACCCCTACGCCCGGCAGGCGGCGCAGCGCTTGCACCAGCGCCTCCAGGGTGCCGGTATCAGACATGGCCAGGGCCCATCAGCAGCTGCACCAGACAGACAAGCCCTTGGCCGTGCAGAGCAGCCAAGGGCTTGGTAGCGATAAAAGCTTGCGACAAAGTGACTAGCTTAGAACGGGAACTTCATGCCGCCGGGCAGGCCTGGCATGCCAGCGGTGATCTTGCCCATCTTCTCGTTGCTGGTCTCTTCGGCCTTGCGCACGGCAGCGTTGAAGGCGGCAGCCACCAGGTCTTCGAGCATGTCCTTGTCTTCGGACAGCAGGCTGGGGTCAATGGTCACGCGCTTGACGTCGTGCTTGCAGGTCATCAGCACCTTGACGAGACCGGCACCGGACTCGCCTTCGACCTCGATGTTGGCCAGGTCGTCCTGGGCCTTCTTGAGGTTGTCCTGCATGGCCTGGGCTTGCTTCATCAAACCAGCGAGTTGTCCTTTGTTGAACATGGAAAATCCTTTTGTATAAAAACCTGCGGCAGGCGGGGAGGCCCATCTGCCAGCGAACGCCGCATCATAGAGGCTGAATGCTACCGGGCACTATTTTCGCGCCAAATTGCTGTATCAAAGACTGGACATAGGGATCCTGGCGCACGGTGTCCTCGGCCGCGCGCTGGCGGGCCTGCACGGCATGGGCCTTGCGCCGCGCCGGGCAGTCGCTCACGGCGCCCACCGACACCTGGATCTTGCCCACCAGACCGGCGGCCACCAACGCGGTGCGCAGGCGCTCGATCGTGCCGGGCTGGGCGAGCGACTCCAGGTCCACCCGCAGCCACCAGGCATCGGCCTCGCGCTTGATGAGCTGGGAGCGCAGCGCCAACTGGCGCGCCACCGCCGTGATGGCTTCGGCCTGCACCAGGCCGGTGACCGTGTCGTTCCAGAATCGGCCCTCTTCGGTGTCCTCGAATTCGGGCGGCACACGGCCCAGGTTCTCGCCAAAGTTGGCCGCTGGCCGGTCCAGCTCACTGGCTTGCGGCGTTTGCACCGGCAAGGCGATCAGGCTGGCACGGTCAGGGGCCGCTGCAGCGGGCAGCTGCGCGGCGGGCGCTGCATCCGGCAGATCGGCCAGCGCTGCTGGCTCGTCATCCGCATAGGCCTCCATCGGTACCTCGTCAAAGTACGGCGCTGCGGTCTCGTCCTCGGCATCGCTGTCCGGCTCGGGCAGGGCATCATCGTCATGGGACTGCGGCTGCTCCTCTTCCACCAGCTCTTTTTCGGTCTGGGCGGGGGTCGGCGGTTCGGCCGCGGCAGGCGCCACTGTGGCAGCGGCGCGTGCGGGAATCAAATCTTCTGCGCTGCGCACCGGCAGCTTGACGGCTTCCACCGTGGGCGTGGCGGCGATAGGCTCCGAAGCCGGAGCTGCTGGCTGGGCCACAGGAGCCGCCACAGGTGCCGGTGTGGGCACAGGCGCGAACACAGGTGTGGGCGCTGAAACCGGTGCAGAAACAGGCGCAGAAATGGCTGCCGATGGCGGAGCAGCAACAACAGGCGCCGCAACCGCCACGGGCGCATCCACCGCAGGGGCGACCTGCGGCGCTGGAGACGCGGCAACCGGCGTCACCACGGGCGGAGCAACAGCCAGGGCAGGCGCAGCAATCGGCGCAGCTGCTAGCTTGGGCGCAGCAGCCACCGGGGCCACAGCCCCACTATTCAGAGTTTTTTTTTCAGCCGAGCCCGCAGGCTTGAAGGCCAGCAGCCGCAGCAGCGCCATCGTCAAGGCCGCATATTCATCCGGTGCCAAACCCAGCTCGCCCCGGCCATGCAGCGCAATGCTGTAGAGCAGCTGGGTCTCGTCCGCAGGCATCTGCTGGGCCAGGCGCAGCAGCTCCTGCTGCTCGGCATCGTCTTGCGCGCCGGCGGCCTGGGCCTTGTCCGGCACGGCCTGGAACACGGCCATGCGCTGCAGCTGCACGGCCATGTCTTCCAGGGTGGATGCGGCCGAGAGACCCTGGTGGCGCAGCTGGTTGACGGTATCGACCACCTCGGCGCCATCACCGCGCGCCAGCGCATCGATCAGGCGAAACACATGGCTGGAATCGACGGCGCCCAGCATCTGGCGCACGCTGGCTTCCTGCAGCTGGCCGCCACCAAAGGCAATCGCCTGGTCGGTCAGCGACAGCGCATCGCGCATCGAACCACGGGCCGAGCGCGACAGCAGCCGCAAGGCTTGCGGCTCGGCCGCAATCTGCTCTTGCACCAGCACGCGGCCCAGGTGTTCCTGGATGGTCTCTGGCGCCATCGGGCGCAGGTTGAACTGCAGGCAGCGCGACAGCACCGTGACCGGCACCTTTTGCGGGTCGGTCGTCGCCAGCACAAACTTCAGGTACTCGGGCGGCTCTTCCAGCGTCTTCAACATCGCATTGAAGGCGGTATTGGTGAGCATGTGCACTTCGTCGATCATGAAGACCTTGAAGCGCCCCTGCACCGGCTTGTACACCGCTTGCTCCAGGAGGCCCTGCACTTCATCGACGCCGCGGTTGGAGGCGGCATCGAGCTCGGTGTAATCGGGGAAACGTCCGCTGTCGATCTCGGTACAGGCCGGGCACACGCCGCAGGGCGCAGCGGTGATGCCGCCATGGCCGTCAGTGCCCGTGCAGTTGAGCGACTTGGCCAGAATGCGCGAGACCGTCGTCTTGCCCACACCCCGGGTTCCCGTGAACAGATAGGCATGGTGCAAGCGCTGCTGCACCAGCGCATTGGACAGCGCCTGCACCACATGCTCCTGGCCTACCATTTCAGAGAAATTTCGCGGACGGTATTTGCGAGCGAGAACAAGATAAGACATAGCATCGCATTCTACGGTCAGTCACGGCCATGGGCGGCACTGGCTGCGCGCAGCTTGCAATACTTTTGGCCGCTGCGCCCTGGCCGCATAGGCGAACAAGGACTTTTTGGCCAGCTTGGCCAAGGGGGTCCCATTCTTTAGGTACAATCGACAGCTGACGGGCCTCCTCGCATGGGGAAGCGGCCAACCGGGTCAGGTGGGGAACCAAGCAGCCCTAACTGTGGATCCAGTGCCGGGGTCAGGCTCGTCACCTTCATTCCTTAGAGTTCTTTCAGATCAAGAACTTGAGTCCTAGCAAGGACTTAGACCTCCTCAACTGTGCCCTTTCGCTGTGTCACTTCCATCTAAATCTAGACAGGGAAACGACATGGCAAGAGGAGCGGTGGGCCTCCATCTACGGAAAGACTCCTCCATTTACCAGTTCCGTGCGTCAGTACCCGAAGACCTCATGAGCATCTACGGCACTGACCGCATTCGGGAGAGCCTTCATACCTCCAACCGGCAAGAGGCAATCCTCAAGGCAAATCGCAGGCGCACGGAGCTACTAGAGGAGTTCGAGGCCAAGCGCAAAGCCCTCAATCCCCAGACTCTGGAGGTCATCACTCCGGAGCTGGCGCAGGTCCTAGCCAATGGTGCACGCCGTAGAGTCCTCCAGGGAGACCGGAGCCGAAGGCAGGGGAATGACCCCATCTTCAATGCTCTATCCCAGGCAGCCCTATCCCGGCTCCCCTTCATGCCGAATCCGGATGGCTCCATTACTCTGCCCGAGAGGGACCCTCTGGATGGTCTCTCGCTATGGGAGACAATCGGCCTAGAGGTACTGAACGGCAGGCAGTTTCAGGAGGCTGGGGAGGACCTAGCTCGGATGAATCTCCGATCTGTCTTGCCACTCCTTCAGGCTGATGCTCTGGCCATGGGCTTCACCGTTACCAGGGAGACCGGAGGCCTGAAGGAGGCGCTCTATGCCTACCTATCAGCCTACCGCATGGGCTGGCAGGAAGCCACCCAGAGGGACGCAGGAGAGCCTATTGAGACGGATAACCCCCTACCCCTCACCTTTGCACCAAAGGACTCCACAGGGGCTCTAGCGGCCTCCAAAAGCCACACTAATACCACCCTCATGGAGGTCTATGGCCGCTGGCTGAAGATCAAGACCCGAACCAAGTCAACAGAACAGGCTTACAAGCTGGCGGAAGAGTGGTGCGAGGAGCATCTAGGCAAGCCTCTGTATGTCCAACGAATGACCAGAGAACAGGGGGATTCCTTCAGGGCATGGCTGCAGGAGCCAGATAGAGCAATCAGCAAGAAGACCGCTCGGGACAGACTCACGGCCATAAAGTCTTTACTGGTCTATGCCTACAGGGAACTGGGACTGATCGACAAACAACCCTGGGAAGGCCTGGACATCAAGACCCCCAGAACTCCCACCCGAAGGAGCTGGAAGGATGAGGAGCTACAGACCCTATTTGGTCAACCCCTATTCCAAGCCTATGACACCCCCAAGGGCTCCAAAAGTGGAAGCGATTCAGCCTATTGGATTCCCCTGCTAGGTCTCTATACCGGAGCCCGCATAGGAGAGCTGGCGCAGCTACGGACCACAGACATCACAGATGAAGACGGAACCCCAGTCCTGCGCATCACGGATGAGGACGGGAAACGACTAAAGACAGATGCCTCTCGGAGGTCCATCCCCATTCACCCCGAACTGATCCGGCTAGGCCTGCTGGAGTATGCGGAAGCCATCCGCAAGGCAGGTCATGCAAGCCTCTGGCCGATCCTCACATTGCCACCAGAGAGACCAGGGCTCAACATTTCCAATTGGTTCGGTCAATACCGCAGGGATAGCGGCCTAACTGAAGCCTATCCAGACTTCCACTCCTTCAGGCATCTGGTGAGGACTCGCATGTCCAAGGCCAAGATACCAGAGAAGGTCCAGGATGCCATCACAGGACACGAGACGCAGGGCAGCATAGGAACCAGGGTCTACCAAGGTATTGACCTAGAGGACCGGCTAGAAGCCATCCTAAGCCTCTCCTACAGCTCCTTTAGCCTCCCGAGGGTCTACACCTCGCCACGCCTGGAGAAGGCCTCCAGAGGCCGCCAGAAGGGCTACAAGGTCAAGACCAAAGAAGACTAGATAAGGAGTCTCCTCAGGAGTACTGATGCCTTTACAGATGGAGACCCTAATTGGCCTCAAGTCCCTTATGGTGTGGGTTAAATGCCCCCTATAGGTACTCTTAAGGGCTCTCCATTGGGTCTAGACTCTCCTCTAGTGATGGTCATCTCTGTATGGTCATCTCTCTATAGGGCTCCTATGGACTCCATTGGGTCTCTCTGTAGGTTTATCCTCTGGACTACGGGCTCTCCTCAAGACTGACTAGCTTCATCTGATGATGGTCATTCTCTACAGGGACTCCGGTGCCTTTGGGCTCCTCTGGAAGGGTCTCACGCCTACCAATGGTGTGGGTTAATCGGCAGCCCCACAGGAAGCCCTCAGGAGCACCAATAGCCGTGCATGTAGGCAACCCCACCAGCTAGACCCCAGAGCCTCACAGGCAGCCCCTGGAGGCCTCCAGTGGGGCAGTTTAGACCGCCTCTAGATTACCCTGCCTGATCCGCATCACGGTCTGCCGACTGGTCCCCATGGCCCTAGCGATTGAAGCTACAGCCTCACCAGCAGCAAGCCTCCTGAGGACCTCCTGAGTCTCCTCATCAGTCAAGCTCTTGGGCCTCCCCAGGCTCTTGCCCTCAGCCTTCGCTCTGGATAGCCCTGCCTGAGTCCTCTCGATCAGCAGGTCTCTCTCAAACTCAGCTACTGCGGCAATAACCCCCATGGTCATCCTACCCGCTGGGCTCGTGAGGTCCATCCCACCAAGGGCTAGGCAATAGACCCTGACCCCCTCAGCAGCAAGATCATCCACAGTAGTACGGACATCCATAGCATTCCTCCCGAGGCGATCCAGCTTGGTGACCACCACTACATCTCCAGCCTCCAGCTTGGCAACCAGGGAGGCCCATCCAGGGCGCTCAGAGGCCGCTACAGAGCCGCTAACGGTCTCAGTGATAGCTCTCCTAGGGGAGACCTCAAAGCCCGCTCCAGCGATCTCCTGTAGCTGATTGGCGGTAGTCTGGTCTGAGGTAGAGACACGGCAGTAAGCGAAGACTCTAGGGGTGCTGCTGGCGCTGGTGGACATCGAAAGGGGCTCCTCAGGGTGTACTAAATGGATGTCCGTAATATACACCATGTACAGAACATTGTCACCCTATCTTTTGGACACCCTCTGAACCCCTGACCGTAAACGACCGATTGTGGTCGCCTATGCGGATCAAAAGAGCTACTAGATCGAAAGAAAGTACACTTAAAAACAAATGAACACCTGAAGAATAGGAGTAAAAATGGGTTTCATCTCAGGAGTTAAAGCGAACTGGTCCAAAGCAGGGGCGGCTGCTTCAATCCAAAAATTCTTTGAACTTCAGCAGAAACTGGGCAATCTTCCTGACGGCTTATCTCCTTCATACGCCGCAAACAAAATGGTCGACACAGCTTGGGAACGATACATCGCAGAATCAAATGCAATACCCCACAAGCTAGCTCTAGTCGCGATTAGCATGGGGCTCGCTGTAGTTGCAATGGAGCAAGCCAACCAGCCAGAGATGAGGAGACTTGCGATGTCCGGTCTTAGTTCAGTCATGAAGGAGATTTCTGCTTCTGGCAGCACCCTCAAGCTTGACTCAAGAGACGTTTCGTTAATTCAGATGGCTAGGACCATTTATCTCGAACACATAGCTTAGACCCCTAGCCCGTCCCCCTTCAAGTCTTGAGGGGCATCCTCAGGACCGCACACGGGGGAATCTGAGCCCAAGGTCTTATTGAGAAGCCCTCGGAGAGTTTTTCCAAGATTTGCATTCCAGGAATCCTCCACTGGCTCACCCCTACAACCTGCTAGACTACGCTTCTTAACCGTGACCCAGCACTGTGCACGTTGAGGTTAGAGGGTATGCTGCAAGTCATTGATTTGCATAAGGTGTTATCGCAAACTGACAGCGGTCAGGCTCGTCACCTTCTTTCGACCAATGCCAGCCTCGCGCTGGCATTTGCTTTTCCAGGCCAGGCGTGGGAATCCACGTAGAATGGCGCCCAAGCCATTCCTGTCACTGCCATGAAATACCTGCTGTGGCTGCTCAAAGCTGTCATCTTCTTCACCCTGTTTGCATTTGCGCTCAATAACCAGCGGGATGTGGTGGTGCATCTGTTTTTTGGCACCCAATGGCAGGCGCCGCTGGTTCTGGTGGTGCTGCTCGCCTTCAGCGCGGGCGTGATTGTCGGCATCATCGGCATGGTGCCGCGCTGGTGGAAGCACCGCAAAGCCGCGCAGCGTGCAGCGGCGGCGCAAACCGCTGCGGGCGAGCCCACCCCTTCCACCAACGCCCCTGCGGACGAGACCACCCCGCTGCCACCTCATGGAATTTGACATCTCCTGGATCCTGCTGGGTTTCCCCGCAGCGTTTGTGCTGGGCTGGCTGGCCTCGCGCTTTGATCTGCGCCAGATCCGCCGCGAGAACCGCAGCGCCCCCAAGGCCTACTTCAAGGGGCTGAACTTTCTCTTGAACGAGCAGCAGGACAAGGCCATCGATGCCTTTATCGAGGCCGTGCAGAACGACCCCGATACCGCCGAGCTGCACTTTGCGCTGGGTAATCTGTTCCGCCGCCGGGGCGAATACAGCCGCGCGGTGCGCGTGCATGAGCACCTGCTCTCGCGCGCCGACATCAGCAAGCCCGAGCGCGAGCGCGCCCAGCATGCGCTGGCCCTGGATTTCATGAAAGCGGGCCTGCTGGACCGCGCCGAAGATGCGCTGGCCCGGCTGGAGAACACCCCTTACGAGAACGAGGCACGCCTCTCGCGTCTGGCGATCTATGAGCGCGCCCATGACTGGCCGCAAGCCGTGCAGATCGCGCGCCTGATGCACAGCCACAACCAGGGCGACTACAGCGTACGCATTGCCCATTACCTGTGCGAACAGGCGCTGGGCCAGTTGGCACAAGGACAGCTCGACGCCGCGCAGGACTTGCTGCAGCAAGCCCAGTCCGAGGCGCCGCACGCGCCGCGCCCCCGGATCGAGCTGGCCCATCTGCAGCACAAGAGCGGCCATCCCGCGCTGGCCTTGGGATCGTTGATGGAGCTGGCCTCGGTGTCGCCCTCATCGGTACCCCTGGTCGCACCGCTGATGCTGGAGCTGGTCAAGAGCGACGAGCGCAAGCCCCAGGTGCGTGCGCTGCTGGAGGCCAACTACCAAAGCGCGCCATCGCTGGATGTGATGCAAAGCCTGGTGCAGCTGGACGAATTTGCCGGCGTGGAACAAGCCGAGGGCCCGGTGGGGCGCGACTGGTACATCGAGCACCTGCGCCATGAGCCCTCGCTGGTTGCAGCCGGCCGCTGGCTCGCGCAAGAATCGCTCAGCCACGAAGAGCACCACCCGGCCATTCAGCGCGCACTGGACAATGCCGCCAAGCCTCTCACCCGCTACCGCTGCGCTGCCTGCGGCTTTGAGGCGCGCCAGCACTTCTGGCAGTGCCCCGGCTGCCAATCCTGGGACAGCTACCCGCCACGCCGGGTGGAAGAACAGTAAGCGCCTGTTCTAAACCTATCCAAACAGCGATAGGACTTCCCAGTCGCTTCTGCTAGGATGCACAAACGCCCTGCCCTGGGGCGCAGGAGCCCTGATATGCCACGGCACCGGACCCCACGCAGCCCAGCCCCGCCCGCACCGCTCTGCAGCCATGCGCCAGCAGCGGCGCAATATGCGCTTCCGCCACGCCCAACCGGTGTTTTTGGCCTGCGGCGCCGCCATCGCCTCCCCCTGAACCAGCCACCCGACACTGCAGCAAGCCTGCAGTGTTGTGCTATGGGCAAGCGCCGGGCTATTCATGCAAAGCATGCATGGGCGCATACCCAAAACAGGCATCAAGAAAACACCTCTGCTCGCGCATTTGCAGTCACTAACATGGGGTATTGACTATCGATAAGCCATGACCAATATCCTGAACTTGCTCGGGTTTTAGTAGCAGCTGGGATCGGGCCAGCTTGTAGAATTTACAAAGAAATGGCACTTTCATACCTGATCCTCCTCCCCTTCATCGGCAGCGCAATTGCAGCGCTGTTGCCTGCCAACGCGCGTAACACCGAGTCCACGCTGGCTGGGGCCATAGCGGTGTTCTGTGTGGTTCAGGTCGCCATGCTTTTCCCGGAAACGCAGAACAACGGCGTCGTGCACCACAACGTTGCCTGGCTGGGCCAGCTGGGCCTGGATCTGCACTTCCGCATGGACGGGTTTGCCTGGCTGTTCTCCATCCTGGTGCTGGGTATCGGCAGTCTGGTCGTGCTGTATGCGCGCTACTACATGTCGCAAGCCGATCCGGTGCCGCGCTTTTTCTCGTTCTTCCTGGCCTTCATGGGCTCGATGATGGGCGTGGTGCTCTCGGGCAACCTGATCCAGCTGGTGTTCTTCTGGGAGCTGACCAGCCTGTTCTCCTTCCTGCTGATCGGCTACTGGCACCACCGCAAGGATGCCCGCATGGGCGCGCGCATGGCGCTCACCGTGACCGGCACCGGGGGCTTGTGCCTCTTGGGCGGTGTGCTGCTGCTGGGCCACATTGTGGGCAGCTATGAGCTCGACAATGTGCTGGCCGCAGGCGACCAGATCCGCAACCACGAGCTCTACCGCGTCACCCTGGTGCTGATCCTGCTCGGCGCGCTCACCAAGAGCGCGCAGTTCCCCTTCCATTTCTGGCTGCCGCGCGCGATGGCAGCCCCCACCCCGGTCTCGGCCTACCTGCACTCGGCCACCATGGTCAAGGCGGGGGTCTTTTTGCTCGCCCGCCTCTGGCCTGCGCTCAGCGGTACCGAGGAATGGTTCTGGCTCGTTGGCGGTGCCGGCGCCATCACCTTGCTGCTGGGTGGCTATATCGCCATGTTCCAGCACGACATGAAGGCGCTGTTGGCGTACTCCACCTTATCGCACCTGGGCCTGATCACCTTGCTGCTGGGCCTCAACAGCCCGCTGGCGGCCGTCGCTGCGGTCTTTCACATCATGAACCATGCGACCTTCAAGGCCTCGCTGTTCATGGCCGCCGGCATTGTGGACCACGAATCCGGCACCCGCGATATCCGCCGCCTCTCCGGCCTGCAAAAGATGATGCCGATCACCGGCACCTTGGCGATGGTGGCCAGTGCGGCCATGGCCGGCGTGCCGCTGCTCAACGGCTTTTTGTCCAAAGAGATGTTCTTTGCCGAAACGGTGTACATCAACACCACGCCGTTTCTGACCACCGCCTTGCCAGTGGCCGCCACCTTGGCCGGCATTTTCAGCGTGGCCTATTCGCTGCGCTTCACGGTCGATGTGTTTTTTGGCCCTCCGGCCACCGATCTGCCCCATGAGCCCCATGAGCCGCCGCACTGGATGCGCGTGCCGGTCGAGCTCTTGGTGCTGATCTGCCTGCTGGTGGGCATCTTCCCGGCCTGGGCGGTGGGCAGCTACCTGGATGCAGCTGCCTCGCCGGTGGTGGGCGGCAATTTGCCGGAGTTCAGCCTGGCGCTGTGGCATGGCATCAATGCACCGCTGGTGATGAGCATCATCGCGATGCTGGCGGGCATCCTGCTGTATTTGCTGCTGCGCCTGTTGCGATCCAAGCAATACCTCGATGATGCGCCGCTGGTTGGCCGCGTCAATGGCCAATGGGTGTTCCAGGCGGTGATGGCGATCATCACCAACGGCGCGCGCCATCTGCGCCGCTGGCTGGGCACGCGCCGCTGGCAGTGGCAGGCGCTGTGGCTGGTGCTGGCCGCCTTGCTGACCGCCACCCTGCCCTTGCTGATCCACGGCCTGCAACTGGGCAACCGGGGCCTGCAGCCGCTGTCGCCCGCCTTTGGCATTTTGTGGCTGATCGGTATCAGCTGCTCGCTGGCAGCGGCCTTCCTGGTCAAGTACCACCGTCTGGCGGCCCTGGTCACCCTGGGCGGCGCGGGTCTCGCCACCTGCATGACCTTCCTGTGGTTCTCTGCACCCGATCTGGCCTTGACCCAGCTGGTGGTCGAGGTGGTCACCACGGTGCTGCTGCTGCTGGGCCTGCGCTGGCTGCCCAAGCGCGACAAGAAGCTCAAGAAAGTCTCCCAGCATGGTGCACTGGTCACGTTGCGCCGCTGGCGTGACCTGGCGATTGCGCTGCTCGCTGGTGGTGGCATGGCCTGGCTGTCGTTTGCGATGATGAGCCGGCCTTTCCCGGAGAGCACCTCGACCTTCTTCCTGGAGCGTGCCCTGCCCGAGGGCGGCGGCACCAACGTGGTCAACGTCATGCTGGTCGACTTCCGGGGCTTTGATACCTTTGGTGAGATCGTTGTGCTTGGCATTGTGGCGCTCACCGTCTATGCACTGCTGCGCCGCTTCCGCCCCGCACCCGAGGCCATGGATGTGCCTGAGCAGCAGCGCTTTTTGCCGGCTGACTTGCAGACCGACCTGCTCAACCCGCGCAGCGCGACCGATACCGCTGTGGGCTACCTGATGGTGCCGGCGGTGCTGGTGCGCCTCTTGCTGCCGTTTGCCGCGATTGTGGCGATGTATCTGTTCATGCGCGGCCACAACGAGCCCGGTGGCGGCTTTGTGGCCGGCCTGACCCTGGCCATTGGCCTGCTGCTGCAGTACATCATCTCCGGCACGCACTGGGTGGAATCGCATCTGCCGATCTACCCGCGCCGCTGGATCGCCGCCGGCCTGCTGTTCGCGCTGGGCACGGGTGTGGGCAGCTGGTACTTTGGCTACCCCTTCCTCACCAGCCACACCGCACACCTGACCTTGCCCGTGGTGGGCGAGATCCATGTCGCCAGCGCGCTGTTCTTTGATATTGGGGTGTTCTCGCTGGTGGTCGGCTCGACCATGCTGATGCTCACCAGCATTGCCCACCAATCCGTCCGGGGATTCCGCTTCCACGAGCGCCAGCAAGGCGAGCGCAGCGACTCCGCTTCTCAACCCTAAGGACAATACCAAATGGAAATCGTACTGGCCATTGCCATTGGCGTATTGACCGGCTCCGGCGTCTGGCTGTTGCTGCGCCCACGGACTTTTCAGATCATCATGGGTCTGCTCTTGCTGTCGTATGCGGTCAATTTGTTTATCTTCAGCATGGGCCGCGTGGGCCTGGCGATCGACCGCGAACCGATACTGCAGCCCGGTGTGCCCACCGATTTGATGCATTACGCCGACCCCATGCCGCAGGCCCTGGTGCTGACGGCCATCGTCATCGGCTTTGCGATGACCGCGCTCTTCTTGGTGGTGCTGCTCGCCTCGCGCGGCATGACGGGCACTGACCACGTGGACGGCTCCCTGTCCAACGATGTGCAGGAGGCGCCTTGATGTCGCTGATGATGCTGACTGAGCGCCTGATGCCGCACCTGTTGCTGGCACCGATTTTGCTGCCCATGCTGACCGCAGCGCTGATGCTGACCCTGGGCGAGAAGTACCAACGCACCAAACTGCTGATGAACATCAGCTCCTGCCTGATCGGCCTGGTCATTGCGATGGCCCTGGTCAAATGGAGCAACCAGGATGGCATGGCCACCTCGATGAGCGTCTACCTCTCGGGCAACTGGGCCGCGCCGTTTGGCATTGTGCTGGTGCTCGACCGGCTCTCGGCCCTGATGCTGCTCACCACCAGCGTGGTCGCGCTCTGCGCCGTAGTCTATTCCGGCGCGCGCTGGCACCGGGTGGGCGTGCATTTTCACCCGCTGTTCCAGTTCCAAATGATGGGCCTGGCCGGTGCCTTCCTGACCGGTGACCTGTTCAACCTCTTCGTTTTCTTCGAGATCATGCTGGCGGCATCCTACGGTTTGCTGCTGCACGGCTCGGGCAAATCACGGGTGCAGCATGGCCTGCACTACATCGCCATCAACCTGGCGGCCTCGTCGCTGTTCCTGATTGGCGTGTCGATGCTCTACGGCATCACCGGCACCTTGAACATGGCCGATCTGGCGCGCATCATCCCCAGCGTCAGCAGCGCGGACCGGGGCTTGCTGCATACCGCAGCGGGCATTCTGGCGACCGCCTTCTTGATCAAGGCGGCGGTCTGGCCGCTGAACTTCTGGCTGGTGCCCGCCTATGGCTCGGCCACCGCCCCTGTTGGCGCTATTTTTGCGCTGATGACCAAGGTGGGCATCTACACGATTGTGCGGCTATGGACCCTGATGTTCAGCAGCGAGGCCGGGCCGTCGGCCCATTTTGGCAGCGCCTGGCTGATCCTGGGCGGGCTGGCCACGATGCTGTACGCGGCCGTATCCATCCTGGGCACGCAGCGCCTGGGCTATGTGGCGGGCTATGCAGCCATTCTGTCGGCCGGCACCTTGCTCGCCGCTGCCGGCTTTGGCCAGAACCTGATGACCAGCGCCTTGCTGTACTACATGCCCAGCTCCACCTTGGCCGTGGCCGCACTGTTCCTGGTCACCGACCTGATCGAGCGTTGGCGCACGACCGACGGCGCCAGTGTCCGCTTTGAGGATGAGGAGGCGCCGTTTTTGACGGCAGAGCTGTTGCCGCGCGAGGGCCTGAACCTCGACGAGGACGAGGAAGTGCTGATTGGCCGGGCCATTCCGGCGGCCATGGCCTTCCTGGGCCTGTCGTTCATGGTCTGCACCTTGGTGATTTCCGGCCTGCCACCGCTGTCGGGCTTTATCGGCAAGTTCGCGATGCTCTCGGCGCTGCTCAATCCGCTGGGTCTGGGCTCGTCGGCCGGCACACAGATCGGCTGGCTGGGCTGGCTGTTCATGGCCATCCTGATCGCCACGGGCCTGATGGCCTTGACGGCCCTGGTGCGCATCGGCATTCGCGAGTTCTGGTCCAGCATCAGCCGCAACACGCCCGAGCTCAAGGTGATCGAAGGCCTGCCCCTGGCCATTTTGCTGGGCTGCTGCATTTTGATGGTGACCCATGGCGCCAGCGTGATGCGCTTTACCCAGCGCGCGGCCGACAACCTCCACTCGCCCGGCAACTACATCCGCGCGGTGCTGGAGACCAGCCCCAAGCCCTCCCCCACGGCCAAGCCCGTGGTTGCGCCCGAGATCCCGACCGTGCTGCCTGAATCAGGCTTTACAGCGGCGCCAGATGCAACCCCTGCAGGAGGTAGCGAGCTATGAAGCGCCTTTTCCCTGCCCCCCTGCTGTCCGTACTGCTGTGCCTGGTGTGGCTGCTGCTCAACCGCAGCATCAGCCCCGGGCAGATCATCCTGGGCGTGCTGTTCGGCTTGCTGATCCCGGTGCTGACCCAAGGCCTGCGCCCCCGCTCGGTCAGCATCAAAAAGCCCTGGACCATCATTCGCCTGGGCCTGCGCGTGGCGGCCGATTCGATTCGCTCCAATGGCGCCGTGCTGCGCCTGCTGCTGATGCCGGGCAGCCGCAAAAAGCCCGCCGGCTTTGTGCATGTGCCCCTGCAACTGCGCGACCCCAATGGTCTGGCGGTACTGGCGATGATCGTCTGTATCACCCCGGGCACCGCCTGGGCCGAGATATCGCGTGACCGCTCCATCCTGCTGCTGCATGTGCTGGAGGCAGATGACCCGCAGGGCGTCATCGACCACATCAAGGCCTTCTATGAACGGCCCCTCATGGAGATTTTTGAATGAACAATATTCTTGCCTGGACCATGCCGGCAGCCCTGTTCATCCTGCTGCTGGCGATGCTGTTTGCGATGATCCGGCTGCTCAAGGGCCCGCAGGCCCAGGACCGCGTGCTGGCCCTGGACTGCATGTACCTGATCGGCATGCTCGCCATGCTGGTGCTGGGCATCCACTATGCATCGGTCAATTACTTTGAAGCGGCCCTGCTCATCGCGCTGTTTGGCTTTGTCAGCTCCACAGCCATGGCCAAGTTCCTGCTGCGCGGGGAGGTGATCGAATGACGGAAATCGACCTGCCCATCTGGGTGCAGATTCTCGTGTCGGTGCTGGTGCTCGCTGGCTGCCTGATCACCCTGATCGGCGCGCTCAGCCTGTTTCGCCTGCCCAGCTACTACGAACGCGTGCACACCCCGTCGATCATCGCCTGCGCCGGCTGCTGGCTGATTGTCTGGAGCTCGGTCTTCTACTTCAGCCTGCAGTCGCACAAGCCCAGCTTTCACACCTTGCTGATCGCCGTGCTGCTGTCGGTGGCTGTCCCCATCACCAATATCTTCTTGATGCGTGCGGCACTGTTCCGCGACCGGCGCATGGGCAAGGATGTGCCGCCCAGCCTGAGCCGCATCGTCTCGGCCAACCCGGAAGGCAACGACGCCTGAGCCGGCGATGGCGATAGACGGCTAAGCCACCACGGCGGGCGAGGCGCATTGGGGAATAAGCGCCAGGGGACAGCAGGAAGAGCGCGCTTGTTCTATGCTGGTGGACCACCCGCATCCACACCCCAGGCCCCGCCATGACGCTTTTGCTCTCCCACACCCTCAACCGCACGCTCAGCCAATGGCTGGCTGAACGCCTGGCCCATCCGCAGCCCGAGCTGGCGTGGCAGCTCTGGTGTTTTGAAGGCGTTGATGCGCGCCGGGCGGCGGAGCAACAACTGGCCAAACAGGGCATCAGCGCCCGCATCCGCAGCGCCTACAAGCCGCTGGTACATGCGGTGCTGGAAGATCTGGACACCACCGGGCTGCAAAGCCTGCAGCTGTACTACCCGCTGCATGCAGATGCTGCCGCCAACCGCTTCATGCTGGAGGCCTACCCGCTGGCCGCGATGCTGCCGCCCGGTGTCGATCTGCAGATGGAGGCTGGCCAGCCCAACAGCAGCTACACACTGGCGCTGCGCTACCAGGATGGGCGTACACAAAGCCTGCAGGTGTTCGCGCCCAACCGGGCTTTCGAATCGGCGCACGGCAGCAGCGGCATCACCCCCTGCGGCTGGCAACAGGCGCATGATGCCCAGGGGCGCATCGTGCACGATACCGCTGTACTCACCGACTATGAAGCGGCCTATGCCCAAGCGATGCAGGCCATTGAGCACCATGCCTGGCCCAAGACCGAGCCCTTCTTTGGCCGCCTGCACATTGCCATGCAGCTGCCTGGTTTTGAGCAGCAGATTGCCGGCACCGGCGAGACCATGAGCACGCCCGAAGCCATGCACGAGGACCTGTATTTCTCGCTGCTGGAGCATTTCCAAAAGCTGTCAGGCCGCGCAGCCGGTGACCGCCGCCTGCAACCGGGCCAGATCGTGCCCGATATCCGCATCGCCGCCCAGTCCCATCCGCTGGAGCTGACAACGGTGGGCTTGCAGATCCGCGCACTGGCCCTGAGCGAGCCTTTGCCCGAGGTGGATAACGGCCTGCCAGCGGCTGCCCTCAGCCCCCACAGCATGGCCCAGGCCGATGCAGCCGCAGCGCAGCTACAGCGCGCGCCGAGCCTGGCCCAGATGGATGCGCTGGTCCAGCCGCTGTTTGCCGCCTATGGCAGCGCCTGCCAGGGCCAGAGCGTGCAAGGCCGCCGCATTGCCGCCACCTACAAAAAGGGCAGCGAGCACCCGGTGGTGCTGAGTGGCGGCCAGCATGCCAACGAGATATCGGGCGTGACAGGCGCGCTGCGCGGTGCGCTGGCACTGGCGCAGCAGGCGGACAGCCACTTTGCCTATATCCCCGTCGAGAACCCCGACGGCTACGACCTGCACCAGTGGTACTGCCGCTATGCCCCCGAGCAGATGCACCATGCAGCGCGCTACACCGCGCTGGGCGATGACCTGGCCTACCGCGACCATGCCCCCTGGTATGAAGGCGCGCTGCGGCGTGATGCGATTGCCGCCAGTGGCGCGCAGTTGCACCTGAGCCTGCATGGCTACCCGGCCCATGAATGGACGCGGCCCCTGTCTGGCTATGTACCGCAGGGCTTTGACCTCTGGACCATTCCCAAGGGCTTTTTCCTGATTCTGCGCTACCAGGAAGACTGGCAGCCGCAGGCAGAGGCTCTCGCCGAGCGGGTCGCGCAGGCCTTGCTGCAGGTAGAAGGTTTGCCAGAATACAACCGCCGCCAATTGGCGCTGTACCAACGCCATTCCGGCCGCCAGCCATTTGAGCTGCGGCACGGCACGCCCTGCACCATGCAGGTCGACAACCATGGCCTGGCCCCCGTGAGCCTGATCACCGAGTTCCCGGACCAGACGGTGGTGGGCGATGCGCTGGTATTTGCGCATACCGTGCAACGCGCTGCGGTGCTCGCCGCCTATGCCGCCTGGCAGGACATTGTGCAAACGCGCTGAGCTGGTGAGCATCACTGGCCTGGCACCGATTTTCACGCAGTGCAGCTGCGCCCTGCTAAGCTGCCTGCCATGTGGAATGTACTTGGCATATCGATTGGCGCCTGCCTGGGCGCGCTGGCACGCTGGCAACTGGGCCGCTGGCTCAACCAGCCCTATGCCTTGCTGCCCTGGGGCACCTTGGCAGCCAACCTGGTGGGCGGCTATGCCATCGGGCTGCTGGTGGCCCTGTTCCAAAACGCACCGGGCATTGACCCGGTCTGGCGCCTGGTGCTGATCACCGGTTTTCTGGGCGCCCTCACCACCTTTTCCAGCTTCTCTGCCGAGACGGTATCGATGCTGCAGGCCCAGCGCTACGGCCTGGCGCTGCTGCAATGCAGCCTGCACCTGCTGGGCTCGCTGGCCTTGACAGCCCTGGGCCTGGCGACCGGCCAGGCGCTGTGGGGCGGGCGCTGAGGATCCTCAAGGCGTATTTTTTAAGGCATTGGCGCAAGCGCATGCCCAAATCGCTCTATATTCAGTAGCAGCGCAGGCCCCGCTTGCGCTGCTTGTGTTTTTTGTGAACGCTGGTGCCTGCCGGGCACTGGCATTGTGAAAGCTGGAGAAGACCATGGACGCCAACACCCAACTCGACGAACAAGTCATGGCGCATGACTGGAACCTGTTCGGCGCCGACATGTCGCCAGAGCAGGCTGCCAAGCGCGACTCTTACCGCCTGGCCTTTGCCGACCCCGAGTTTCTGAGCCGCCGCGAGACCCGCTCGATCCGCTTTCAGCTCGAGATGCTCAAGCCCGATCTGGAGCTGACCGCCCAGGGCATCAACAACACCGTGGTGGTGTTTGGCAGCGCCCGCTTTGTCGCGCCCGAAGAGGCCGAGGTACTGCTGGCTGCCGCCCAGGCCCAGGGCGATGCCCAGGCGATTGCCGTGGCGCAGCGCGCCGTCACCACCAGCCGCTACTACGATGCCGCGCGCCGCTTTGCGCGCCTGGTGGCCAAGTTCAGCGAAACCCAGAAGCTCGAAGACCGCCTCTACATCTGTACCGGCGGCGGCCCCGGCATCATGGAAGCGGCCAACCGCGGCGCCTCCGAAGAGCACGCGCCCAATGTCGGCATGAACATCACCCTGCCCCATGAGCAGTCGGGCAACCGCTACATCACGCCGGCGCTGTGCTTCAAGTTCCACTACTTTGCGCTGCGCAAGATGCACCTGATGATGCGCGCGCGCGCCCTGGTGGTGTTTCCCGGCGGCTTTGGCACGATGGATGAGCTGTTCGAGGTGCTGACCCTGGTGCAGACCCACAAGGCCAAGGGCGTGCCGATTGTGCTGTTTGGCGTGGATTTCTGGTCGCGCATGCTGAACTTCGATGTGATGATCGAGTACGGCACCATCTCGCCCGAGAACGTCAAGCTCTTCCACATCACCGACGATGTGCATGAGGCCTGCCGCATCATCCAGGCCTACTACCAGCGCTGACGCAGCGCCCAGACCATCAAAAAACCGCTCCTGGCCATGCAGCCAGGAGCGGTTTTGCTTTGGGTAGCGGGAGCGTGCCGCTGCGCGGATCAGCCGCCCAGGTAGGCCTTGCGGATGTCTTGGTTGCGCAGCAGGTTGACGCCAGAGTCCTCCAAGGTGACCTTGCCGGTCTCCAGCACATAGCCCCGGTCGGCGATCTGCAGCGCCTGGTTGGCGTTTTGCTCGACCAGGAACACGGTCACGCCCTGCTCACGCACGGCCTTGATGATCTCGAAGATCTGCGCAATGATCAGCGGCGCCAGCCCCAGCGTAGGTTCATCGAGCAGCAGCAGGCGCGGCTTGCTCATCAGCGCCCGGCCAATGGCCAGCATTTGCTGCTCGCCGCCCGACA
Organism: Comamonas sp. MYb396; assembly: GCF_037479555.1. Classification (NCBI taxonomy): domain Bacteria; kingdom Pseudomonadati; phylum Pseudomonadota; class Betaproteobacteria; order Burkholderiales; family Comamonadaceae; genus Comamonas; species Comamonas sp. MYb396. The sequence continues at coordinate 231,014 of NZ_JBBGYU010000004.1, read as the reverse complement.
TGGTGCCGGCGCGCTGCTCGGCTCGTTCCTTGAGGCGGGGAAAGAGCCCGTAGACATAGTCAATGCCGTGCGCAATCTCCTGCTTGTTCAAGAAGAACGCGCCCATCTGCAGGTTCTCCATGACGGTCAGATCCTTGAACACACGGCGGCCTTCGGGTGAGATCGCAATGCCCTTGCGCATGATCAGGTGCGAGGACTGGCCCACCAGCTCTTCGCCCTCGAACTTGATCGAGCCCGTGGTGGCACAGGGGTTGCCGCAGACGCTCATCAGCAAGGTGGTCTTGCCCGCGCCATTGCTGCCAATCAGCGAGACGATCTCCCCCTCATTGACATGCAGGCTCACATCGTTGACTGCACAAATCGCACCGTAATGCGTGCTGATATTCTTGATTTCCAACATCGGCTGCATCAGGACTCTCCCAGGTATGCCTTGATCACGCGTTCGTCATTGCGAATGACCTCCGGCACACCCAGTGCAATCGGCTTGCCATACTCCATCACCAGGATGCGCTCGGACACCCCCATCACCAGGCTCATGTCGTGCTCGATCAGCAGCACGGTCACGCCGTATTCGCGGCGCAAGCGGTCGATGAGGTGCTGCAGCTCCACCTTTTCCTGCGGGTTCAGGCCCGCTGCAGGCTCGTCGAGCATCAGCAGCTTGGGCTTGGTGATCATGCAGCGCGCAATCTCCAGCCGGCGCTGGTGGCCATAGGCCAGGTTGCCCGCCTCGCGGTTGGTAAAGGCACGCAGGCCCATCACATCCAGCCAGTGGGCCGCTTGCTCCTTGGCGTGCTCTTCGGCCGCACGGTAGGCCTTGGTCTTGAACAGGCCCGACAGCAGATTGCGCTTGATCTGCTGGTGCTGGGCCACCAGCAGGTTTTCCAGCACCGTCATGCCCTTGAACAGGCGCACGTTCTGGAAGGTACGCACCACGCCGTGGTTGGCCACCTCATGGCTGGCAAGGCCGGCAATCGACTGCCCGCCCAGCGACACGGTACCGGCCGTGGGCTTGTAGAAACCGCTGATGCAGTTGAACACGGTGGTCTTGCCCGCGCCATTGGGGCCAATGATGGCGAACACCTCTTGCGGCTTGACATCGAGCGCGACCTGGTCGACCGCGAGCAAGCCGCCAAAGCGCATGCACAGGCCGTCGACCTTCAATATGCTTTGACTCATAAACACTTCTCCCTGTTTGCGTTTTCCGTGTTTACGGTCATTGCTTCAACTCTTCATGGTGGCGCTTCATCGGGAACAAGCCCTGCGGACGCCAGACCATCATCAAGATCATCACCAGGCCGAAAATCAGCATGCGGTATTCCGAGAACTCGCGTGCCAGCTCGGGCAGCACCGTGATCAGGATCGCGGCCACGACGACGCCGATCTGCGAGCCCATGCCGCCCAGCACCACGATGGCCAGGATCAGCGCCGACTCAATAAAGCTGAACGACTCGGGGCTGACAATGCCCTGGCGCGCGGCAAAGAATGCACCGCCAAAACCGGCAAACATCGCGCCCAAGGTGAAGGCCGAGAGCTTGATCTTGGTGGGGTTCATGCCCAGCGAGCGGCAAGCGACTTCGTCTTCACGCAGCGCTTCCCAGGCGCGGCCAATCGGCATGCGGATCAGGCGGTTGCTGATCCACAAGGTGACCAGGGCCAGGCCCAGCGCCAGCAGGTACAGAAAGACCACCATGTGCATGGTGTTGAACTCGATGCCCAGGAACTGCTGCAAGGTCTGCGCACCCTCCTGCGAGGCCGAGCGGGTCAGCTCAAAGCCCAGGAAGGTGGGCTTGGGAATGCTCGAGATGCCATCCGGCCCGCCGGTGAAGTCCACTAGGTTGACCAGCAGCAGGCGGATGATTTCGCCAAAGCCCAAGGTCACGATCGCCAGGTAATCGCCGCGCAGGCGCAGCACCGGAAAGCCAAGCAAAAAGCCGAACAAGGCAGCGGCTGCGCCGGACAGCGGCAGCGCTTCCCAGAACGACCAGCCGGCCCAGTGGAACAGCAAGGCGTAGGTATAGGCGCCCACGGCATAAAAGCCGACAAAGCCAAGATCCAGCAGACCGGCAAAGCCGACCACGATGTTCAGGCCCAGGCCGAGCATCACATAGATCAGCGCCAGGGTGGCGATATCGACCGCGTTGCGGCCGCTGAAAAACGGCCAGGCAATGGCCGCCACAATCACCAGCCACATCAATGTCATGCGCATGCGGGCGCTGACCTCGGGCAGGCGCGGCGCCTGCACCCGGGCCATATGCTTACCCAGCAGTGGCTTGACCAGCTGCAGCACCAGCACGATGACAAAGCCCCAGATCACCAGGTTCCAGTGCGGCTCAATGTAGTTCTGGCCGCCCTTGCGCTCCAGGTGCAGGCCAAAGATGGGAACCACCACCAAAGCGGCCAGCACGGCCGAGATGATGGCGTTCTTGATGTTCGCTTTCACCATCAGACTTTCTCCACTTCAGGCTTGCCCAACAGGCCCGTGGGGCGGAAAAGCAGGATCAGCACCAGCAGACCAAAGGCGACGATGTCCTTGTACTCGGACGAGATATAGGCGGCAGCCATGGTCTCGGCAATGCCCAGCAGCACGCCGCCCAGCATCGCACCCGGAATGCTGCCGATACCGCCCAGCACGGCTGCAGTAAAGGCCTTGATGCCCGCGACAAAACCGATATAGGGGTTGAGCTTGCCAATCGCCAGCGCAATCAGCACGCCGCCCACGGCAGCCAGCACCGCGCCCAGGATGAAGGTGAACGACACCACCTTGTTGGTGTCAATGCCCAACAGATTGGCCATCTGCATGTCTTGCGAGCAGGCGCGCGAGGCGCGGCCCATGCGCGAGTGGCGGATGTAGAAGGTCAGCGCGGCCATCAGCACCACGGCCACCACAATGATCAAGACGCGGGTGTAAGGCACAAAGACCTCGAAATCACCCATGTGAAAGTTGAATGCACCAGGCAACAGCGAAGGCACCGCCATATCGCGCGCACCCTGGCCCAGGGCCACCCAGTTCTGCAAGAAGATCGACATACCGATGGCCGAGATCAGGGCCACCAGACGGGGGCTGCTGCGCAAGGGCTTGTAGGCCACCTGCTCGACCACATAGCCATAGACCCCGGTGAGCACCACGGCCACCAGCAGCATGGCACCAATCACCACAAAGACCGGCAGCCCGCTTTGCGTGCCGATGGCCGACAAGGTCACCAGGCCGATATAGGCCGCAATCATATAAATCTCGCCGTGGGCGAAATTAATCATTCCGATAATTCCATACACCATCGTGTAGCCAATGGCCACCAGCGCGTAGATCGCGCCCAGTGACAGACCATTGAACAACTGTTGTATGAATTGGGGCAAAAAATCGTTCATACCGTACCAACCCAATTCCATTGGCGCTTGTGGCCGCCAAAATAAAAAAGCATGGCTCTATGTTTTAGAGCCATGCTTTTGCCAAACACTTACTTGGTTGCAGGCGACTTGCTGCCGTCCTTGTGCCAGCTGAACACCTGGAAGTCGTAGGACTTCAGGTCACCCTTGGCATCCCAGGCGAGCTTGCCCAGTGGGGTTTCGAAGGTTGCGGTATGCAGGTGCTTGGCCACCTTGGCGCCATCATTGCCCACGGCCTTGATCGAGTCAGCAATGACTTGCACGGCGGTGTACGAACCCATCTGGAACGAGCCGGAAGGATCGCGCTTCTTGTCCTTGAAGGCCTTCACGATGGCGGCGTTCTTGGGGTTGGAAGCGAAGTCCGCAGGCAAGGTCACCAGCATGCCTTCCACGGCAGGGCCGGCGATGGCGTTGATTTCAGGATTGCCCACGCCTTCAGGGCCCATGATGCGGACCTTCAGGCCTTGCTCGGCCGACTGGCGCAGCAGCAGGCCCATCTCTGGGTGGTAGCCACCGTAGTAGACAAAGTCCACGCCAGCGCTTTTCAGCTTGGTGATCACGGCCGAGTAATCGCTGTCACCGGCGTTGATACCCTCGAACAGCGCGACGTTCACGCCGTCGGCCTTGAGCGTGTCACGCACGGCCGTGGCAATGCCCTGGCCGTAGGATTGCTTGTCATGCAGCACGGCAACCTTCTTGGGCTTGACGTTCTGGGCAATGAACTTGGCAGCGAAAGGACCTTGCTGGTCGTCACGGCCAATGGTGCGGAAGATCGAGCTGAAGTTCTTGCCTTCGGTCAGTGCGGGCGACGTGGCCGATGGGGTCACGACCACCACACCTTCGTTGTTGTAGATCGGAGCTGCAGCAATGGCAGCGCCCGAGCACACGGGGCCGACCACGTAATGGATCTTGGCATTGACCACGCGGTTGGCAGCCACTGGGCCTTGCTTGGGTTCGCAGGCGTCGTCAACGATCACCGCCTCAAGCTTGTTGCCATTGACGCCGCCAGCGGCATTGATCTGCTCCAGCGCCGTATCCACACCCTCCTTGACCATGTCGCCGTACTGGGTCAGCGGACCCGTCGCAGGAATCACCACGCCAATCTTGATATTTTGAGCCTGGGCGGCGCCAGCCAGCATGCTGCCGGCCAAACCAAATGCAACCACCATCGAGTTGAGGCGAAACGGTACCTTCATATCGGAATCCTTTTTTTAATCGAGCTATGGATCGCAACCATTGCCAATAGAGCAACTATCAAGTGCGATGCGGAGACAGCATATAGGTCTAACCAACTCTCACAAGAGGGATGCCAAGGATTGCCAAATATGTCACGTATGTGCTAGCAGACAGTGACCTTTGCACCTATGCGAGGCATCCATCGGCATCTTTGCACCAAATGTGTGCAAATGTCTCTAAAGCCACCGCAAGCAGTGGTTGAGCCCTTCTCCGTTCAAATGCATTTTTTCCATCCATCAGATGGAACCCTGCGCACCCCGGCATCCGCCGCGTGCTTGCCCCCTCCCCTTGCCAACAGCCTAGTGGCCATCACAAAGCCCAGGATACAAGCACACCATTGCGAGAGGCAGCATTGTGCGCGAAAAATCCTGCCGCGCGCGCATTCAGCGCTGCCCAAACACATTGAGGCCCAGCCAAGATCGGCATAGCGGGTTCAGCCCACAGGTTTTATTGTTACATCCGCAATCAAAAGCCACGCCACTCATCACTGCCCAGAAAACTGATCAAAAACCAAGAAACGCGAAAAACGCTGAATACACAGGGGCTTATGGGGCTGCCACAACCTGACAGCATGTGAATGTTTTCATTCGGAGATTCTTTAACCATTGCTAACTCAAGCAAAAACTGCTTGCACAATGTCAATCACGTATGGAGAATTGTTCAACATGAAAGAGATTAGGTTGATCAATTCCAAAGGCAGCGGCGCGGACAACGCCGTGGCCGCCTCTGCCTGGCTGCCCGATGACGCCCACCATCGCCAGCAATTTCTGCAACTGCTGGAGCAGGCCATTGCTGACGGCGGGCCAGGCACCTACCTGCTGCAGACCCGTGGACACCATGTGCTCACGGATATTCTCTACCCCAACCGGGCGTTTTGCACGCCAGCCTAAGCGCTGCGGGCATTGCGCGCTGGCCGCAAGTGCCGGTCTGCTGCGCCGGGCTCATGCCGCTCTTGCGCATCGCTGCGCCAAGGCAAGCGCCTATGCGCTTTTGCTGCAGCACCGCCTTCATTGCCGGCACGGGCAGATTTTTGGCTGCACGCGCCAGTTTGGCGTCAGTCACCCACCACCACCCCGAGCGCTGCCAGCTTGGAGGCCAGCACATCGCGCCGGCGTTCAGCCTTTGCGGCAGTCGCCATCGCAGCACGCATGGCTTGAGGCCCTTTGAGCGATGCGACACGCACCAGGGCCGTTTTCTGGTTCACCTCGGCCACCAGCTTTTGGTAACTGGCCATCAACGCAGCATGTTCTTGGGAAGGGCTCACAGCTTTTCCTTGTCTTTCTACAGCCGCTATTGTCGGGCGAAATGCCTCCCGTTCATGGGCATCGCCCTGCGCTAACGCAGGGTCTGTATCGCGCCTGGCGACAGTGCTCCCAGCCTTTGCTGCCTCCGATTGTGTTGCATGGCAGCCAATGCGCCTGCACGCAAGCCGGAACCGGTTACAGTGGGGCATAGCTCAAGGAGGATTCCATGGTCACCCAAGCGCAACGCAACCGAAGCCCGGACACGCAAGCACATGGATACCAGCCTGCGTCAGCAGCACCTCCTTGGCACTCGCAGCAGGCCTAGCCCTCTCTACGCTCCGCCCGGATTTCCCTTTTGATTGCGACGGGCGAGTGACTCCGGTTATCTCGCCATGCACACCGCTTGAGCCTTATGAAAACCATCGACGAAATGCTGAGCCTGGACCTGCTTACCCACGACCAACATGGCGAGATCAGCGCCTGGATTGACCAGTCCAGCTCCCCCGAAGAAATTCTGCAAATGCCCCCCAACCTCTGGCAGGCCATCGAGCGCGCAAGCCTGGCCATGGGGGTCAACGACGATCTTTTGCGACCGCCTGCCCTCGACGCAGGCAGCTTGCTGCTGGGTTGATTTTTGCCTAGTACCGTGTTTGCTGGTGGCGCAAGCCAGGCCAAGGAGCTGTTACCCATCCAGGGGGACACGAGGGCTCGCTAGCCAGTTCCACCGGCATGGATGTGCCAAGGGGCCTCGGAATGGCTGGCCTCAGCGGACACAGCAGTCTAAGGTCTGTGAGGCCGGCCATTGCGCTGCCGCCAGTTCACACTCTGACACGCTTGCCGTGACAGTTGTTTATTTTGCAAAGGCCCGCTGGCAATAGGTATAGCTTATGATTTTATGGATATAGGGAGGGTGCCAGAACGAAGTATTAGCTAGTCATTCCTTGAGAGCCTGCTGAACGCAGGCTCTTTTTTTTTTTAATCCAAGGGAATACCCTTGCAAAATCGATTTATATCAATCTATAGAATATATCTAATGATTTTGCCGGATTCATGCACCATCCTCCCTCCCTCTCTATATTTGCATGAACATGCCTGAGCGATCAGGAACGGCTTTTTACAGCGCCTCTGGCCACCTTCGGGTGGCCTTTTTTTGCGGCCATCGAGTGCTGAAGTTCAGAAGCGCTGCCCGCTCCGCCCCAGGCCATCGTCATCGACGGCTATGTGTGGCTGGGTGATGAAAAGCGTGCCGGCCTGGGTGCCCACCTTTACCAAGCCCTCGATGGCGCGGCTCCGGTCATCGGCGTCGCAAAGACCGCCTTCCATGGTGTTGCATCCTGCCCGGATGTGGTTCAAGTGCGCCGTGGCCAGTCGCAGCGCCCCTTGTTTGTGACAGCGATCGGCGTCAGCCCGCAGGTAGCCAGTGCCTGGGTCGCCAGCATGGCAGGCGCGCACCGAATACCATCGCTGCTGACCCTGACCGACCAGCTCTCCCGATCTGCCAGGCTGGAGCCTTAGGTACCGCCCTGCTGAGCGGGTTGCCGGCCTGTACCTTAGGCTGGGCAGCACCGGTGGTGGACGGTCCGTCGTTGCGGGCAAGCGCCGCAAAGCCTCCAGCGTGCTCACAGCCACACTGCGTCCGCAGTGCCCATCCCAGCCCGGGCGTGCTGCGTCTTTCTGCACCTGCAATAACAAAATCACTATTTTCAGTGATAACAATTGTTACGCACTCTCTCTATGCTTCAAACTCAGCAGCCCTTCACCTCCGCGTGCAGGCGGCTGCTGAGTATCAGTTCCACTTTGTTGGATGGCGAGAGATGAATACCAGCACTGCACACCCATCGTTCCATGCGGCCACTACCTTGCAAGGCTTGCTTCCGCCTCATTTGTGGCGAGTGCTCGCAAGAAATGGCATTACCACCATTGAACAGGTAGCCCAGAGCTACCCGGAAAAGCTTCTGCAAATGCCCAGCGTGGGCCCCAGGACCTTTAGAAAAATAGAGGAAAGCCTGTTTCCTGGCAAGCGCTATGCACCCCCCCGGCAGGCCTATGTTGTACAGACCGATCTGGACCAGCCATCCAAAGCCCTGCCCTTTTTCAGACGCACCCAGAATGCCCTGAGGCGGCACGACCTCAAGTAGCCAAGGCTGCGCTTGGGTGACAGCGCTTGGAGACCTTGCGCAGACCGGCGCTTTGCGGCCAACCCAATATCTACAAGCCTGCACCCTTGTGTTGCCATCGCATTCATGGCTTTGGCTATTGCAAATCCCTGCACCGCCATCACGGCCGTTCCATACCGCCGATGGACTGCAACGCCCACCCTCCGCGTGGCATGCTCATGGACAAGGGCTCGTACCAGTTGCCCCTCCTGACTGCGCCCAAGCGCCCACGGCTCCGCTTAGCGCACTTTCCCATATTAAACACGGCAACCTTGCCCATGCACAGGCGAGACGGGGCTCCTTCGGGCAAACTGCCAAAGTTTCAAAAAGTTACATGGTGCTTCACACCCAGGACAAACTCCTGCCCAAGCGCTTGCATAGGATCAGCTGAAGTCATCGGGCTGGCTGCCACATCAGTCCTTTGCACAGCTCCCTCCCGCCCGTTACCCTGCGGGCATTCAAGCCACCCCAGCCGGTGGCTTTTTTTTCCGCGTCACACGCCTGATCAAACGCGGCAAACGCCTTGCGCAACACTGCCGAGCATTACGGATCAGCCGCCAAGAAAAAAGCCCCTGCGCTATTCGCACAGGGGCTTGATTTCTTTAAATTTTATATGGTGGGTCCTGCGAGATTCGAACTCGCGACCAACGGATTAAAAGTCCGCTGCTCTACCGACTGAGCTAAAGACCCGCCGCGTTTGCTTGACAAATTCTTAAGAACTGGTCTTGCTCACAACAGACTTAGATTATAGCGTAGGTTTTTTGTCATTTTGGGGAATGCGCCAATTTTTCCAAAATCCAGCTGGCTGCGCACATGCCGAAGGTCGCCGTCACTGCCACCGACGAGCCATAGCCATGGCAGTTCAGCGAGCCATCACCATCGACCGCGCAAGAGGGATCAGGGCCGGCAACAGCCTCCTGGCTGTAGATGCAGGCCACATGCATCTTCTTGCCATCCTTGGGGGCACCATATTCTTTGCGCATACGGTAGCGCACCTGGGCCAGCAAGGGGTCGTGCGTGGTCTGCGACAGGTCAGCCTGCTCCACTTTCCAGGCCAGGCGTTTGCCACCCGCAGCACCGATGCAGACAAAAGGCCGCTGGTTGCGCCGCCCCCAGTTGGCCATCGCGGCCTTGGCACGCACCTGGTCACAGGCGTCGACAAAGCCGTCAACGCCATCCAGCAACGCGGCGCAGTTCTCGGCAGTGAGAAAGTCTTCCACCACCTCGACTTCACAATGGGGATTGATCTGGCGGATGCGGTCGCGCATCGCGTCGACCTTGGCCATGCCAATGGTGTCGGTCAGCGCATGGATCTGGCGATTGATGTTGGACTCGGCCACATTGTCCAAGTCGATCAGGCGCAGGCGGGCAACGCCACTGCGGGCCAGTGCCTCGGCAGTCCAGGAGCCCACGCCCCCAATGCCGATGACTGCAATACAGCTTGCGCGCATTTGCGCGGCAGGTGCTACGCCAAACAGGCGGTCCAGGCCGCCAAAGCGCCTTTGTGTGTCAACGTCCGCCTCGGCGTCCTGCCGATCGGGCGCCGATGGAGACGGTGCACTCATATCACTTCAGCTTGGAGAGGCGCTCTTTAGCGGCCGCTGCCGCATCGCTTTGCGGGTAGGCAGCAATCAGGTCTTCCAAGGTCTTGCGGGCGGCCTTGGTGTCCTTGAGCTCGATCTGGCAGTTGGCAATGGACAGTGCCGAATCAGGCGCGCGCATATGCTCGGGCGCCTGGGCCAGGATCAGCTTGAAATTATCGATGGCGGGCTTATAGTCGCGGGTGGCGTAGTACGCGTTGCCCAGCCAAAAGCGTGCCGATGGCACATAGCCACTCTTGGGGTAGCGCTGGATGAAGCTGCTGAACACGCCGGCGGCATCGGCAAACTTGCCAGTGCGAAACACGCCAAGCGCGGCTTCAAAATCACGCTTTTCGGCAGGATCGGCTTTGAACTCCTGCCCATCTACGGTGACCGAAACGGGTTCAAACTGCTGGAGCCTGGCTTCAACGCCCTTGGCCAAATCAGTCTGACCGCGCTTCAGATCGGCAACCTCACGTCGCAGCGTCTCGTTTTCACCGCGCAACTTGTTCATCTCGCCACGCATGGATTCAATCTGCGATTGAAAATCCAGCAGGCTGCGACGCACTTGCGAGGTGTCCTCACCATTTTGGTTGTTGCCTTGCGTCAGCTGATCGACACGCTGGCGCAGTTCAATGATGGCGCGACGCGCGTCGCCATCTTCAAACAAAGCGGCTTGGGAGGTGCTTGCACAGGCCATCAAGGCGGCCAGTGCAATCCAACGGGGAGTACTGCGAGTGAGGTTCATGGAGCCCTATTAACGGTAGTTCAGTTCAACGCGGCGGTTTTGGGCGTGCGCGTCTTCCGAGTTACCTTCAGCAGCCAGCTTTTCCTTGCCGAAAGACACGGCTTCGAGTTGGCTGTCGCTCACGCCCAGCACGTTCAGCGAACGGCGCACGGCTTCAGCACGCTTTTGGCCCAGGGCCAGGTTGTACTCACGGCCACCGCGGTTGTCGGTGTTGCCTTCGAGCATGACCTTGCGCGATGGGTTGGCCTTCAGGAAGCGTGCGTGTGCATCCAGCATCGATTGCGCATCGGGCTTGACCGAGTAGCTGTCGAAGTCAAAGTACACAATGCGTGCAACGCCGACAGGGCCTTGGCCGTTGGCTGCGCTGTTGTTCAGGTCCACACCACCGACGGTGCTTTGGCCAGCACCACCGGCACCAGCGCCTTGACCGGCGGTAGCAGCACCCTTGTCTTCCACAGGTGCGTTATCCAGCGGAGGCGCAGAGCTGCAACCAGCCAACACGGCAGCGGCCACCAGGGCCAGCGAAGCTTTCTTCAATGACAACATGTAAAACTCTCCGAAACGAATTTCTCGTATAAAAATAATTGACTCGCCAAAAACCAATCTTAGGGCTGGTATGGGCCCCAATCGGGCTCCCGTATGTCTCCGCTCTGCCCTGCCAGTCGTGCCTTGATCTTGCCGTCCAGCGTCGTGGTCATGAGGGCTTCACGACCGCCTTCGCGGGTTGCATAGACGATGAGTCGGCTGTTCGGAGCAAAACTGGGGCTTTCATCGCTCGTGGTGTCGGTCACCGACGACACGGTGCTGGAAGCCAGATCCATGACCTGCAATTTATATCCACCACCGGCGCGGGTGATGTAAGCAAGTGTCTTGCCATCAGGACTGATGGAAGGAGAAATGTTGTAGGACCCGCTGAACGTCACGCGTTCTGCGCTGCCGCCTTGGGCGCCCACGCGGTAGATCTGCGGCGCACCGCCGCGATCGCTGACGAAGTAGATATAGCGGCCATCCTTGGAATACGTGGGCTCGGTGTCGATGCCACTGCTTTGCATCAGACGGCGAGGCTCACCACCACTCGACGGAATGGTGTAGAGCTGCGAGCCGCCATCGCGGCTCAAGGTCACTGCCAAGGTGCTGCCATCGGGCGACCAGGCCGGCGCACTGTTGGAGCCCCGGAAATTGGCGATCAGGCGGCGGCGGCCGGACGAGACCTCGTGTACATAGACCACGGGCTTGCGCGACTCGAACGACACATAGGCCAGTTGCGTGCCGGCAGGCGACCAGGTGGGCGAGATGATAGGCTCGGGGCTGGCCAGTGCCGACTGCGCATTCTCGCCGTCCGAATCGGCCACCCACAAGGTGTAGCGGGGGCCAGCCTTGGTCACGTAAGCGATACGGGTCGAGAACACGCCCTTTTCGCCCGTGATTTTTTCGTAGATGTAGTCCGAGATCTTGTGCGCGACCAAGCGCAGATCGGCCTGCGGCACGCTGTAGCTTTGACCGCCCATGTCGGCGCCCTTGACCGCATCCCACAAGCGGAAGCGCACATCAAAGCCATTGGCGCCACGGCTCACACTGCCCACCGACAGGTACTCGGCACCGGCGGCCGACCACTTGGCCACATCGGGGCGCGAGCTCTCGTCCAGCTGCTCGCCCGATGCATCGACGGGCTTGAAGAGACCGCTGCGGATCAGATCGGCCTGCACGATGGCAGAGATCTTTTGCGGCGACGCATCTTCGCCCCGGAACTTGGGCAAGGCAATGGGGATTTGCTTGATACCAACGCCACTGATCTCAACCCGGAACTGCGCCAGGGCGGGAACTGCAGGGGCTGCGAGCGCAGCACCCAAAACGTGACGACGATGGAATAGCGGCTTGGCCGCCTCCGAGATGAGAGATGGGAAGCGTGTTTTAGTCATTACCGACCATCATAAATGCGCTATGCATGACAAGCCTTGAAGGCTGCAGGATGTTACACACCCCACAAATTCTTTATTATCGTCCAACGTCGACAGCCGTGCATTTTAGAATCACCTCTACATGTCCACAACTGAAAAACCATCTTCTGCACGTGCATCTGAGGCATCTGCCAGCACCGAGGGCTCCAAACCCGCTGGCAGCGTTGCGCAGATGCCACTGCGCGCACGCCTGTCGCGCCTGGCGCCCTACTTTGGCTACCAACGCTGGACCTGGGTGCTCGCCATTCTCGCGACCATCGTTGTAGCCGGAACCGAGCCCGCCATCCCGGCGCTGCTCAAGCCCTTGCTGGACCAGGGCTTTACCGGCGGCACCTTGCCGCTGTGGGCCGTGCCGGTGACCATCGTTGGCGTCTTTTTCATCCGCGGCCTGGCGCAGTTCATCAACCAATATGCGCTGGCACGCATCGCCAATGACGGCATGATGCGCCTGCGCGAGAACCTCTTTGGCCGGGTGCTCGATGCGCACCTGGGGCTCTTTACCAAGCAGTCGGCCAGTGCGCTGTCCAACACCGTGGTGTATGAGGTGCAAAACGGCTCCACCCTCATCGTGCAGGCCTTGCTGATGCTCTCGCGCGATGGCTTCACCGTCATTGCGCTGTTGATGTATTTGCTCTACCTCAACTGGCAGTTGACCCTGATCGTGGCCGTGCTGCTGCCCAGCGTGTCGTGGATCATGAAAAAGCTCTCCAAGCGCCTCTACCACATCACCAAGGCCAGCCAGCAAGCCACCGATGAGCTGGCCTATGTGGTCGAAGAAAACGTGCTCGCGCACCGCATGGTGCGCATCCACGCTGCCCAGGCCAGCCAGTCGGGCCGCTTCCAGATTCTGAGCCGCAAGCTGCGCCAGTTGGCCATCAAGGCCACCATCGCATCGGCGGCGATGACGCCGCTCACCCAGTTGCTGGCTGCTGTTGCGCTGTCGGCGGTGATCTGCATCGCTCTGTGGCAAAGCCGCACCACCGGCATCAATGCCAAGGATGTGACCGTTGGCGGCTTTGTGGCCTTTATCTCGGCGATGCTGATGCTGATTGCCCCGATCCGACGCCTGGCCGATGTGGCCAATCCGCTCACCCGGGGCGTTGCCGCGCTGGAGCGCGGCCTGGGCCTGCTCGAAGAGATCCCCGCCGAGCAAGGCGGCGGCTACAAGACCGCACAAGCACGTGGCGCCATTGCGCTGCAGGATGTCAGCGTGGCCTTTGGCGAAGACAAGGCCCCGGCACTGCGCCACCTGAGCCTGACCATACACCCCGGTGAAGTGGTGGCGCTGGTGGGCCCCTCGGGCGCTGGCAAAACCACGCTGGTCAACCTGCTGCCGCGATTCATCGAACCCAGCGACGGCCAGATCAGCATCGATGGTGTGGCCCTGGCCGATTGGGACCTGCACAGCCTGCGCAGCCAGTTTGCGATGGTGAGCCAGGATGTGGTGATGTTCAACGACAGCATCGCTGCCAACGTGGCGCTGGGCCAGGACATCGATGAAAAGCGCCTGCTCGAATGCCTGGCTGCCGCCAACCTGCAGGACTTTGTCGAGCGCCAGCCCCAGGGCATCCACAGCATCGTCGGCCACAATGCCAACCAGCTGTCTGGCGGCCAGCGCCAGCGGCTGGCGATTGCCCGGGCGCTGTACAAAGATGCGCCGATCCTGATCCTCGATGAAGCGACCTCGGCGCTCGATACAGAATCCGAGCGCCTGGTGCAAGAAGCCCTCTCGCGCCTGATGCAGGGCCGCACCACCTTGGTCATCGCCCACCGTCTGTCCACCATCGAACATGCCGACCGTGTGGTGGTGATGGAGCGCGGCCAGGTGGTCGAGCAAGGCACGCACCAGCAGCTGATCGACTTGGGCGGCCTGTACGCGCGCCTGCAATCTCGCCCGCACTAGTCAAGCAAGGCCACCAAGGCATCCCCGCGCAACCCCAACATCTGCTTACCGCGCCAAACCACAGCGGCGGTTGGCAGGTGTGGACTATCGCCGCTAGCATGCGGATAGGCAGCCATCCCGGCCGCTGCCCGAGGAGGCTGCATGCGTGTCCCTATCCATCCCTGGTGGCGCCAGCTGTGGCTGGCCGCCCTGCTTTGCTGCGGGGCTGTGCTGGCACAGGCCAATAACCCACCCGCGCTGTGGCTTGCGCAAAAATACCCCGGCGGCCTGGATCTGCAGCAGTACTGGGTGAGCGAGAAATACGACGGCGTGCGCGGCTACTGGGATGGCCAAGCGCTCTCGACACGCCAAGGCACCGCCATCAACGCACCCGCCTGGTACACCGCCGGCTGGCCCGCCACGCCGATGGAAGGCGAGCTATGGGCCGGGCGCGGCCAGTTTGCCCGCGCGCAATCCATCACCAGCAAAGCCACACCCGAAGATACCGACTGGCAGGGCCTGCGCTTTATGGTGTTTGACGCACCCGCAGCACCAGGCAGTTTTAATGAGCGCCTGCCAGCCATTGCGCAGTTTGTGGCTGCCGTGCAGCAACCCTGGGTACAGGCTGCACCGCAATGGCGAGAGACCGACGAGGCCCGCCTGATGGCACAGATGCGGCGCATCGTGCGCGAAGGGGGTGAAGGGCTGATGCTGCACAGGGCCAGCGCCGTCTACCGCAGTGGGCGCAGCGGCGATGTGCTCAAGCTCAAACCGCATGAGGATGCCGAGGCCCAGGTGATGGGCTATGCACCCGGGCGTGGCAAATACGAAGGCATGACAGGCGCCTTGCTGGTCCGCACGGCCGATGGCATCGACTTCAAACTCGGCAGTGGATTGAGCGATGCGCAGCGCCGCGATCCACCTGCCATTGGCAGCTGGGTGACCTACCGCTACCGCGGCCTGCACGACAGCGGTATACCGCGCTTTGCCACCTTCTGGCGCGTGCGGGAAGAAGGCATGCCGCCCTCCCCAACTGCCGAAGTGGCAAGCACGCCATGAGCCATGAGCGATGAACGGGCATAAAAAAAGCAGCGCATGGGCGCTGCTTTTGAGCTAAAGAGAGCGTGACGCAGAGGACTCAAAGTCCCCCGCCGCTCCTCACCTGCCCGGTCAGACCTTGGGCGAGCGCGGCTTGGCCACGCGGCGTGGCTTGGGCGCTGCCTGCGGGGTCTTGGCCACGGGCGACACAACACCTTCGCTGGCATCACCCATGGGCTTTTCTGCCTTGAGCGATTTCTTCATCGCAGCGGTGCTGCGCTTTTTGGCCGACGAGGCGGGCGCCTTGCCTTCCAGCATGGGGCTGCGCTTCTTGGACGAAGCCACCGGCGCAGAGACCACCTGGGTTTGCACGGCCTGGTCGCTGGCGTCCAGCGCCACGCAATCGGCGTAGTAACGCACTTCGCCGCTTTCTTCGTCCACCAGCTCCACCAGGCCGTGGATATCGGTCTCGAAGCCTGGGCAGAGCTTGGAGAACTCACGCGCGAACATGAGGTAGTCCACGATCTTCTTGTTGAAGACTTCGCCAGGAATCAGCAGCGGAATGCCGGGTGGGTATGGCGTGACCAGACCCACGGTAACGCGGCCTTCCAGATGGTCGATCTCGACACGCTCGGTCTTGCGGCGCGCGATGTGCGCAAACGCGTCCGATGGCTTCATCGCAGGCGTCAGGTCCGACAGGTACATCTCCGTGGTCAGACGGGCGATGTCGTACTTGGCGTAGAGCTGGTGCACATGCTGGCACAGGTCCTTGAGGCCCATGCGCTCATAGCGCTTGTGCTGTTGGCAGAACTCGGGAAGGATGCGCCACATCGGCTGGTTCTTCTCGTAGTCGTCCTTGAACTGCTGCAGCGCGGTCAGCATGGTGTTCCAGCGGCCCTTGGTGATGCCGATGGTGAACATGATGAAGAACGAGTACAGGCCCGTCTTCTCGACCACCACACCGTGCTCGGCCAGGTACTTGGTGACGATGGACGCGGGGATGCCGGTCTCGTCAAAGTCACCGTCCAGGTCCAGGCCCGGCGTCACGATGGTGGACTTGATCGGGTCCAGCATGTTGAAGCCATCGGCCAGATCGCCAAAGCCGTGCCAGTTGTCGAACTCCTTGCCGTTCTTGCCCTTGGTCTTGCGCGATGCGTCCGGGCCACGAATGATCCAGTCCTGGGCCGAGCCCACGCCTTCGTCGGCCAGGGCTTCCGGGCCCCAGACCTGAAACCACCAGTCGTCCTCACCAAACTCATCGTCGACCTTGCGCATCGCACGGCGGAAGTCCAGCGCTTCGAGAATCGACTCTTCCACCAGCGCGGTGCCACCGGGCGGCTCCATCATCGCAGCGGCCACGTCGCAGCTGGCGATGATGCTGTACTGCGGGCTGGTCGAGGTGTGCATCAGGTACGCCTCGTTGAACAGGTTGAAGTCCAGCTTTTGCGTCTGGCTGTCCTGCACCAGCACATGCGATGCCTGGCTGATACCGGCCAGCAGCTTGTGGATGGACTGGGTCGCGTACACCACCGAGTGTTTCGGGCGCGCGCGCTTCTTGCCCATGGCGTGGTAGCTGCCATAGAAGGGGTGGAAGGCCGCATGCGGCAACCAGGCTTCGTCAAAGTGCAGGTTGTCCACGTAGCCATCGAGCTTTTGCTTGATGGTCTCGGTGTTGTAGAGCACGCCGTCGTAGGTCGATTGCGTCAGCGTCAGCACACGAGGCTTGACGGCCTTTGGATCGACACCCTTGAGCAGCGGGTTGGCAGCGATCTTGGCTTCGATGGTCTTGGGCGAGAACTCGCTCTCATGGATCGGGCCGATGATGCCGAAGTGGTTGCGCGTGGGCTTCAAGAACACCGGAATCGCACCCGTCATGATGATGGAGTGCAGGATGGACTTGTGGCAGTTGCGGTCCACCACCACCACATCGCCCGGCGCCACCGTGTGGTGCCAAACCATCTTGTTCGAGGTCGAGGTACCGTTGGTCACAAAAAAGCAGTGGTCGGCATTGAAGATGCGCGCCGCATTGCGCTCGCTCTCGCCAATCGCGCCGTTGTGGTCCAGCAGCTGGCCCAGCTCTTCGACGGCGTTGCAGACGTCGGAGCGCAGCATGTTCTCACCATAGAACTGGTGGTACATCTGGCCAATCGGGCTCTTCAAGAAGGCCACACCGCCGCCGTGACCGGGGCAGTGCCAGCTATAGGAGCCGTCTTCGGCATAGTCCAGCAGCGCCTTGAAGAATGGCGGCTGAATGCCTTCGAGGTAGTTCTTGGCTTCGCGCAGGATGTGCTTGGCCACGAACTCGGGCGTGTCCTCGAACATGTGGATGAAGCCATGCAGCTCGCGCAGGATGTCGTTGGGCAGGTGGCGGCTGGTCTTGGTCTCGCCATAGATGTAGATCGGCACATCCGGGTTCTTGCGGCGCACTTCGGTGATGAAGTCACGCAGGTTGTGCACGATCTGGTCATCACCGCCGCCCAGCTGGAACTCCTCGTCGTCGATCGACAGGATGAAGGCACTGGCGCGGCTTTGCTGCTGCGCAAACTGGCTCAGATCACCATAGCTGGTCACGCCCAGCACCTCAAAGCCCTCCTCCTCGATGGCATGTGCCAGATCGCGGATGCTCAGGCCGGAAGTGTTTTCCGAGCGAAAGTCCTCGTCAATGATGACGATGGGAAAGCGAAACTTCATGGGCGTTCCCGCAGGGGCGGGCCTCACTAAAACAATCGAAACAGGCGCGAAGTGTACGGAATTTGCACGCCCTTTTTATGTATCCTGCATCAATTGCCGCAAAATTGGTCGGCATATCGCACAATCGGGTAACAAACCTAATCGAACAAGGAGGGAGCTATGGAGATGTCAACCGTGTGGTGGCTGCTGACCGGCCTGGCCGTCGTCGCCGAGCTGCTCACCGGCACGCTGTATTTGCTGATGGTCGCCATTGGCATGGCTGCCGCTGCCATCGCTGCGCACCTGGGTGCCAACGAAGTGGTGCAGATCCTGGTCGCCGCCATCGTCGGGGCGGCCACCGTGCTGGCCTGCTACCTGCGCCAAAAGCGCCGTGGCTCGCTGCTCTCCGGTGAGCGCGAGCAGGACATGCACCTGGACATTGGCGAGCAGGTCCAGATCGAGCACTGGGAGGCCGACCGCACAGCCCAGGTGCGCTACCGCGGCGCGCCCTGGACGGCTGCATTGCTGGGCCAACACCCTGCGCTGCCCGGCGCCTACCGCGTGGTGCGGCTGGAGGGCAACCGCCTGCTGGTGGAACCCACCGAGCCCGCCGCGCACTAACCACTGGTTCCCGTCAACCAGATGCCAATCACCGGGGCATGGCAAACATAACAAACGCAGCCAAATCCATGCCCCACACCCCCGCCTGGCCCGTCACACCCGCATGGTGTAATGGCCAGGACCTTTGAGCCAGGGGCCCGCCCCCAGCCAGTCACTGAAAAACGGGCGCGTTGTACAAAGCAGTGCGTCCATGAGGAGAGCCCATGGAAGTCGCCATCATCATATTTGTCATCGCCATCATCTTCATTGCGATGTCCGTCAAGATCGTGCCCCAGCAGCACGCCTGGGTCAAAGAGCGCCTGGGCCGTTACGCCGGCACCCTGGCCCCCGGCCCGCGCTTCATCATTCCCTTTGTCGACAAAGTCGCCTACAAGCACAGCCTGAAGGAAATTCCGCTGGATGTCCCCAGCCAGGTCTGCATTACGCGCGACAACACCCAGCTGCAGGTGGACGGCATCCTGTACTTCCAGGTGACCGACCCGATGCGCGCCAGCTACGGCTCATCGAACTACATCATGGCCGTCACCCAACTGGCCCAGACCTCGCTGCGCAGCGTGATCGGCAAGCTGGAGCTCGACAAGACCTTTGAAGAGCGCGACATGATCAATGCGCAGATCGTCTCGGCGATCGACGAGGCCGCGCTCAACTGGGGCGTGAAGGTGCTGCGCTACGAGATCAAGGATCTGACGCCACCGGCAGAAATCCTGCGCTCCATGCAAGCCCAGATCACCGCCGAGCGTGAAAAGCGCGCGCTGATTGCCGCCTCCGAAGGCCGCCGCCAGGAGCAGATCAATATCGCCACCGGCGAGCGCGAGGCCTTCATCGCCCGCTCCGAAGGTGAGAAGCAAGCGGCGATCAACAAGGCGCAAGGCGAGGCCGCATCGATCACTGCGGTGGCTGATGCCACCGCCCAGGCGCTGGAGCGCATTGCCACCGCCATCCGCCAGCCCGGCGGCGAGCAAGCCGTGCAGCTGAAGGTGGCCGAGCAGGCCGTGCATGCCTACGGCAAGCTGGCCAGCGACGCGACCACCACCTTGGTCGTCCCGAGCAACATGACCGAGGTCTCCAGCCTGATCACCTCGGCCATGCGCATGATCCAGACCGGCAAGGGCCAGTAACCGCTTGGCCAACGCAAATGCAGCACGTGCCCCTTGAGCCGCGCTGCATTTTTGCCAAACAAGGCCCCGCTTTGCTGGAAGGCGACAAATTTCAGGCTAGAATACACGCTTCACCGACTGGAGAGGT
>NZ_JBBGYU010000004.1:159279-211156 GCF_037479555.1 Comamonas sp. MYb396 | reverse complement strand
AGGTGGATGAGTGGTTTAAGTCGCACGCCTGGAAAGCGTGTGTGGGTTAATAGCCCACCGCGGGTTCGAATCCCGCCCTCTCCGCCAGTCAACAGGTGAAATTGTCAGCCAAGCTGTCCACGCTTGGCTTTTTATTTCCTGGCCACCACAGGATATAAAACGTACAAAACATGCGGAGAGGTGGATGAGTGGTTTAAGTCGCACGCCTGGAAAGCGTGTGTGGGTTAATAGCCCACCGCGGGTTCGAATCCCGCCTTCTCCGCCACAGATGACCGATTCAAACGCTGCAAGGGCTTTTGAATCTAGCGCTACTAGATAGCGCACAAAACAAAGGCTGCAAATTTCGGTTTGCAGCCTTTCTTGTTTCTAGCGTGACGCTTTTCAGTAGCCCTAGCTGTGAACTGTCAAGAGGTTGTTTGCAGATTTGAGCCTGGCCATTGGGGTAATTCGACCAATGCCGCTGTGAGGCCTGTGCCAGTTGTAGTAATGCTGCCAGCTATGTAAGGCTTGTGTTCGCTCAGCTGAATTCTGGTATGTCCAACCATAGGCCCACTCGCGCAGCGCCGATTGGATGAATCGCTCGGCCTTGCCGTTGGTCTGTGGCCGGTACGGCCTGGTGAACTTGTGCTGCACGCCCAAGGCGTTGCAGGCCGCAGCGAACTCCCTTGAGCGGAATGCCGCACCGTTGTCGGTCAGCAGGCGTTTGATGCTCACTCCAAGCCCCGCATAGTACGCCACGGCGTTGCGCAGGAAGGCGACGGCTTGCGGCGTTTTCTCGTCCGGATGCATAGCGGTAAAGGCAATGCGTGCGTGGTCGTCAATGGCCACGAACAGTGTCTCCCCATCCCGCACCATCGACCGAATCGCGCCGATTGCCTGTGACGCGGTGGCTGGGCCGAACGATGCGCCCGAGCTTCTTGGTATCGATGTGCAGCATGTCTCCAGGCGCATCGTGCTCATAGCGAACCACGGGCTCGGTCGGCTGCAGATCGCTGAGTCGAGACAGGCCCGCACGGGCCAATACCCGGCTCACGGTGGACGCCGAGACGCCTGCGTAGCTAGCAATGCGCGACTGCAACATGCGGCGTTTGCGTAGCTCAACAATGAGCAAGGCCTTGGAATCGCAGATGGCTTTGGGAGAGCAAATGGGCCTGGAGGAAGCATCGGCCAGGGCTGCTTCGCCGCCCGAGAGGTAGCGGCCCAGCCACTTGCGAGCGGTATGTGCGGTGACGCCTTGAAGGGCTCCGGCCTGAGAGGCATCCAAGCCTTGCAAGGTCATCTGTTTGACCATCTCCAGTCTCCGGGCAAAGGTAAGTCGGGCATGCTTATGAGTGTTCATCCGGTTGGCTATCCTGAGTGGTTTGGGTGTTTGGCGACTTCCAGTCTCTCAAATCCAACCCGGATGAACACCGGATACAACCTATTGAACCTTCACACCTAGCGCAAATAAAACCTAAACCGCGCCCCCACCTCCCCTGCCCCGCTCAGCAGTTCGATCGAGCTGTCGTGCAACTGCAGAATGCGGTGCACGATCATCAGCCCCAAGCCACCAGAGCGGCCATCGCTGCGGCTGTGCATGCGGCTCAAGGTGGGGCGCTCGAACAGGCTGTCGCGCAGCGCGGGGGGGATGCCTGGGCCGTTGTCCTGCACGGTCACGCTGATGCGGCCCTGCTCTGCGGCACGCAGCTCCACCTGAATATCCCCGCCTGGCGGCGTGGCGCGGATGGCGTTGTCGATCAGGTTGACCAGTACGCGTTCGAGCATGCCCAGATCAGCGGTGACGGGGGGCAGATCCGGATCGATCACCGCGTGCAGGCGCTGTGCCTTGGCTTCGGCGGCCAGCTCAAACTTCTGGAACACGTCCTGCAGCAGATCGGGCAGAAAGAAGCGCTCGGGCTCGGGCTTGACCACGCCGTATTCCAGGCGCGCCAGCTCAAACAGTTTTTGCGCCAGATCACCGACCTTGCGGCTTTGGTCCAACGCAATGCCCAGGTAGCGGCGGCGCTCGTCGGGCGACAGCACATCGGCCTTGATCTGCAAGGTCTCCAGATAGCCATGCAATGACGTTAAAGGCGTGCGCAGGTCGTGGGAGATATTGGCGAAGAGCTCGCGCCGCTGCTGGTCTTGGCTGCGCAGCTTTTGCCACTGCTCCCAGGTGCGTTGCGCCAGCTGTGCAAAGGCCTGGCTGAGCAACGCTATATCGGCTCCGCCATGGGCGGCTTTTTGCAGCTTGGCCTGCGCCTGGGGTAGGTCGGCCAGGCCATCGGTTTGCAGCTCTTGCACCGCGGCCGTCAGGCGACGCAGCGGCCGGGTAATCAGGCCAAAGGCCACAGCTGCCGCGACCGCGCCCAGCACCACCACGACCAGCAGCGACCACAGCAGTGTGCGCAGCGCGCCGTCGCTGCTCACGCGGGCAGCCAGGTTGTCACGGCCCTGACCTTGCAGGATCACATAGACATAGCCAGATCGCTGGCCGCCCTGCATCAAGGGCGCGGCGCTGAACACCTTGCGCTCGGTCATGCTGCGGGGATCGTCTCCCAGCACGGGCAGCGCCGCGCCGCTGAACAGGCGCTGCAAGGGCTCCAGATCAACCTTTTGGCGCAGTATCTTTTCTTGCGGCGCATCGTAGGCCTGGATGGCGCCGCTGTCGTCGAGCAGGTAGACCTCGACGCTCGGGTTGACCTGCATCAGCTTGCCAAACAGCTCGCGGCTGGCGCCGGCATTCAGGCCATCGGCACGCATCAGCTCCGGGTATCGAGCGATGCGTGCGGCCAAATCCTGCGACAGGCGCTGCACCACCTCTTGCTCGCGCTGATCCGACACCCGCATCTGCAGCCAGACCGTCGCCGCACTGCAGGCGAGCAGCAGCAGCACAAAGACCAGGGTCAGGCGCTGGGCCAAGGTGGTGGATGCGAGCCTCATGGCGTCTCCTCCGCCCATTTGTAGCCATGGCCCCATACCGTCAGAATGCGCTTGGGGCTGCCCGGATCGGCTTCGATCTTGGTTCGGAGGCGGTTGATATGGGTGTTGACCGTGTGCTCGTAGCCATCATGGCGGTAGCCCCAAACCTGGTTGAGCAGGTCAAACCGGGAAAACAACTTGCCGGGGTTGCGCACAAAAAAATGCAAGAGGTCAAACTCCCTCGGTGTCAGCTCCACCTGGGTGCCACCCAGCTTCACCTCGCGCGATATGGGGTCGATCTCCAGATTGCCGAGCACCAGCACACCCGCATCCAGCCGGGCGTTCTGCGCCAAGGCCTGGCTGCGGCGCAGCAGCGCGCGCACCCGCGCCACCAGCTCCAGCACCGAGAAGGGCTTGGCCAGGTAGTCGTCCGCGCCCAGCTCCAGCCCCAGGATGCGGTGCATCTCGCTGGAGCGGGCACTGGTGATGATGATGGGCACGTAATAGGCCATCGCGCGGGCACGCCGGCAGATCTCCAGGCCATCCACCCCGGGCAGCATCAAATCCAGCACCAGTGCATCCCAACCGCCCCGCTCCAAGGCCTGCATGCCCGCGTCGCCATCGGCCATGTGCACCACCTCATAGCCTTCATCGCGCAGATGCAATTGCAGCAGCTCCGCGATGGGGGCATCGTCTTCGACGATCAAGATACGTTTGCTGGGGTTCATGCTGTCATTGTGCGGTACATGGGGCGGTCTGCTGGGATCGGCACTTGGCGGCAAACCCAGGCGCCGCGCCCGCAAACACTGGAGGCAAGCGCGCTTGAGTGGCCAATCCAGTCAGACCCTGGCAGCCTTGGCCGCCGCCTGCATCTGCTTGCGCTTTTGAAAAACCCAGCGTGCCGCCAGCAAGCCAGCCAGGATCAGTCCGTAGAGCCACACCTCGGCAAAGTTGTTCTTACCCGAGCGCATCCACCAAAAGTGCAGCACGGCCAGCGCAGCCGCCCCATACACCGCGCGGTGCAGCATCTGCCAGCGCTTGCCGCCCATGCGCCGGATGATCTTGGGCACCGAGGTAATGGCCAGCGCCAGCAGGATCAGCCAGGCCAAGGTGCCCACAAGGATAAAGGGGCGCTTGATCAGGTCGTCGACGATCGCGGGCCAGTCCACCCCCATGTCAAACACCACATAAGCCAGCCAGTGCAAGCTGGCGTAGAAGAAGGCATAGAGGCCCAGCATGCGGCGGTAGGCCGCCAGCCCGTTCCAGCGCAGCCACTGCCGCAAGGGGGTGACTGCCAGCGCAAAGCAGATAAAGCGGATGGCCCAGTCGCCCAGCGAACGCAGCAGTGCCTCAGCCGGGTTGGCCCCCAGGCCATCGGTCGCGGCCAGATAAAACAGCCAGGCCGCTGGCACCAGGCACAGCAAGTGCAGCAGCAGCCGCTGCACGGCTTTGGCAGAAAAACGTGAAGGCTTGGGCATCGGCATGTACGCGTCAGTAGTTCTTGCGCAGATCCATGCCAGCGTACAGCTGGCCCACCTGGGCTTCGTAGCCGTTGAACAGCAAGGTCTTGTGGCGCTTGGCAAACAGGCCGCCTTCACCAATGCGGCGCTCGGTTGCCTGGCTCCAGCGCGGGTGCGGCACATCGGGGTTCACATTGGAGTAAAAGCCGTACTCGTTGCGCGCCGCCTTGTTCCAGGCGGTGCCCGGCTGCTTTTCCACCACACGGATGGTCACGATGCTCTTGGCGCTCTTGAAGCCGTATTTCCAGGGCAGCACCAGGCGCACCGGTGCACCATTTTGCGGGGTCAAAGTCTTGCCGTACATGCCAAAGGCCAGCAGGCTGAGCGGGTGCATGGCCTCGTCCATGCGCAGTCCCTCGGTGTAGGGCCAGTCAAGCACACCGCTGCGCAGGCCAGGCATCATCTTGCTGTCGGCCAAGGTGACGAACTCCACATACTTGGCGCTGCCCTGGGGCTCCACCTGCGCCAGCAATTTGGACAGCGAGTAGCCCACCCAGGGGATCACCATGGACCAGCCCTCAACACAGCGCAGGCGGTAAATGCGTTCTTCCTGGGCGCTCAGCTTGAGCAGCTCTTCGATATCAAAGGTCTTGGGTTTGTTGACCAGGCCTTCGACCCGCACCGTCCAGGGCCTTGTCTGCAAGGTGTGGGCGTAGCGCGCCGGGTCGCTTTTGTCGAGGCCAAACTCGTAGTAGTTGTTGTAGGTGCTGGCATCCTGGAAGGATGTGGGCGTCTCCATCGATATCGCACCGGGCACCGTAGAGCGAACGGTGCTGATTGCTTGCGTGCCATCGGACTTGGCCGCTTGCGCCCAGGCGCCGCCTGCGGCCAGCGCCGTGCCGCCTGCCGCACCGAATTTGAGCAGGTCGCGACGGCTCAGATACAGATGCTGAGGCGTGATGTCGCTGCTGCTGCCGTGGTCAAAGCCCGCGTTGTTGGTACGTATCAGCATGGGTATCGCTCCTGAAGTCGGTAGATGCAGATGAGGCCGGCCAGCAGGCCTGCCTCGGTTACCTCTAATAGACACTATCTTCAGCGCAAAGATCTCAAGCGCTGCTCAGTATTTGTTAAACAAAAAGTTATAAATACAGCGGACCACGGCTGCTTGACTGCCAATGACGCTCTGCAAAACCCCATGCCGTGGTCCGCATGCAGACGCCGGCGGCCAAATGCATTTCACTGGGCAAAGATTTTGCAGAGGAACGCTCACCGTTCTTTTTCAAGCTGGGTCATTGAGTTTCGCTATATTAAACCATGGTTGGGAATAGCTTCATCCTCCAGCCACTTCAGCACCTGCGGCGCAATCTTGGGTGCCATGCTGTTGAGGGCTTCGCGGGACATGGGAGCGCCACTGGGATGAATCAGTTGAAACCCGAGTACGCAGCCACGGACAGCTCCTTCAGCGGCCCCCATTCCGATACCCACGTGACGAATTGAGGACAGCCGATGCCCAGAATAAGAACTATCAAACCTCCTGATAGGCGTGTCATCATCAGCATCTCTACCTACTTTCGTCCAGCGCCCATCATTGCTACGAAATCTCATTTGATACACACCTGCTGTAGCTTCCGCAGTAACCCTATTGATATATTTTCCCACCCGCACATTGTGGGAATTACTGATTCTGGAGCCGGAACTCATGACACTGCCATCTTCATACATCGCATCAAAACCGAATATAAAACGCGTGCGCCATTGCATTCTATCCCAGACCTCAAGGCTACTCAGCGGGGAGGATGGACGCCTCCACACTGGAATAACATCAGGCCTGCTATTTTTTCGCCCCAACCAGCCAATGACGGGCGTAAATATCTCGCGATCGAGTTTAATACGAGATTTACCAGGATAGCGAATCGGATCAAGATTCGCCCAGGTATCTCGCAGGTCAAGCACCGTCAACTGATATTTTGTTTTCTCTATCAGCATCGCGGACAAAGGCATGTTTTGCGCCAAGCCGACGGTAGAGTGCGGGTTATCTCTGCGCGCTTTATCGATGGTGTACGAGGCATGGGTATCCACATAGATGGTATACCGTCTGATCAGCACAACCATTTCACTTGTGTATCTAGCCACAAGCCCGTCACTCAGACCAATATCTCGTCCTTTGAGCACCATATCTCTCAGCAATGCCAAATGAAGGGTAGCAGCGATCGCAAACAGAGGCAGCAGCGCAGCCTCCTCTCCTCTGACTTGAAACCCCGGAACCATGGCCGTAAATTGCGTATTGGCAGCGATGCTTTGAGCCCTAATTTCGTCACTATTTCCACTTTCAATAGCAATCTTATAGAGGCGACTGACTTCAGAAAGACCGACCAGATCCCTCTGAGCCAATCTCAACAATGCCTCTGAAATCCTGGCTCTCATCAGGCGGTTCCACATCTGCTCCGGTGACTCACCAGAGCTGGGTATAAACGATGCACCCAAAAATGACAAAAATCCGCCGATCACCGGGACTGCAAACGCACCAATGAGAATGCTCTCTCGTAAAACATCATAGATATCCCCCGCCAAACCAGACTGACGTACTTCGTCTTGCATAGGCAAATCATCATTGGCATAGACAAGCCCCGCAGTTGATAAGACAGATGCCCCAGCTGCGGCTCGTTGTATGAAAACTCTGCGCCCTGATGATGTCTCGAATTTTGCTTTTTCCATCGCTCATCTCCCACAATCCAGCTGATTAATATCAGCGTAGATTGATCACAACCAATAATAATATCCAGCACGCTTAAGGATACTTTGCACTTGCAGGCCAGAACGTTGGTAGCCAACTATAAATTATGTAGACATTGCTCACCTCCTCTGCCTAAAAGGCAGTCATCAATCCACTGAACATTGAACCAACCTTCCACTAGGATGGGCCGATACTAATAGACTGAAATTTTTGGTGCTCACATCAATTGTCTGTAATTGCTACCAACTCAATAAGACGATCTACTCAAGCCATACATTTAGCCGATCAAAATTTATCAGAACATGCTTCGCGTACCCCACACCTTCATGCCTGCATGCTCCTAAATCTCATTTTTGATTCTCTACAAACTGTCACCTGCTCCGCACCTGTGACCGGATAGTTGTCGCCAAGCTGCATCTGAAAAATCGTGGGGACTGACTAGTAAATCCAAACAAATACTTACACTTATATAGGCATACTCCGCACTTGCTATAAAAACCTTTTGATGCAATATCACCATGCAGATTACTGCGAAGCAATCCACTTAAGACTCGATAGAAACAAGGCACTCGGTATTCATCAGTACGACCTCGCTGTGAGACAGTGAAGACCTGTTCAAAGTCCCCTACCCACTGCATTCAGCATCTTGGTGAATCAGAATCGCTGTCTGAACGATGTCAGTTGCGAGCGTTGCAACGCCCTCAGTGAGGTGCAGGAGAGTGAATGCAGGGGAAGGCTCCGTGCAAGGTGGAGCCGTATGTCATGTTCTGTGCCGCGCTGCGCCGGATCAGAAGCAGAGCCTGTGGGCCATACCGCTCCACTAGTTGCCCAAGTGGCGCACAGTGCCTGCGTACTTTTCGATGTGGAACATATCCGGCGCAGCGATCTGCCTGTTGCAGGCATAAAAATCGCGACGCTGTGAGCGTGCAGCTAGGTGGCCCAGACATTCTGGATGGACAGGTCACCGTGCAGATCGCCAAGCAAAGTGGACGACACAGGTGGAGGGTGATGCCCTAACGCAGGGCAGTCCAGCGCAGCCTCAAGTGGCTGGTGATGCGCAAGCGATGGAGGAAAAACTGCGAGCTTGCCCAACAGCAGTCCGCAGCTCCTCCATTTGGCCTTGTTGGCCTTGTTGGCCTTGTTGGCGCTACAGCGCAAACGACGGCGAACAGGCGCTTAGAACTTATAGCGCGCCGACAGGTAATAGCTGCGCGGATCCCCATACACGCCCGTGCCATACGAGCCCATGCCCGGCATATAGGTCTTGTTCAGCACATTGCTCAGGTTCAGCGCTACCGACAAGTGCGAGTCCACCTCCCAGCGCGCCATCAGGCCCAGCAAGGTGTAGGCCGGCTGGGTGGCGCGCCACTGGGTGTCGCCCGCTTGCTGGTAGTAAGTCTCGCTCTGCCAGCTGAGCGACCCGCCCACCGTCACGGGGTTCCACTGGCCGGGCAGGCGGTAGCTGGTGCTGAGCTTGACCAGGTGCTTGGGCTGGTTGGTGTTGACGGCGCTCAGGATCACATCGGGCTGGTAGCCCAAGGTGGACTCGCGGTAGGTATAGCCCGCGTACACATTCCAGGCCGGGGTGACCTGGCCGGAGACCTCCATCTCCACGCCCCGGCTCTTGACGCCCTTGGCCGCGATGTAGATTTCTTCGCCAGTGGCGGGGTTGGAATCCACATACTGCGCGGCATTGTTTTGCTGGGTGTGGAACAGCGCGACCGAGGTGTTGAGCTTGCCATCCAGCAGCGCACCCTTGATGCCGATCTCCTGGCTCTTGCCGGTGAGCGGCGGCAGCGCCGCACCGCCCGCATCCTTGTAGTAGGTCTGCGGGTTGAAGATATCGGTATAGCTCGCATAGACCGACCACTGCTTGCTGAAGTCATAGACCAGGCCGGCATAGGGAATAACCTTGTGGTTCACCTTGAGCTTGTCATTGAGCGTATAGGCGCCAGTCGCCAGATCGGTCTCACCGTCATGCAGGCGATACC
The DNA here is from genome assembly GCF_037479555.1 of Comamonas sp. MYb396. Classification (NCBI taxonomy): domain Bacteria; kingdom Pseudomonadati; phylum Pseudomonadota; class Betaproteobacteria; order Burkholderiales; family Comamonadaceae; genus Comamonas; species Comamonas sp. MYb396. The sequence goes on along the minus strand of NZ_JBBGYU010000004.1, from coordinate 202,070 downwards.
AACTCAGCCGCGCACCCAGGATGACGGACAGCGCATCGGTGGGGCGCAGGCGCACAGCGCCAAAGGCACCTTTTTCTGTCACACGTGTATCGCGGTCACTCTCCAGATCCATTTGTGGCTCTGGTGCATCGCCCTGCCATGCAAAGTAGTTGCCCACCGGGTCATAGCCGGTGGAATAACCGGGCGCGCCACGGCGCTCGCGCGACCAGCCTGCGCCGAAGGTCAGTTCATGGCTGCGGCCCAGCAACTCGAACGGGCCCGACAGTACCGCATTGAGCGAGTCGGTGGTCGAGGTCGTGGGAATCTTGGCCGACAGCATATTGAGGCCCAGCCCTGTCTCTTTGTCCAGCGAACCATAGGCCGCTACGCCCACCTTCACATCACGGCTCTGGCGCAGATGGCTGCCAGCCAGCTCCAGCTTCCAGCCGTTGTCAAACACATGTTTCAGATCGGCAAACAGGTTGGTGCTGTCGTTGTTCCAGTACGACCAGCGCGCAGCCGGGTTGAGCGAGGTCGGGAAATGCGTCTGCCGGCCATCCGAGAAAAACAGCGGCAGATGGCCATAGCTTGCGCCGTCAGCACGGGTCTGCATATAGTCAATGCCCAGCGCGGCCGTGGTGCGCGGCGCCAGGTCGGCCTCGACGATGCCGTAGAAGTTGCGGGTATCGCGGCTGTAATAGTTCACATGCGAATCGGCATTTTGCGCAGCGGCCACCACGCGGGCACGCACACTGCCATCCGCATTCAAGGGGCCTGATACATCGGCCACACCACGCTGCTTGCTCCAGGAGCCCACACCGCCTTCCAGTGATGCCTGGAACTCCTTGGTCGGCCGCTTGCGCACCAGGTTGACGACCGCGCCTGGGTTCCCCGCACCAGTCAGCAAACCGGTAGCGCCCTTGACCACTTCCACCCGGTCGTAGATGGCGCTGTCCGCCAGCGATGTGGTGTATTGGTTGGCCGAGTTCATCGTGTTGGGCATGCCGTCGAACTGGAAGTTCTCGACCGCAAAGCCGCGTGAGTAGAAGGTGGCACGCTCGCTGTCATTGCGGCCTACCGTGATGCCAGTCACCTTGTCCAGAATCTCGGGCAGGTTGCTCAGGCCCTGGTCGTCCATCTGCTGGCGAGTGATCACCGTCACCGACTGCGGTGTCTCACGCAAGGACAAGCCCATGCGCGTTGCCGTGCTGGATTCCGCTGCCGTGTAAGAACCCGTGTGCTCCGAAGCGGCCACCCGGTCGGCCTGGGACTGCACCACCACCGGCGCCAGCACCATCTCGCCCGCCACCGGGGCCGGGCTGGCCGCCGCGCGCTTGCGCAGCACATAAGAGCGGTCGCCCGCAGGCACGGCCTCCAGCCCGGTTCCCGCCAGTAGCAGCTGCAGTGCCTGGGCCACGGGCAGCTGCCCGCGCACGCCGGGCGATTGTGCGGCGCTCAGCAGCTCGGGCGTGCCGCTGACGCTGACACCGGTTTGCGATGCAAAGGCCACCAGCGCGGCTGGCAGTGGCCCGGCCGGCACCTGCAAGGATTGCACCGCGCCCGCAGGTGCAGTGGCCTGCTCGGCGGCGGTTTGGGCATGGGCCGGCACGGCCAGCCCCAGCATGGCGCTGACGCCCATGGTGATGACGGCGGCTTGCACCGCGCGAGCCAGGGTCGATGGCATGGGCTGCGCTCCCGCTGGGGTGGGGTGAGGACGATAAGAAACGGTTGGCATAAGGCTTCCTGCTTGGGGTCGGTACAGATGAATTCGCTGTCTCTATGCAGGACAGCCGACCGCACCCAAAGGGGCCAACTTGGCAGAAAATTTATAAAAGTGCTGTGTAAAGTTCAGTGCGACAAGGGCAGCACCGTGATCCAGTAAAGGGTTCGGGCACTGATCTGCACCGGCAGCAAATGGGCCAGGTTGGCCAGCACCGCGTCGGTATCGGCCAGCTGGAACGCGCCCGAGATGCGCAGCGCCGCCACCTGCGGGTCGCAACGCAACCAGCCTTTGCGGTAGCGGCCCAGCTCGGCCAAAAAGGCATCCAGGCGCATGTTGTCGGCCGCCAGCACACCTTGCGTCCACTGGCTGGCCCCGGCCTGGGCAAGCTGTGGCTGCCCTGCTTCGCTGTCGCTAAAGCGCAGTTGCTGGCCGGCCTGCAAGCGCAGTGCTGCAGCGCCGCCGCGTGGCCGCACCTCCACCGCATCCTGCTGCACGGCCACATCGCTGTAGCCATCGCCACAGCGCACACTAAAGCGCGTGCCCAGTGCGCGTATCTCACCCTGCTCGGTGGTCACCATAAATGGCCTTGCGCTGGCCTGCGGATCGGGGGCCGTCTCCACATAGAGCGCGCCAGCGCGCAGATGGATGCGGCGCTGCAGCGCATCGAACTGCACATCGGCGGCGCTGGCGGTGTCCAGCACCATGCGGCTGCCATCGGCCAGCGTCCAGCTGCGCCATTCGCCAGTGGCGGTGGCGTGGCTGGCCGTCCACTGCTGCACCGGGGCCATGCGCCAGGCCAGCCAGCCCGCCGGCACTGCCGTGATCAGCACTGCCAGCGCGCGCACGGTATCGCGGCGCGTGGCACGGCGCTCGGGCCGCGACAGCGCGGGCGAGCCCAGCGATGCTGGAATGGAGCCCGCCCGCAGGCTGACGGCCATCGCCCGCTGCCAGGCACGCTCATGCGCAGGCGATTGCGCCCGCCAGCGTGCCAGCGCGGCCTGGGCATCGGCGCTGCCGGCCTCCTCTTGCAGACGCACAAACCATTCGGCCGCCTGCATCGCCACCTCGCGGGTGATGAGGGGCGTGGCCGCAGGCGCGGGCACGGGCGCGGGCGGCGGATTCCAGACGCTCATGGCGGCAACCTCAGTCCGCCAGCAAAATGCACTCGGCCATGGCCTGGGCCATATAGCGCTTGACCGAGCGCAGGCCCACGCCCAGCACCTGGGCAATCTCGGCATAGGTCAGGCCGTCGATCTGCGAGAGGATAAACACCGCCCTTACCTTGGCCGGCAGTGCATCGAGCATCGCATCGACCTCCTGCAAGGCTTGCAGAATGGCCAGTTGCCGCTCGGGCGAGATGGCCTCGGGCTCGGGCAACACCGCCAGCGCCTGCAGATAGGCCTGCTCCAGCGACTGCCTGCGCAGGTGGTTGACCAGCACATGCTTGGCCACCGTGGCCAGGTAGGCACGCGGGGCGCGCAGCGCAGCGGCCGGCGGCGTAGCCGCGCTGGCATCACCATGGCTGGCAGCGGGGCTCAGCAGCCGCACAAAGGTGTCTTGCGCCAGGTCTGCTGCCTGGTGCGCATCACCGAGCCTGCGGCGCAGCCACCCTTGCAGCCAGCCGTGGTGCTCCACGTAGAGTGCGGCAATATCGGGCAGCACGGGCGCAGGCTGCAGGGGCACGGGGCTGGTCGCAGTCATGGGGCAAACCGCAGTCCGGCTGTCAGCGCTTAGAAGTCCACACTGGCGCTGACCGTGAAGGTGCGCGGGTTGGACAGCACCAGGTAGCCGGTCGAACCCACCGAGGCCCAGTAGTTGCGGTTGGCTGCGTTCTCCACGCGGGCACGCAGGGTCACCAGGCGGCCATCGATTTCGGTCAGGTAGCGCGCGCCCAGGTCAAAGCGGGTCCAGCCTGCCACCTGCAAGGTATTGGTCGCATTGGCGTAGCTGCTGCCGGTGGCCACGGCGCGGCCATCCAGGGTCAGGCCACGCAGGCCGGGCACATCCCATTCCAGGCCCAGATTGCCTTGCTGGCGAGGCACGCCAATCACGCGCTTGCCGGCATTGGGGTTGTTGCCATCGGCCAGCTGCTTGGCATCCAGCCAGGTGACGCCACCCAGCACACGCAGGCCGCGTGTGACCTGGCCAAACACATTGAGCTCCAGGCCACGGTGGCGGTCCATGCCTTCAGGGCCGTAGACGCCCGAGATGGAATTGCGGAACACGCGCGGCTTGTCGGTGGTGAACCAGGCCAGGCCCGCGCCGATATCGCCACCGTCCCACTTCAGGCCCACTTCCTTTTGCTTGGAGACATAGGGCGCCAGCGCCGCGCCGGCATTGGCCACCGGCAAGCCCGACGACAGCGCCGGTGCAATCTCGCCCGGGGTCAGGCCTTCGATGTAGTTGGCGTAGAGCGATACCCGCTCTGCCGGCTTGAAGACCACGGCCGCCATCGGGCTCGTGCGGCTCTTGTCCACCTTGGGCGCTGCAATGCCGGTGTTGTAGGCAAAGGTCTGCGTCTCGATGGTCTGGTGGCGCACACCCAGCGTGAGCAGCAGGCGCTCGTCGAACATCGACAAGGTGTCCGACAAGGCCAGGCTCGACAGCTTGATGCGGGCCTGCACGGCCGGGTCATCCAGATCGTTCGAGCTGGTGCCCAAGGGCGGTGCCGCGCCGTAGACCGGGTTGTAGAGATTGGTGGCCAGCGCACCGGCTGCGGGCTGCGAGTAGAAAGCGTTCTTGCGCTTGTCCGAGAAAGCCGAGGCTGCCAGCACGATGCTGTGGCCAATGCTGCCGGTGGTCAGCTTGCCGCGCAGGCCGACTTCGCCGGTGAAGATGTCATCGGCGCGGGTATTGTCAAAGCGCCCTTGGGTGCCGCTGCCGGTGCTGCCATTGTTCAGGGTCAGGCTGGCGAGCGAGTTGCGCTCGCGGCCAAAGCGTGCACCGCCGGCCACCCAGGCAGTGAACCGGCTGTTGATGTCGTACTCGGCGCGCACCGAGCCAAAGCTGTCGCGCTCGTTCGAATAGGTCCAGGGCTGGGCAAAGTTGCGGCTGTTGTCCGGAGCGCTGGGCACCTGGGTCACCGCGGCGCCCAGGGTCACATTGGGGCGTGGCGTGGTCAGCTTGTGGCTTTGGTAGCCCACATCGGCCGACAGGCGCAGATTGCTGGAGCGCCAGTCCATCCCCAAGGACACCACACTCAGATCGACGCCTTCGTCGTCGATCGTGGTATCGCCCTTGCGTTTGGCCACGTTGAGGCGCAGGCCGGTGGCCTGGTCGGGGCCAAAGCGGCGGCTGATGTCGGCCGCGGCATAGCCTTGCGCGCCGCTGGAGCCACCCACGCTGACCCGCGTCAGCGGCTCGTTCGAGGCGCGCTTGGGCAGCAGGTTCAGGGCGCCGCCAATGCTGTCACCGGCGGGCGATGCCCCATTCAAAAAGCCGCTGGCGCCGCGCAGCAACTCTACGCGCTCAAACAGCTCGGCCGACACATACTGGCGCGGCAGCAGGCCGTAGAGGCCGTTGTAGGCAATGCTGTCCGAGCCCAGCACAAAGCCGCGCACAAAATACGATTCCTGGAAGTTGCCAAAACCGCGCGAGACCCGCACCGAGGCATCGTTTTGCAGTACATCGCCCACGCTGCGGGCCTGCTGGTCGCGGATCAGATCCTGGGTGTAGGCCGTCGTCGAGAACGGCGTGTTCATGATGTCTTCGGTGCCCAGAATGCCCACGCGGCCGCCGCGCGCGACCTGGCCGCCGGCATAGGCCTTGGACAGGCCCTGCGCCGATGCATCGGCACTGGCGTTGACGGTCACCATCGGCAAGACGCTGTCTTCGCCGGCAGCTGGCGCCACTGCGGCGGTGGCGGGAGCGGTGTCTGCAGCGCCCTCCTGGGTTTGGGCCAAAGCGGGGGCGCCAGCAAAAGACACCAGCAGAGCGACTGCGCCAGCCACCGGGTGGAGCGCAAAACGGGAAGCAAAAAACATACAGACAACCAGCCAAGAAGCAAATGAGACTGATTATCAATCATGCATCTGAGCGCCCCGGCAAACTGGCGCAAATCAGGGGCTTTGTCAGAGGCAAGTGTTGCCTGTAGCTGACAGACTGGGCACTGGCGTTGCTGCACCGCCCTGCCCCCAAAAAGCAAAAGGCCGGATGCGGTGCAGTGCACCATCCGGCCTTTTCTCTGATCGGGTGTGCCCGGCCATCCAGCCGAGCAGCCGCTATCAGGCGAAATTGCTTTCCGCAAACTTCCAGTTCACCAGCTTGTCGAAGAAGGTTTCAACAAACTTGGGGCGGGCATTGCGGTAGTCGATGTAGTAGGCATGTTCCCAGACGTCAACGGTCAGCAGCGCTTTGTCGTCGGTGGTCAGCGGGGTGCCAGCGGCGCCGGTGTTGACGATGTCCACCGAGCCATCGGGCTTCTTGACCAGCCAGGTCCAGCCCGAGCCAAAGTTGCCCACGGCCGAAGCCTGGAAGGCCTTCTTGAACTCGGCGTAGCTGCCCCACTTCTTGTTGATGGCATCGGCCAGCGCGCCGCTTGGCTCAGCGCCGCCGCCGGGGGTCATGCAGTTCCAGAAGAAGGTGTGGTTCCAGATTTGAGCGGCCTGGTTGTAGATACCGCCGGTCGCCTTCTTGATCACGGCTTCCAGTTCCAGGTTCTCGAACTCGGTGCCCTTTTGCAGCTCGTTGAGCTTGTCCACGTAGGCCTTGTGGTGCTTGCCGTGGTGGTATTCCAGCGTTTCCTGGCTGTAAGCAGGGGCCAGGGCATCAATCGCATAGGGCAGTGGTGGCAGAGTGCGTTCCATCGTGGTTTCCTCGTGGTTGGTATGGTTTCAAAGCCGGGCCAGGCGGTATTGGCAAACACCGGCCAGCCAGCAGCCTCAGTAGTCGATTGTAAAAAGGAAAATCGACCCGTTTATGAATACGGGTTCAGCCCATTTACTATGACGACGATAGCATGCGAGCCAGACGGCACGGCGTCAGAATCCACCGCCAATCGATCGCCTGCACACCGAACCAACTTAGACCAGCAAGCGCTGGGTCGCCACCATATCGACACTGCCATCGGCCAGCTCGGCATGCAGGGCCTTGCCCGGTGTCGCCTGAGTTACCGAGCTCACCACCTGGCCTTGCATGTCGGTCAGCAAGGCATAGCCCCGTGACAGCACCTGGCGCGGGTTGAGCAACTCCAGCCGCGCATGCAGCTGCGCCAGGCGCTGCTCGCTGCGCTCCAGATGGCGCGCGGCCACCGTCGGGAACACGCTGGCCAGGTGCTGCACACACTTGTCCTGCCCATGCAACTGGCTTTGCGCAGCGCTTTGCAGGCGGCGGCCCAGACGGTCCAGCACCTGCTGCTGGCCGTGCACCAAGGACGAAGGCCTGCCGATCTGGCGCGCAGCCATGTCCAGGCGCTGCTGCTGGCGGTCCAGATGGCGCTCGACGCCATCGGCCAGGCGCTGCTCCGCCAGTTGCAGCGCGCCCAGCCAGACATCGCGCGGCTGGCTGACCAGCTCGGCAGCGGCCGTGGGCGTGGGCGCGCGCAGATCGGCGCAGAAATCGGCGATCGTGAAGTCGGTCTCATGCCCCACGCCGCTCACCAGCGGCACCGGGCTTTGCACCACGGTGCGGGCCAGCTGCTCGTCGTTGAAGGCCCAGAGGTCCTCCAGCGAGCCACCGCCGCGCACCAGCAAGATGGTATCGATGGCCACCGCCGGCGCGTCAATGCTCAGGCGGGCGTCATAGGCGATCTGGGCGTCGGCCAGGCGGTAGAGCTTTTGCAGCGCCGCCACCATCGATGGCGCCGCCTGCGCGCCCTGCACCAAAGCAGGGACCAGCACTACCGGCAGCTGCGGCACGCGGCGGCGCAAAGCGGTCACCACATCGTGCAGCGCCGCCGCGCCCAGCGAGGTGACGATGCCGATGCCGCGCGGCATCAGCGGCAGCTGCCGCTTGCGCTCGCTGTCAAACAGGCCTTCGGATTCGAGCTGCGCCTTGAGGCGCAGGAACTGCTCAAACAACGCCCCCTGCCCGGCCCGGCGCATGCCTTCGACAATCAGCTGCAGATCACCACGCTGCTCATAGACCCCCAGCTTGCCGACCACCTCGACCAGCTCGCCGTCGCGCGGGTTGAAGTCCAGCGCCTGTGCGGAGCGGCGGAACATCGCGCAGCGCACCTGGCCGTTGGCATCCTTGAGGTTGAAGTAGCAGTGGCCGCTGGCCGCGCGCGAGAAACCGCTGAGCTCCCCGCGCACCTCCACCGGGTTGAAGCGCGCCGCCAGCACATCGGCCACCGCCCGGCACAGCGCGCCCACCTCCCAGATACGGGGGCTGGGGGCGGCATTGGCAGCGGCAGTGGGCGGGTAGTGTGTGGTGTCCATAAAAATGGCCGGCTTGGCGCCAGGCTCGGCGCGGCAGAAATCAGGAGAGGTGGGTGTTGGTTACGCCGCAGCGCGGCATGCAGCAGACATGGTAGCGGCTGGAGCTTGCGCCAGGGATCCAGCGGGCTCGCCATCGTTTGCCAGATGCAGAGGCTCCATTATCGGAAGGGGCTGCCAATTAGCTGCCAAAGCAACCACTGGCAGCGGCATTTTTTCCCGTCACAGCAACGACATAGAGGCCATGGAAGGCTCAAAAATCGCCTTTTCCCACACCTCCAACACGCAGTAGTCCACAAGAGAGCGGCTCTGTGACAGCGTCATGCATACGTCATACTCTGTAGCACAAAATATTGAACCTACGTACAAGCTTTTGATTTTTCGATATTTTTATCAGCTTATTTTTTAAGCAATCTAAGAAAAACCCCGTAAATTGGGCAATTTTTCCGGCTGATGACACATTACCCACAAAGTTATCCACATTTTTTGTGGATGACTGGGCCTTTCCGGCATCCCGGGACTGTGGGTTGGACGCAGCGCCAGCGCCGATTTTAGGCGGACCGGCAGTGGCCTTGGGCCATAATGGCCGCTGAAAAAGAAAGAGCGGAGAGAGAATCTTGTTTTCCATCATCCAAGCAGCAGGCTGGCCCATCTGGCCCTTGATTGCCTGCTCCATCCTGGCCCTGGCATTGATCGTTGAGCGCTTTGTGGCCCTGAAAGCTGACAAAGTCGCCCCGGCCAACCTGCTGCAGGAAGCCATGTCCGTCTCTGCCAATGGGGTGCCCAGCGCCGAAGTGGTAAACCAGCTCGGCCAGAACTCGTCGCTGGGCGAGGTGCTGGCCAGCGGCCTGCGCACCATCACCTTGGAGCCCCGCATCTCGGAGGCCGACCTGCGCGCCACGCTGGAGAGCACCGGCCGCCGCGAAGCGCAAAAGCTCGAAAAGTACCTCACGGCCCTCGCCACCATCGCATCGGCTGCGCCTTTGCTGGGCCTTTTGGGCACGGTGATCGGCATGATCGAGATCTTTGGCTCGCAAAGCGGTGGCGGCAACAACCCCAGCATGCTGGCCCACGGCATCTCGATTGCGCTGTACAACACGGCCTTTGGCCTGATGGTGGCCATCCCTGCCCTCATTTTCTGGCGCTACTTCCGCAGCCGGGTCGATGGCTACCTGCTCACCCTGGAGCTGTCGGCCGAGCAGTTTCTGCGCCACCTGAACAAGCTGCGCCGCAGCTGATCGCCGGGCAGGAGCCAGCATGAACTTTCGCCCCCGCACCACGACCGAGCCCGAGATCAACCTGATCCCGTTCATTGATGTGCTGCTGGTCGTGCTCATCTTCCTGATGCTCTCGACCACCTACAGCAAATTCACCGAGTTGCAGCTGACCTTGCCGACCGCCAATGCCGAGCAGCTGCGCGACCGGCCCAAGGAAATCATCGTCTCCGTCGCTGCCGATGGGCGCTATGCCGTGGGCAAGGTCGCGCTGGAAGGCAAGACCGTGGCCGACATGGCCGAGGCGCTGCGCAATGCCGCCACCGCTGGCAAGGACAGCGTGATCATCATCAGCGCCGATGCGCTGGCGCCGCACCAGTCGGTGGTCTCGGTGATGGAAGCCGCCCGCCGCGTTGGCCTGCAGCAGATCACCTTTGCCACCCAGACGGCCGCACGCTAAGAACCTGTTCTAAACTCCAGGCCCCGCGCCTGGGCAGTGCTAGCATGCAGCCTGCATGACCGTCCCGCCCCCTCCCAATCCTTCGCCCTCAGCTGCTGCCACGCGCCCCCGCTCGGCGCGCATCACCGATGCCTGGCAGCGCAAAGGCCTGCTGGCCATAGCGCTGCTGCCACTGTCCTGGTGCTATGCGGCGCTGGGCGCGCTGCGCCGCGCCCTTTACCGCACCGGCCTTTGCAAGGCCTACCGCGCGCCGGTGCCCGTGGTGGTGGTCGGCAATGTGATTGCCGGCGGCGCCGGCAAGACGCCTGTGACCCTGCACCTGGTGCAGGCCTTGCAGGCCCGGGGCTGGCGGCCAGCGGTTATCTCGCGCGGCTATGGGCGCGACAACAGCAAAAATCCCAACGCGATAGCCGTCACCCCCGGCAGCAACCCGCGCCTGGTGGGCGATGAGCCCTTGCTGATCGCCCAGCGCAGTGGCGTGCCGGTGTATGTGGCTGCGCTGCGCGCCACGGCCGCCCAGGCCGCCCTGCAGGCGTACCCCGAGGTCGATGTGCTGGTCTGCGACGATGGCCTGCAGCACCTGGCACTGGCCCGCGATGTGGAGATTGCCGTCTTCAACGCCCAAGGCATTGGCAATGGCTGGCAACTGCCGGCCGGGCCGCTGCGCGAGCCCTGGCCCCGGCGGCTGGATATTGCGCTCTACGCCGGCCCAGCGCCCCAGCAGCTGGCCGCCACAGGTGCAGCGGCCTGGCCGCTGCAGCGCAGCCTGGCCCACTATGCCGTTGGCCAGGATGGCCGCCGCCATGCGCTTGCCGATCTGCGCGGCCGGCCGGTGCATGCGCTGGCCGCCATTGCCTATCCGCAGGAGTTTTTTGCGATGCTGCAAGCCCAGGGCCTGCAGCTCGCCCGCAGCGATGCACTGCCCGACCATGCGCCGCTGGACGACCCGGCCTGGCTGGCAAGCCTCGGAATCGCCGCGACCAGCGCACCTACAATAGGCGCACCCGATGCCCCCGTGCTGCTGTGCACCGAAAAGGATGCGCACAAGCTCTGGCGCATTGCCCCGCATGCGCTGGCTGTGCCGCTGGAGGTCGCCATCGACCCGGCCTTTGGCCAGCATGCCGATGCACTGCTGCGCCAGCGCCAGCCCGCATCGCCCCCTGTTAAGAAAGACTGATTGCTGCTATGGACCCGAAACTGCTCGAACTGCTGGTTTGCCCCGTCACCAAAGGCCCCCTGCGCTATGACCGCGAGCGCCAGGAGCTGGTCTCGCGCAGCGCGCGCCTGGCCTACCCGGTGCGCGATGGCATGCCCATCATGCTCGAAGGCGAAGCGCGCCCGCTCAGCGACGAAGAAATCGACGCCTTAGCTGCGGCAGATTAAGCTTTGATGAAGTTGCGGCCCCACCAGGGCCGGCATGGCCGTCCGCACAGGCAAACCCCAATAGCGGTTTTGTAAAAAAAAGACACAATTTGCTGAAATTTTAGGCACGCCGCCCCTGCGGGCAAGCCTTGTGGATTGCATCCATTACTTTCAGCACATTGCCATGCATACCCTGATTCTCAAGAAAACCGACAAAGGCATGGAGGCGCTGCGCGCCCGGGATCCCTCGTTGCCGCACCGCATGCGACCGGCCTTCATCATGTTTGATGGGCAAAAAAGCATTGAGCAGGTGATGGCACTGTCGCCGTCGGTGGGCGGACAGCTGCAGGTGCTCGAAGACATCAAGCAGCTGCTGCAGCAAGGCCTGCTGGAGTTGCTGCGCCCCAGCGACGCGGGCCAATGGCCCTCCAGTGCCAGCGATATCATTGACAGCCTGGCCGCCCCTGCACCCACACCGCCGCCCGTTGCCGCAGCCGCCCCAGCTGCAGCGCAGGCCACCGCCACCCACGCGGCTGCCGCCATCAGCAATCCCAGCGAGCGCTATATCAAGGCCTATGCCGCTGCCAGCCAGCTGGTCAGCGGCCTGGGGCTCAAGGGCTTTCGGCTGCAGCTGCAACTGGAAAAAGCCCAGGGCTATGACGGCCTGGTCGCCATCCTGCCCAAGCTGCGCGAGATGATCGACGCCAAGAAGCTGCGCCCCATCGAAGCCATTCTGTTTGGCAGCAACGAGACCAATACGCCTGTCAAGCCTGCGCCCTGAGCTCGGGCGCCGCAGCAGCGGCGACTGCCTGGGTAGGTGGCTTGCCGCTGTCGGGCCTGGTCGGCTGCGACTCGCTGGTTGCACCTTGTCGGCCACCTCGCCGGCCGCACCTTGCCGGCTGCACCTCGCCGGCCACCCTCCTCGCTACAATTTACGTCAGCTTCACTCTCCTCTCCTTTAGCACCATGGCATCCGCTCCCGCGCCGTTTACTGTCTTGATTCCTTCGCGCATGGCCTCCTCGCGCCTGCCCAACAAGCCCCTGGTCGATATCGCCGGCCTGCCCATGGTGGTGCGCGTGGCCAGGCGCGCGCAAGAGAGCGCTGCCCAGCGCGTGGTGGTGGCAGCAGATGACGAGCGCATCATCGACGCCTGCAAAAAGCATGGCGTGCAAGCGGTGATGACCTCGCCCAAGCACCCCAGTGGCAGTGACCGCCTGGCCGAGGCCTGCAGCCTGCTGCAATTGGGTGGTGATGACATCGTGGTCAATGTGCAAGGCGACGAGCCCTTGATCGCGCCGGCGCTGATCGATGCGGTCGCGGCGCTGCTCAGCGAGCGGCCCGAGGCCAGCATGGGCACCGTCGCGCACCCAATCGCTGATCTGGAGTCGCTGCTCAGCCCCAATGTCGTCAAGGTGGTGCTCGATGCCCAGGGCCTGGCCAGCTATTTCAGCCGCGCGCCCATCCCCTGGGGTCGTGATTTTGTCAATGTCGCCTGGTGGAAGAACCCCGGCACCACCGGCACGCCCGGTTTTGCGCCGCTGCACCATATGGGCATCTACAGCTACCGCGCCCAGTTTTTGCATACCTTCCCCACGCTCAGCCAGGCCCCGACCGAGCAGATCGAGATGCTCGAGCAGCTGCGCGCGATCTGGCATGGCCACCGCATCGCCGTGCATGTGACGCGGCAGATCCCCGGCTCGGGCGTTGATACGCCCGAAGACCTGGTGCGCGTGCGCCAGCTGCTGGGCGCGGTGATGTAACCCGCGTGCCTGCCCTGCACCGCAACGGCCACCGATGCAAGCACACCGTAAGCTAAAAGGCGCAGCATGCCTGTCTTGCGCAGCCGAGACACGGTATTGGCGCCAGTTCGCTGACAATCCCCTGATGCGTGATATGCTCAAGCCCAGTTTTTTTGTGTAAAAGCGGGCTTTAGTGCCCGCTTTTGCCGTGCAAGTTTTTTATTCTCCAAGGACCGTCATGAAATTAATTCTTTTGGGAGCACCCGGCGCCGGCAAAGGTACGCAAGCTGCCTTCATCTGCCAAAAATACGGTATTCCGCAGATTTCCACCGGCGACATGCTGCGCGCCGCCGTGAAGGCTGGCACGCCGCTGGGCCTGCAGGCCAAGGCCGTGATGGACGCCGGCCAGCTGGTCAGTGACGATCTGATCATCAATCTGGTCAAGGAACGTATCGCCCAGGCCGACTGCGCCAATGGCTTCCTGTTTGACGGCTTCCCCCGCACCATTCCCCAGGCCGACGCGATGAAGGCCGCTGGCGTCAAGCTCGACTATGTGCTGGAAATCGATGTGCCGTTTGAAGCCATCATCGAGCGCATGAGCGGCCGCCGCAGCCACCCCGCTTCCGGCCGTACCTACCACGTCAAGTTCAACCCGCCCAAGACCGAAGGCCTGGACGATGTGACGGGCGAAGCCCTGGTGCAGCGCGAAGACGACAAGGAAGAAACCGTCAAGAAGCGCCTGGATGTGTACAGCAACCAGACCCGCCCCCTGGTGGACTACTACAGCAGCTGGGCCGCACAAGACCCAGCCGCCGCTCCCAAGTACCGCGCCATCAGCGGCATGGGCTCGGTCGAAGAGATCACGCAACGCGCCATTGCCGCGCTGCAGGCCTGATAAGTCGCTCGGACTTATCCGCACCGCCACTGTCTTGCGACAGTGGCTTTTTTATGCCTGTCCCCGTCATCAGCAAGCAGGCCTTCGGTACCTGCGCTAACCCTTGGCTTGGGTCTGTGCCTGCACCAGCGCCAGCTGCAAACTCACCCGGCATTTGTAGGGCGTCAAGGCCACCGCCAAGTCTTTTTGCAGATCGGCCACCCCGGGCAACACCGCATCGCTGATCACGCCATCGCTGCAGCGGCTGCTGCGCCATACCGGCAAACCTTGCTGGCGTGCACGCACCATGGCCTCCAGCAGCACCTGATGCACGGTGCCATTACCGGTGGTCGCCACCACCAGGCCGTCGATGCCCTGGGCCTGCAGGGCGTCCACCAGCCCGGGGCGCATACCGGCATGGCTGGTAACGATCTCCACCCAGGGCCAGGGCGCGCTGGCGGGGGCAGGCAAGGCGGCCAGCCAGGCGCTGCCGGTGTAGTCGCCCGCCACATCTTCAGCTTGCGGCGCATAGCCCTGGCGCAGGCGCACGGTCATGCCATCCACCCAGCCCAAGGGGCCCTGCTCGCCCGATGAAAAGGCCAGCAAGCGGTGCGGGTGCAGCTTTTGCAGCCAGCGCGCGCTGTGCAGCTCGCCGCCGCCCGTCACGGCCACCACCTCCCGCAGCAGAGGTTGGCCATCCGCATCCAGCGCCGCTGCGGCGGCCACGGCATCCTTGAGGTTTTGCGGGCCATCGGGCATCAGCGCATTGGCCGGGCGCATGGCGCAGGTCAGCACCACGGGCTTGGCCAGGCGTCCTAAAACGCAGTGCAGGAACCAGGCCGTCTCTTCGAGCGTATCGGTTCCGTGGGTGATAACAACAGCGCGCACGGTCTCATCGCGCATGGCCGCATCGCAGCGCTTGAGCAGTGCATGCCAGACCTCGTCGTTCATGTCCTTGCTATCAATTTGCGCTATCTGCACCGCATCCAGCGGGCCTGCCGCAGCTGTCTCGATGCCGCTCACACCCGCCAGCAAGGCCGCAATGGACAGCTGGGCTGCGCGGTATTGGCCGGGTTTCTCGGCATCATCGGCCATGCCGGCAATGGTGCCGCCGGTGCCGATGATCAAAATTTTTGGCTGCAAGGCTTGCCTCCTGCAAAAAACTGGTTAAAAATACAGGTACTGGATTGATATACAGGTGTTGGGATGCACAGTGGCTTTGCTTCTGCCCGGCACCGCAGATCACACGGAGATCTTATGCGAGACCATCCCAAACTGACCGCGCGCCAACAAGAAATTCTGGACCTGATCCAGACCGCCATTTCGCGCACCGGCGCCCCGCCAACGCGCGCCGAGATTGCCAGCAAGCTGGGCTTCAAATCGGCCAATTCGGCAGAAGACCACCTCAAGGCGCTGGCCCGCAAGGGCGTGATCGAGCTGGTCAGCGGCACCTCCCGGGGGATTCGCCTGCAAAGCGATACCGTGCGCTCCATCAATGCCGCTCGCGGCACGCGCTTCTCCTCACCGCTGGCAGGCGTGTCCAATGCCACCGCCGGCCTCGGCCGCGTGGTGCAAGAGCTCGCCCAGCTGGCCCTGCCGCTGATCGGCCGCGTCTCGGCCGGCTCGCCCATCCTGGCGCAAGAGCATGTCGACCAAACCTATACCGTGGAGGGCGGCCTGTTCCAGCAGCAGCCCGATTACCTGCTCAAGGTGCGCGGTATGTCGATGCGCGATGTCGGCATCATCGATGGCGATCTGCTGGCCGTCAAAGCCACGCGCGAGGCCCGCAACGGCCAGATCATTGTGGCGCGCCTGGGCGATGACGTCACCGTCAAGCGCCTGCAGCGCACCAAGGACGGCATTGAGTTGCTGGCCGAAAACCCGGATTACCTGCCCATCATCGTGCAGCCCGGCGAGCCCTTTGAGATCGAAGGCATTGCCGTGGGCCTGATCCGCAACACGATGCTGAACTAGGCCTAGCGGCCCTTCCGGCCACTTCGGCCCTCCCTTTTCTGCGCAACCCCAGGTAGCGGGCGTTGTGGGCTCTTGGCCCACAGCCCTGGGGGATGCGCTCGCCCTGCGCAATCCTGCTGTTACCCGTATACCAAGGAGTCTCCTATGCTTGTAGCAGATGCATTGTGCGCGCTTGCGCCCTTTTCCCTCGTCGCTGGCCTGCCCTGGTTCCAGTCCATCCAGCGTGCCATTGTGCGCAGCAACCGCCGCCGACCCGGCCATGGCGCCGCCAATGACGGCCAGCTCGCCGCCCAGGTGCACTGCTTTGCCACCGCGTCCTCTGCCGCTGTACAGCGTGGCGCCGCCCAGCAGCTGAGCTTGCTCGATGGCCAGGGCCTGAACATGTCCGGCGTGGATACGTCCCGCGTGGACACGTCCGGCATGGAAAAGCCCCACGCAGACTCCCCTGCCGATGAGGCCCCCGCACAGCGCCCCATTGACCGCATCCGCCTGCCGCGCAAACCCGCTGCGCGCCGCCGCCTCTCGGTAGGCGCACAGTCCCACACCCGCCCCTTCCTGTCAGTGCAGCGCTGCAGCGCCCAGGCCGCCAACGATGCCCCCATCAAGATGTACTGGGCCCAACCGGCCAGCCTGCACCGCCAAAAGGGTATGCGCTGGGCCATGTCGGGCAGCATGGCCGATATCTGTGCCGAGCTCGAACGCCTGGAACGGCTGGAACATCTGCACGCGGTCTAAGCCGGTGCCCAGGCGGGCATCAAGTCTGGCCGCCAGCATGCGTTGAACGCTGCAAACAGAGCCAGGCGGGCCAAGGGTTTGGGCATGGGGCTCGGCATTCCTGACGCGCCACCATGCCGCAGGCGGCCCGATGTGCCAGTTGGTGCGGCCGGCCAGGTGCGGCCGGCTAGGTGCGGCCGGCTAGACAACGGCCTACCGGAGGGATTCCAGAACGGCGCTGAGAAATTCCGGGCAATATGCAGGGCGGTTGCAACAGCGGCTCAGAGCTGCCCAGCCAGCAGCATCCCTTCCTGCCGCTCAGACCAGGCCATGGTGACACAAGGCCCGCGTGCTCGGCAGCCCGCGCTGCCAGCCATCGCTGTCTGCTGCCCACTTGCGCCAGCCTCTTGTCCTGTCAGCGCGCAGCAGCCAAAGCCTCCAGCGCCTGCTGCTTGAATGGGGCCAGTTGCTCGCGCAACGCATCTCTTGCGCCATCCAGCGCAGCAGCCACCGCGTCAGGCCCAAACACCAGGCCTTGCAGCAACACAAAATGCACATTGCGGATGCCAATGGAGGCCAGCGCATAGCGCAGATAGGGCGTCAAAAAGTCTTCCTGCTTGGCCCGGGGCCCCGTATGGAAGCCGCCGGAACTCACCAATACCAAGCTAGGACGGTCCTTCATCAAACCAATCTTGCCTTCGGGCGTGGATGCAAAGCTGCGGTGGATACGGATCACATGGTCCAGCCAGAGCTTGAGCGTGGCCGGCACCGCAAAGTTGTGCATGGGGGTCAGAATCATCAGCAGATCGCTGTCTTCCAGCTCCTTGATCAGCGTTTCCGACCAGGCCAGCGCGGGTGCATCTGCGCTTGCATTGGCGGTGATCGCCAACGCGTAGTCGCGGCTGATCGGCGGTATCGGTGTGGCCACCAGATCACGTTCCAGCAGCGGATGCTGCGCTAGGCCCAGCTCGCCCAGCATATCGGCCGCCAGTTGGTAGCCATGGCTGGCCTGGCCATGGGGGCCACAGTTCAAGAGCAAGGTACGGGTCATCAGTCGTCCAATCGTTTGAAAATAATCACACCCCGGTGTCCAGCCAATGCCTGGGGCATCAAGCCGCCCTGCATTTGCAGACCCAGGCCGCCAGCGTGGTCCGTCCCAGGCGAGCGGGTCCCGTGGGCAGCAAGCTGTCACCGTCCAGCAACGCCCCCCGATACAGAGCGTGGGCATCGCCCAGCACTTCCCGCGGGTCGCCGCGCAAGCGCAGGTAATGCTGCATCCAGTCGGCCATCGCCATCTTCTGGGGCCCGGCCACCTCCATGCAGCCATCCAACGGCTGCGCCAGCGCGGCATCGGCCACCAGCATCGCCAGGTCCTCTGCGGCCATCGCCTGCATACGCGCTAGGGGCATGGTCAGCGCCGTGTCGGCTGCGCCGCCCTGTGCCAGCTGCGCCAGGCTTTCGTACAGGGGTGCGGCACGCAGCACGGTGTAGGGCGTGCTGCCCGCCTGGGTCAGCTGCTCTCTCAACGCCAGGGCCTGGTAGTAGCGGCTGCCTTGCAAGCGCTGGACCCCCAAGGCCGACAGCGCAATATGGTGCGCCACAGCGGCAGCCGCAATGGCGGCATTCAGCTGGCGGCATGCGCACGCCCAACCCTCCAGCGCGTCGGTCGTATCCAGCACAGGCGGCTCCCGCACATCCATCAGCACTTCAACACCATGCAGCGCTGCTGGCATATTGGTGTCTGCATCCGCGACCACCGGGTAGCCCAGCTGCCGCAGATTGCTGACCACCTTCGCGCCCAGCGGCCTGCAGCCGCCCAGAACCAGGATTTTCATAGCCCGCCTTGCGCCACGCCAAGAGCTAGCTTCTTAAACGGGCATCTTGCGGAAGGCGATTGCAAAGCGGTTCCAGCTGTTGATCGAGGTGATCACGGCGGTCAGCTCCATCAGTTCGGCATCCGTGAAGTGGGGGCGCACGGCTTCCCAGACAGCATCGGGCACATGGTCGTGCGAGACAAGCGTCAGCGCCTCGGTCCATTCCAGCGCAGCACGCTCACGGTCGCTGAAGAAAGGCGTCTCGCGCCAGGCGGCCACGGTCGCCAGGCGGCGGCTGGATTCGCCGGCCTTGACCGCATCGGTCACATGCATGTCCAGGCAGAAGGCGCAGCCATTGATCTGCGAGGCGCGCAGGCGCACCAGTTCCTTGAGCAGAATATCCAGGCTGCCCTTGGCAATCTGGTTTTCCACGCCCATCAGGGCCTTCATGATGGCGGGGTCAGCGGTGTAGAAGTCGAGTCGGGTTTGCATAGCTATCTCCATCCAGGGTTGCGTCGGTGAATTCCGTTGCTGGTAGCCAGTATGCGATGGTCTTGGCCAAGCCAAAAGAGCCAAGAAATGCAAAAATGACTAGGCCATGATGTCTGACCCTTCCAATTCCCGCCCTGTGCCAGCGCTGCAGCTGCAGATCGACCGCAGCCTGCAGCTGCCCATGTACCTGCAGATCTGCCAGCGCTTCAAGACCGCCATTGCGCAAGGCCATCTGCGCGCCGGCGACCGGGTGCCTGCGGCACGGGCGCTGGCCACCGAGCTGAACCTGGCGCGCGGCACCGTCGATCTGGCCTACCGCATCCTGGCCGATGAAGGCTATTTCCAGGTACGCGGGGCGGCGGGCACCGTCATCTCGCCGAGCCTGCCCCCGGCTGCCACGGCCCCGGCGCCGCAAGCCATGGCCCAGCCACCAGCCGCCGATATCGTAGACCACGACGGCCTGCAGCCGCGCCCCTTGCAGCTGGGCCTGCCAGCGATCGATGCCTTTCCGCGCAAGGTCTGGAACCGGCTGGTCACCCACCGCCTGCGCAGCAGCGAGCCCTTCCGCCTCGCCTACCCCAACCCGCAAGGCGATGAGGAGTTGCGCCAGCGCATAGCGGCCTACCTGGCGGTGTCGCGCGGCGTGACCTGCGTGCCCGAGCAGGTGTTTGTCACCACCGGCCTGCGCAACACCCTGGAGCTGAGCCTGCGCAGCCTGGCCAGCCCTGGCGATGCCTTCTGGTTCGAGGACCCGGGCTATATCCTGGCGCGGCCGTTTTTGCAAAATGCCGCCGTGCAGATCGTGCCGGTGCCCGTCGACGCCCAGGGCCTGCAGGTGGATGCGGGCCGGCAGCTGAGCCCCTATGCGCGGTTTGCGATGGTGACGCCTTCGCACCAAAGCCCGCTGGGCGTGACCTTGTCGCTGGAGCGGCGCATGGCGCTGCTCGAATGGGCGCACGAAGCCGGCAGCTGGATCATCGAAGACGACTATGACAGCGAGTTCCGCTACCAGGGCCGGCCCCTGCCCGCCCTCAAAAGCCTGGACCGGCAGGACCGCGTGATCTACGCCGGCACCTTCAGCAAGGTGATGTTTCCCGGTCTGCGCCTGGCCTACGCGGTGGTTCCGCTCGAGGTCGTGCCGCGCTTTCAGGCCGTCAGCTCCAACCTCAATGCCGGTTGCCCCTACCTGCTGCAGGCCAGCGTGGCCGACTTCATGGCCCAGGGCCACTTTGCCCGCCACCTCAAGAAGATGCGGCTCTTGTATGCCGAGCGCCGCGCAGTCGCACAGCGCAGTTTTCAGCAAGTGCTGGGCGATCGCCTGCGCATTGACCTGCAGCCCGGCGGTCTGCACTTGCTCGGCCAAATCCAGGACGGCGACAACGACAGCCTGGTGGCCCAGCGCGCCCGCGTCTTAGGCCTGGCCACGCATCCGCTGTCGCGCTGGTATATCGATGCCCCGCCGCGCCAAGGCCTGTTGATGGGCTTTGCCAATATCTGCAGCGAGGCGCAGGCCCTGCAACTGGCTCGGCAGATGCAACAGGCTTTTGGCTAGGGGGCGAACGGCAACTTAGCCCTTGAACTCAGGCGTGCGCTTTTCCAGGAACGCGCTCACGGCTTCACGGTGGTCCGCCGTCTGGTGCGCCAGCGCCTGGTAGGCAGCGGACAGCTCCAGCAACGACGCCAGGCTCTGGTGCATGCCTTCGCGCATCAGCTTCTTGGTCATGCGGGTGACCTGGGGCGGGTTGGCCGCAATCTCGCTGGCCAAGGCGTTGGCGGCGTTCAGCAGCTCCTCGGGTGGCACCACCTGCGACACCAGGCCCCACTGCAAAGCGGTGGCGGCATCGATCATGCGGCCGGTCAGCGACAGCTCGGCCGCACGCGCCATGCCAATCACCCGGGGCAGCAACCAGGCACCTCCGTCGCCGGGGATGATGCCCATCTTCACAAAGCTCTCGGCAAACTTGGCCTTGTCCGAGGCCACACGCAGATCGCACATGCAGGCCAGATCCAGGCCCGCGCCCACGGCTGCACCATTGATCGCCGCGATGGTGGGTACTTCCAGGTTGAACAGCGCCAGCGGCAGGCGCTGGATGCCACGGCGGTAGTCATCGCGGATGCGCATGCCATCGACATCGCCAAAGGACTGCTGCTGCATGGTCTTGATATCACCGCCCGACGAAAACGCGGGGCCCTCGCCCGTCAGGATGACCGCACGCACGCTGCTGTCGGCCGCAATCTTCTCGCAGGCGGCCAGGATCTCGGCCACCGCCGTGTTGCCGGTCAGCGGGTTGCGGCGCTCGGGCTGGCACATCGTCAGGGTGACGACATGGCCTTGCTGTTCGTAGTTCAAAAATGCAGTCATGGAAGGGGCTCCTGGTTCCGGGTAGGTCTCGATGTGGTCAGCGCTGTGCGCCGAATGAGCCAGAGCATACGGTTAAAGCCCGCATGCGCCTGCATATCAGCTGAGTGCAATTTGGTATTGGACGCTGCCCAAAAACGGCCCTAGCCTGCATGGATGCTGGGGCAGGCAGCGTCCCACATGCCGATAACTAGATGCTGCCTAGGAGACAGTTGATGCCCGTATCCCGACGCCAGTTCCACCACCGTCTTGTGCAATGGGGCGCAGCCGCCAGCCTGGCCAGCCCCTGGCTGGCACGCGCGGCCGATGCCCCCTTGCGCTGGGTCGTGCCCTACCCTGCGGGCGGCGCCGCCGACCAGATCACGCGCATCGTGGCCCAGGATGTGGGCCAGAGCACGGGCCAGCCCATCGTCATCGAGAACAAGGCCGGCGCCGCCGGCATGATTGCGGCCGAGACGGCGCTGCGCGCCCCCGCCGATGGGCTCACCTTCTTTGTCGGCTCCAATGCGCCGCTGGTCATCAACAGCGCCATCTACGCCAAGATGAGCTATGACCCGGTCAAGGATTTTGTGCCGGTCGCGGGCCTGGGCAAGGCGCCTTTGCTGCTGGTCACCCGCAAGGACCTGGGCGCCAGCGACTTGCGCGCGCTGATCACGCTCGCCCAGCAAGCACAGCGCCAGGGCAAGACGCTGAGCATGGGCTCGGCCGGCAGCGGCAACATCACCCACCTGGCGGGCGAATATGCCGCCGAGCGCATGGGCTTTCAGGTGACGCATGTGCCGTTCTCCGGCAGCGCACCGGCCATCACCAGCATGATGGGGGGCAATGTGGACATCATGTTCGACGCGCTGCCCTCCTGCATGCAGCAGGCCATTGGCGGGCGCATCGTGCCGCTGGCAATCCTGGACAAGCAGCGTTTTGCAGCGCTGCCCCAGGTGCCCACCTTGGCCGAGCTGGGCTTTGGCGACACTGAGGCGAGCGCCTGGTTTGGCGTGGTCGCCCGCAGCGGCACGCCGGCTGACGCGGTGGCGCGCATGGCCCGGGCCATCAACCAGTCCCTGGCCAAGCCCGATGTGCAAGAGCGCCTGCGTCGCATAGGTGCGCAGCCGATTGCGGCCAGCACCGCAGAATGGGGGCAGTTTGTGGCCTCCGAGCGCGAACGCTGGATTCCGGTGGCCCAAAAGCTGGGCATCCGCGCCGAATAGCCCCCGCTCCCGCCCCTGGCCCGCCCTACCGTTTTATTGTTGAAAACCGACTGATATGACCGCCCTGACCCTGAGCATGCATGGCACCACCGCCGTGCTGACGATGAACCGCCCCCAGGCCCGCAATGCACTCGACGAGCAGATGCGCGAGGATTTCAGCCGCCTGATCCCGCAGGTGCGCGATGACCGCGCGATCAAGGCCGTGGTGCTGACGGGGGCTGGCGGCCATTTCTGCGCCGGCGGCGACATCAAGAGCATGCAAGCGGCCGTTGCCGGCAAGCAAGATGTGTTTGACAGCCGCAACCGCATGCTGGGCCTGCACCGCTGGTTTGACGAGCTGCTGGACATGGAAAAACCCGTCATCACCGCCGTGCAGGGCAGCGCCTTTGGCGCCGGCCTGTCGCTGGCCCTGGCGGGTGATTTTGTGCTGGCCGCGCCCTCTGCCAAGTTCTGCTGCGTGTTTGCCAAGATCGGCTTTGTGCCTGACCTGGCCGGCATGTATTTGCTGCCGCGCCTGGTGGGCCTGCAAGCGGCCAAGGAGCTGGCCTTTACCGCACGCGTCGTCGCCGCCCCTGAGGCGCAGCAGATGGGCATGGTCTACAAGATCACCAGCGAAGACGTGCTGGCCGACGCGCTGGCCTTTGCCGAGCGCTTTGCCAGCGCACCAACCGAGGCGATGGGCTACACCAAACGCGTGATGAACCGCGCCTTTGAGACCCAGCGCGACGAGATCTACCAGCAAGAAGCGCTGGCCCAGACGCTGTGCCGCGAAAGCGCCTTCCACCAGGAGGCGATTGCCCGCTTTGTGGGCAAGCAGCCGCCGCTGTTCCAGTGGCAGGACTGAGCACCTGATCGGAAGGCGCAGCTGCAGCGGCCCTGGTGGGCTGCTGCTGCGTCAGATCAGTACTTCACATTGACAATCGTCGCCTGCAGCAGCGCCACCACCTTGGGTGGCACTGCCGCATCTGCGCCATAGGCCAGCACCTCGCCGCTGCACACCGTCAGCAGCTTGCCGGCGTTCACCACCTTGCCAATGGCGACAAAGCGCTCGCCAATCGCCGGGCGCATCAGGTTGATCTTGAACTCGGCCGTGACCACCTCATAGCCCTCGGCCGCCACCGTCAGCGCCGCATAGCCTGCCGCGCTGTCGACCACGCTGCTGACGGCGCCGGCATGCAAAAAACCATGCTGCTGCGACAGCGCCTTTTGGTAGGGCAGCGCAATCTGCACCTCCCCCGGCTGCACGGACAGCAGGCTTGCGCCCAGGGTCTGCATCAGCCCTTGGGCATGGAAGCTGGTAGAAATGCGTTCAAACAATGCGTTCATGGTGGTGTGCCTGGTGGCCAGGACGGGGTCGTGATGGGCCAATCTAGCATGCGCTGCCTCCCAATGCGCGGCCCCGCGTCCTGCACATGACAGCCGCCTTTGCCACTATGCTTGCCGCCATGGACAGCCCCCAACTCCTGATCGTCTACCACAGCCACACGGATGGCAGCCGCCAGATGGCCGAGGCCGCGCGTGCGGCTGCCGCCAGCCAGGCCGGTGTGCAAGTGCGCCTGCTGTGCGCGCCCTATGCCGGGCCTGCCGATGTGCTGGACGCCGGCGGCTACCTGTTTGTCTGCCCCGAGAACCTGGCTGCGATGAGCGGGCTGATGAAGGACTTTTTTGACCGCTGCTACTACGCGGCGCTGGACCGTATTGAGGGCCGCCCCTATGCCGCCCTCATCTGCGCTGGCAGCGATGGCAGCAACGCGGCGCGCCAAATTGCCCGCATCGCCACAGGCTGGCGGCTCAAGCCCATTGCCGAGCCGCTGATTGTCTGCACCCATGCCCAAACGCCTGAGGCCATTGCCGCGACCAAGCAGATTGGCGCAGACGATCTGCAGCGCTGCCGCGAACTGGGCGAAGCCATGGCAGCAGGTCTAACCATGGGCATTTTTTAAAGCAGGCCCGCATCTCCAGCCGGGGCGGCTTGGCGCGTACCATAGCGCATCCCCACACAAAACTAAACGGCGCCCCCCGATGCTCTACGTCATTCTCAAAACCGTGCACCTGCTGTCCATCATCGTCTGGCTGGGCGGCATGGCCTTTGCGCATTTCTTTCTTCGCCCCGCGCTGCAGCAGCTCGAACCCCCTCAGCGCCTGATGCTGATGCGTGATGTGCTCCAGCGCTTTTTTGCCGTGGTGCTGGTCATCATCGCCGCCGTGCTGCTGTCGGGCATCGGCATGATGGGCCTGGTCCACCAGATGGCCGCGCAAGCCAGTGCCAAGTTCAGCATGCCCGTCTCCTGGATGGTGATGGCCGTGCTGGGCCTGGCGATGATGGCCGTGTTTGGCCATATCCGTTTTGCGCTGTTCAAGCGCCTGGACCGCGCCGTCAACGCCCAGGACTGGCCGGCAGGCGGCAAGGCGCTGGGCCAGATCCGCCAGCTGGTGGCGCTGAACCTGGCGCTGGGCGTGGTGATTGTGCTTTTTCTGCGCGTACCGCTGTAAGAACCTGTTCAAACAGTGCCAAGCCGCAGCGCCGCCACCAGCACCTGGCTGGCAGCGGCGCAGGCCTGCATCAGAACTTCACATCGCCCCGCAGCCACAAGGTGCGACCCGGCTCATGGATGCGCACGCCACCGGGGAAACCAAAGCCCGCATTGCCGGCCAGGTTCAGGTGCTCGGCATAGGTCTTGCCAAAGACATTGTCAATTCCAGCAGTCAGCCGCAGCTGCTCGCTGATCTTGTAGCCGGCATTGAGCGACAGCACGCCAAAGCCGGCACTGGGCCCCAGATCCTGGCCCACGACATTGCCCTGGCCGCTGGCATAGCGGTGCTGGGCGGCGACCAAGCGCCACAGCGCGCCAGCGCTCCAGGGGCCTTGCCGGTAGTCCAGGCCCAGCTTGGCTTCGAGCGGCGGCACCTGCGGCAGCGGCTTGCCATCGCTGCGGTTGCGGGCCCAGCTGTAGGCCAGGGTGGCCTGGGCCGTTAGGCCGGGGGTCAGCCGGTAGCTGCCACCCAGCTCGGCGCCAGCGGTGCGCGCCTGCACATTGCGCACGTTGGCGGCCATGCCTGCATAGTCAAACAGCAGATAGTCCTGCACTTGGCCGACATAGGCCGAGGTCCAGAGCTGCCAGTCCGCCCCCTTCCAGCTCGCGCCCACATCGATCTGCGTGGTTTTCTCCGGCTGCAGGCCGTTGAAGGCATCGCCCTTGTCGGCTGCGCTGTTGCTGGGCGATATCAGCTCCCAGTAATCCGGAAAGCGCTGCACATGGCCAATACCGGCGTAGAGCGTGCTGCCATCGGCGCGGGCGCGTTCCCAACGCAGAAAGCCACTGGGCATGGCGCGGCGCTCGCGGTGGTTGCTGGCCGTGGCGGCCATGCTGCCATCCATGCCGGCCATGGCCTGCATGCCACCCATCGTACCCATATCGCCCATGCCCTCCATGCCACCCATGCCGCTGTCGCTGGGGTAGCGCCAGGCCTGGGCCCGGTCCAGCCGCAGGCCGGCCACCAGTTTGTCTTCACTACCCAGGTGCTGCGTGGCCTGCGCAAACAGGCCCTGGTTACTGAACTTGGCATCCCGCGCCCAGGGCTTGCTACGGTAGGACTGCATCTCCGTGCCCGATCGGCTGTCATGCGGGCTACCCATCGCATCCACGCCCAGCACCGCTTCGGTGTGCGGGCCCAGCTGCCAGGTCGTCGCCACCCGCATGCCGGTGGTGGTGCGCCGTACATTGGCCGCCATCGGCATGGACATGCCGCCTTCCGGCACAAAGGGCCGCAGGCTGAAGTTGTCCATCACATGGTCGGCGCGGTTGTAATAGAGCTGCGCTTCCAGCTTGGTCAAGCGCTCGCCCAGGTTCTTTTTCTCCAGCCGCAGGCCATAGCTTTCGCGCTTGAACTGGGTGCCATCCATGCCCCGGCCGCCATAGCGTGCCTCGCCATCGCCTTGGCCGGCGCTCAGCTCCAGCCAGGTGTTGGCATCGGGCGTCCAGCCAATGGCGACATCGGTGTTCCATTTGTCCCAGTGCGAGGGCACGCGCTGGCCATCGCCATCGCGGTAGTCCTTGCTTTGCGAATGGTTGGCGGTGAGGCGCAGGTAGTACGCGGCATTGCCGGCCAGCAGGTCGATGTTCTGGTCGCTGCGCGCGGCCGTGCCGCCTTGCAGGCTGGCAGACAGCCGCACCTGGCCGCTGTCCAGTTCAGGCCGTTCGCGGTCAAAGCGCACCACCCCGGCCGATGCGCCCGGCCCCCAGATCACCGTCTGCGGGCCCTTGACCACCGTCAGCACATCGTAGGTCTCGGGCGAGATATAGGAGCTGGGCGAATCCATGCGCGCCGGGCAGGCGCCCAACAAGGTCTGCCCATTGGTCAATATCGGCAGGCGCGAGCCAAACTGGCCCCGGAACACCGGGTCGCTGTTGGAGCCACCACTACGGATGGCCGAGAAGCCCGGAATGCTTTTGAGGTAGTCGGCCGCGTCACTCGCCGGCACCGGTTGGCGCGGCTGCTTGGGATCAGCCACCACCTGCAGCGGCGAATGCTCATGCACTGCGGTTACTACGGTCTCCTGCAGGCTGATCTCCGGCACGCTGGCCGCAGGTAGCGACGGTGCAGCAGGGCTTTGCCCCCAGGCAGCGCTGGTGGCCAAGACCAGTGCGGATAGCGCCATCTGCGGACGCTGCAAGCGGGCGCGCGGCGGGGCAGGCAGGCGCAGGCCCGGCGCTGCCTCCAAAAAGTAGGAAGTCATCAATGTCTCTCGCAGCAAGCGCTGCTGGGCGCAGCGGCTTGCATCAATGGGTGGTGGGGGCGCACGCAGCCATGCCCAGCCGGCCGCAGCGAAGGCGGCTTAAGCAGACATGACGAAGCGGCCCATGGGCCGCAGAGACTGCGCGGCTGCCCTCCCCGCGCGCGATGGGCGCGGAGAGCAGCGGCAGCATCACTGCGGCATAAGTGCGTTAGACAAGGACGGGAGGCGGGCCGCGCGCGGGCAGTGGCGCGCCCGGCGCTTGGGGGCGGTGAGCCGCCTGGGCCTGCCACTGCGGGTGGAAGGCAGGGGCAGCTGGCCGGTGCACATCGGCGGCAAAGGCCAGCGGCAGCGCCATCGCAATACACAGCACGCAATCGGCGCCATGGGCGCTGTGCGCGCTGTGGCTGGCATAGGGGTCGCTGCCATCGCCAAGAAGATCATCCGAGGTCTGGTGCTCGCCATGCGCCAACTCCAGTGCCGGTGCATTGACGCTGCAGACATCGGCTGCCAGCACGGCGGCAATCGGCTGCGCCAGCACGCGCACCTGCACACCTGCCAGCGATGCCACGAGCAGCAGCAACGCAAAAACCGCCGTGATGACGGCGGAGAAGCGGGGGCGGCTGCGCAGGCGTTGGAGCATGGTCAGGCAGCAGTGTAGGTGACTTCCAAACCTGTATGTTCAGAATTTATTAAATTATCAGTTCAATCAAGAAGGGGCCGGATCTAGCAAAACTGGCCTGCATCAGCCGGGCGCACTCCTCCATGCTGGTAGCGCGCGCCGCTTCCACACCCATGCCTTCGGCCAGTTTCACCCAGCCAATCGACGGGTTGCCCAGGTCCAGCATCTGCATGGCGGTGGCGCCCGGCGTGGCGCCCACGCCCTTGTATTCGCCAATCAAGATGTTGTAGCGGCTGTTGTTCAGCACGACGGTGGTGACAGGCAGCTGCTCGCGCGCCTGCGTCCACAGCGATTGCAACGAATACATCGCAGAGCCATCGGCCTGCAGATTGATCACCCGGCGCTGCTTGCCCGCACCAATGGCCGCGCCGGTCGCCACCGGCATGCCATCGCCAATCGCGCCGCCGGCCAGGTGCAGCCAGTCATGCGCCGGCGCGGCATGGGTGTGCGGGTAAAAGCCCCGGCCGTAGGAGATGCTCTCGTCCGAGACGATGGCGCCCTCGGGCATCAGCGCAGCCACGGTGCGGGCCAGGCCCTCGGGCGTGGGCGCGCCAGTCGCTGCCTCGGACCGGGGGCCCGCATCGGGGATGGCGGCCTGCGGCGCCTGCAGCGCATCGACCAGGGCCTGCAGCGCAGCCAGCGGCTCCTGCTCTGGGCGCGTCAGCACATGCAACTGGGCGCTTGCCGGGTACTGGGTCGACGGCAGGCCGGGGTAGGCAAAAAAGCCCACCGGCGGCTTGGCGCCCACCAGGATGATGTGCTCAAACCGGGCCAGGGTTTGGATCGCGGCCTCCATGCCATAGGGCACGCGCTCCAGCGCCATGCGGCCTTGGCCGCGCTGCAGGTGCGATGCGCCGTACTCGGCCAGCACGGCAGCGCCGCTCGCCTGCGCGAGCCGCCATACCAGCGCCTGGGCCGGCGCAAACACCGCCGCGCCCGACAGCAGAATCAAGGCCTTGCCGCCCGCCTGGCGCAGCAGCTTTGCCACTTCATCGATCGCATGGCCATACACTGCGGGCGGCGCAGGCACAGGCAGCGGCTGCGCCACCACACCGCCTTCGTCCCATGACACATTGGCCGGCAGGATCAGGCTGGCGATCTGACCGGGAAAGGTCGAGGCCGCACGCACCGCCATCGCCGCATCCTGGCCCAGGTCCGCACTGTGCGTGCTGGTATGCACCCAGCCCGATACGGCGCGCGCCAGGCCATCGGTATCAGCCGTCAGCGGCGCATCAAAAGGCCGGTGGTAGGTGGCCTGGTCGCCCACGATATTGACAATGCCGCTGCGCGCTCGGCGCGCATTGTGCAAATTGGCCAGGCCATTGGCCAGGCCCGGGCCGCAGTGCAGCAAGGTGCAGGCGGGCTTGCGGGCGATGCGGTAGTAGCCATCGGCCATGCCGGTGACCACATTCTCCTGCAGGCCCAGAACGCAGTGCATGCCGGGGATCTGGTCCAAAGCTGCTACAAAGTGCATCTCGCTGGTACCAGGGTTTGCAAAGCAGGTATCCACCCCTGCAGCCAGCAAAGTCTTGACCAGACTGTGTGCGCCATTCATCTCTATATCCTTAAACGGTTGCCTATCACTGCGCGACACCTTAGCTGCAACGGCGCCAAAACCGGGTCGCCAAGATGAAAGCGGGCCCGCCCCGGCCACCGCCGCGCGCCGCACAAGCGCATGGATACAGGCCTTGCCCGGCTTTGCATCGACCCACCATGTAGGCCAATTCTCAAGCGCTATTACGGCCTTGGATGGCATGCGGGTCGGGGTGCGCAGGTGCACAGTGGGGCACCCGAGCAAGGCGGCAAGCGCAGCAACTGCGCTGCTCACCCTTGATGGCTTGCATGGCAGGCCCCAAAAAAGCCATCTGCAGCCCCTTTCATCCCCCAGCATCTGAACACCAAGTGTTACCACCAGCGCGCCCACTGCGCCTAGGATGGCCCGATGCAAAACCACACCAAGGAAACCCGCATGCACCGTATGTCCCGCCACGCCCTGTTGTCCACCGCGCTGGCCTGCGCCGCTTTGGCGGCCCAGGCCCAAAGCAGCCAGGGAGCGGCCAATCCAGCAGCGGCAGCCACGCCGCCCGCAGCCGAGGCAGCGCCCCAGGCCCCTGCGCCCAACCCGGCTGCTGAAAAGGCGCTGGCCCAGCGCTTCCAGGCGCTGCTCGCCGCCTTTGAAGGCAAGGCCGCTGTGCCCGATGCCAAGACTTTTACCGAAGACTTCAACAAGCAGGTTACGTCCGACCAGATGAAGCAGGTGTTCAACGATGTGCACCAAAGCGTGGGCAGCTGCAAGGTCGGCGCGCAGATGACCAGCCCGACCCCTTACATCACCAGCTACCTGCTGCAGTGTGACAAGGCCTATGTACCGATGGACATCGGCATCGAGGAAAAGGCACCCTACCGTGTCCACAGTCTGCTGATTCGCCCAGGCTACTGGAAGAAGTAAGCGCGGACGTTTCGACAAAATAGACGATCGAATCGACCGTCACAACCCATACTTATTAGTGTTTCCCTGGATAGGGCGTAAAAATTGACGCTTCAACGTCGATTTTTGCGCTCAATGGCCGTTTAGGCTGGTGATAATGCGCACAAGCTCGCCGCTTTGCCACAAAGCACAGCACAGAGCTGTCGCCGGGTCGCCACAAGCCGATTTGAGACCCCGACGGCGGGCAGCAAAAGCACTAGCATGCTAGCCACCTTATCAACATTCGGATCCGAGGATTCACTATGCGTAAAACCTTGATCGCACTGGCAGTGGCCGCTATCGCCGCCCCTGCGTTTGCTGCAGACCTGAAAGTAGCTGTCGACCCGACCTACGAACCGTTTACCTACAAGACGCCCCAAGGCGAAGTCACCGGTTTTGATGTGGACATCGCCAAGGCGGTATGCGAGCAGATCAAGCGCAAGTGCGTGTTTGTCGAGCAGGTCTGGGACAGCATGATCCCCGGCCTGCAAGCCAAGAAATACGACGTCATCGTCAGCTCCATGTCGATGACCGACGAGCGCCGCCGCGTGGTCGATTTCAGCGACCGCTACTACAAGACGCCCAGCGCCGTGGTGCTGAAGAAAAGCGTGGAATACAAGGGCCCGGCTTCGGCCAAGGGCCTGAAGATCGGCGTGCTCAAGGGCTCGACCCAAGAGAAGTGGGCCAATGGCGAGCTCAAGCCCGCAGGCGCGACCATCGTGCCTTATGAAGCCCAGGACCAGGTCTACCTGGACATCAAGTCCGGCCGCCTTGACGGCACCGTGGCTGACAAGGTCGAAGTCAACGGCGGCTTCCTGCGCAAGCCCGAAGGCGCCGACTACGGCTACAAGGGCCCGGACCAGTACGAGACCAAGTACTACGGTGATGGCATCGGCATTGCGCTGCGCAAGAACCAGGGCGACCTGAAAAAGCAGATCAACGAAGCGATCAAGACCATCCGCAGCAATGGCACCTATGCCACGATTGCCAAGAAGTACTTCGACTTCGACCCCTACGGCAACTGATCTTTGCAAAACGCGGTCGCGCCCCTGGCGCCACCGCGTCCTCGATCAGGGCTAACACCAAGCGGCGCGCTGCTCCAGAGTCTTCATACTGGATGAATCGCGCCGCAATTCCATGGTGCCAAGCCTTTTTGCAGCGCCCCCCCAAGGCAAACACCAGGCCATCCATGGGCCCGATTGCGCACCGCAATCACGGCGCCTAAGGCCAAAAACTATGAGTGATTATTTTCAATCGATCCTGATGGGCTCGCTGCTCACCGTGGCGGTCTCGCTGGCATCGGCTGCCATCGCCACCGTGCTGGGGCTGCTGGGCGCCAGTGCCAAGCTCTCAGGCCGCCGACCGCTGGTGGTATTGGCAACCTTCTACACCTCCATCGTGCGCGGTATCCCCGAGCTGGTGATGATGCTGCTGGTCTTCTACGGCGGCGCCATCGGCCTCAATACCTTGCTCGAGAAGATGGGCAGCGAAAGCTCGGTTGACCTCAACCCCTTTGTAGCCGGCTCGTTCACGATCGGCTTTATCTACGGCGCCTATATGACCGAAACCTTCCGGGGCGCGATCCTGGCGATCCCCAAGGGCCAGATGGAAGCGGCCTGGGCCTTCGGCATGAGTCCGGTCAAGACCTTCTTTCGCATCACCTTGCCGCAGATGGTGCGCTATGCGCTGCCCGGCTTTACCAATAACTGGCTGGTGCTGATCAAGGCCACCGCGCTGGTCAGCCTGATCGGCCTGCAAGACATGACCTACCTGGCCAAGCAGGCCAGCGCCGCTGCGCGCGAGCCCTTTATCTTTTTCCTCTTCACCGCTGCGCTGTACCTCGTCTACACGTCGGTATCGCTGTGGGCGCTGGGCCGTCTCAATGCCCGCTACAGCTTGGGAACCGAAAAGGTGCAGCTATGAACTGGGAAGTCATTTTTCAGCCCGACACCCTTGCGCTGTACGGTGAGGGCCTGGTCACCACCCTCAAGCTGCTGCTGTCCAGCCTGGCCATTGGCGCTGTGCTGGCGTTGCTGGGCGCGCTCGCGCTGGTCAGCCGCTCCTGGCTGCTGCGCAAAACGGTGGGCGCCTTCACCTATTTCATGCGCGGCACGCCGCTGCTGATCCAGGTCTACCTGATCTACTACGGCTTCTCGCAGCTCGAATGGGTGCAGGCGCGCTGGGATGCGGTCTGGCCCTGGACCTACTTCAAAGAGCCATTCTTTTGCGCGTTCCTCGCCTTCACCTTGAACAACGCGGCCTACACGGCCGAGATGCTCGCTGGCTCGATCCGCGAAACCTACAAGGGCGAAGTGGAAGCGGCCCGCGCGATGGGCATGAGCCGCTGGCAGCTGATGCGCCGCATCGTGATGCCCAGTGCCATCCGCCGCACCCTGCCCGCCTACAGCAACGAGGTGGTGATGATGCTGCATTCGACCAGCCTGGCTTCGACCGTGCCGTCGCTGGTGGACCTGACCGGCGCTGCCAGCCGGGTGTACTCGGACTACTACCTGCCGTTTGAAGCCTATATCGCGGCAGCTGCCATCTACCTGAGCATCACCTTTATCCTGATTGGCATCTTCCGCCTCGCCGAGCGCCGTTTCCTGGGCTACCTGGCCCCGCGCAAAGCCTAAGACATTCGAGCATCGAGATATGAACGCATCCAACTACAAACTGCAGGCGCTGGACATCCACAAGAGCTATGGCAGCAACCAGGTGCTCAAGGGCGTCTCGCTCAACGCCTGCGCTGGCGACGTGATCAGCATCATCGGCAGCTCCGGCTCGGGCAAGAGCACCTTTCTGCGCTGCATCAACCTGCTGGAGCAGCCCCAGCAAG
Source organism: Comamonas sp. MYb396 (assembly GCF_037479555.1). NCBI lineage: Bacteria > Pseudomonadati > Pseudomonadota > Betaproteobacteria > Burkholderiales > Comamonadaceae > Comamonas > Comamonas sp. MYb396. Next base: position 169,066 of record NZ_JBBGYU010000004.1, on the reverse strand, counting down.
GCCAGATCATCGTGGCTGGCGAAAGCCTGCAGCTGCGCACCGGCCGCAATGGCGCGCTGGACGCGGTGGACCCCAAGCAGCTCCAGCGCCTGCGCAGCAAGCTGGCGATGGTGTTCCAGCACTTCAACCTCTGGGCCCACATGACGGTGATGCAGAACATCATCGAAGTGCCGGTGCATGTGCTGGGCATCAGCAAGGACGAGGCCGTCGCCCGCGCCCGCAAGTACCTCAAGCTGGTGGGCCTGGAAAACAAGGAAGACAGCTACCCCAACCATATGAGTGGCGGCCAGCAGCAGCGCGTGGCCATTGCGCGTGCGCTAGCGGTCGAGCCCGAGGTGATGCTGTTTGACGAGCCCACCTCTGCCCTCGACCCCGAGCTGGTCGGGGAGGTGCTGCGCGTGATGCAGGTCCTCGCCCAGGAAGGCCGAACCATGCTGGTCGTGACGCATGAGATGGGCTTTGCCCGCGAGGTCTCCAACCATGTGATCTTCCTGCACCAGGGCCTGATCGAAGAGCAAGGCCCGCCGCGCGAGGTGCTGGCCAACCCCAAGAGTGAACGCCTGGCACGCTTCCTCTCGGGCAGCCTCAAATAAGCCGCGCAGGCCGAGTTCTGCCCGCGACAGGATCACTGCTATCCAAGCGCCGGGCAGGCGCACAATCTGCGCTTGAGGTGCTGATCCACACAGCACCCCAGGCAACCAGCGCAGATTGATACCCACCTTACCGCGACCATGGGCACGCCCAGCTCCCCTCCTCCCGCATCCGACCCGGCCCTAGACAGTGACGCAGCATTCTCGCTGCGCCGCATTGCCGTGGCGGCCTTTGGGCCCTCGCTGCTATTTGGCATTGGCGAAGGTGCGGTGCTGCCGGTGATCGTGCTGATGGCGCGGGACCTGGGCGCCTCAGTCTCCATCGCCGCGCTGGTGGTGGGGCTGGTCAGCATTGGCTCCTTGCTGAGCAATATCCCGGCATCGCTGATAACAGCCCGCTGGGGTGAGCGCTGGGCGATTGTGGCCGCTGGCCTGTGGAGCGCCATCGGCATGGCCATCTGCCTGGCCACCCAGCAGCTGTGGCTGTTTGCGCTGGGCTGCCTGATGGTGGGCATGTCGCAGGCGGTCTACAACCTGGCGCGGCAAAGCTATCTGACCGAGGCCGTGCCGGTGTCCTACCGCGCGCGGGCGCTGTCCACCCTGGGTGGGGTGATGCGCATTGGCATGTTCATCGGGCCCTTTATCGGCGCCTGGGCCATGCATAGCTGGGGCCTGCATGCCGCTTTTGCGGTGGGCATTGTGGGCGTTCTCTGCGCTGCAGCCATTGGCCTGCGCGTGCCCGATCTGGCGGCGCCCGCCGCGCTGCCAGGCCAGCCGCTGCCCACCGAGGCACCGTCCATCGCCGGCATTCTGCGCGATCACCACCGGCTGTTTCTCACGCTGGGCCTGGGCGTGCTGCTGGTCAGCGCCGTGCGTGCCTCGCGCCAGGTGGTGATTCCGCTGTGGGCCGACCATCTTGCGCTGGCACCGGCTGCCGCCTCGCTGGTCTACGGGCTGGCAGGCGCCATCGATATGCTGGTCTTCTACCCTGCGGGCAAGCTGATGGATCTCAAAGGCCGGCGCTGGGTGGCCGTGCCATCGATGCTGGTGATGGGCGCAGCCATGCTGCTGATGCCGCTGACGGCTAGCGTGACGACCTTGCTGCTGGCGGCCATGGCACTGGGCTTTGGCAACGGCATTGGCTCGGGCCTGATCATGACCTTGGGGGCCGACCACGCACCGCGCCATGCGCGGGCGCATTTTCTCGGGCTATGGCGTCTGGCGGCCGACCTGGGCTCATCGCTGGGGCCAGCGCTGCTGTCGTTTCTGGCAGGCAGCCTGTCGCTGGCCAGCGGCATCGCCTGCATCGGCTTGCTGGCCTGGGGCGCGGCGGCTGCGCTGGCGCGCTGGATACCGCCGGCCAAGCGCTGAGCACTTCAGCCCGCGCTAACGCAGCTACCAGACGACGGGTTCGGGCTCCAGCTGGATGCCAAAGCGCTCATAAACGCTGGTCTGGATCGCGCGCGCCAAGGTCACCACCTCGCCGCCGGTCACGCTGCCCTCGCCCGCACCCAGGTTGACCAACACAAGGGCCTGGCGGTCATAGACACCGGCCTTGCCAATGCTTTTGCCGCGCCAGCCGCACGCATCGATCATCCAACCCGCAGCCAGCTTGATGCTGCCGTCCAGCATGGGGTAGTGCACAATTTTGGGCTCGCGCGCGATGATGTCCTCGCACTGGTCGGCAGTGACCTGTGGGTTCTTGAAAAAGCTGCCGGCATTGCCGATCTGCGCTGGATCGGGCAGCTTGGCGCGGCGGATCTCCACCACCCAGTCAAAGAGGTCCTGGGCCGTGGGCTGCGCAATGCCTTTTTCGGCCTGCTTGCGGGCCAGGTCCAGGTAGCCCAGCTCGGGCTTCCAATCCTTGGCCAGGCGCAGCCGCACATGGGTGATCACGGCGCGGCCCGCCAGCCCCATGCCCCGGGGCTCGGCCACGCCGGTGGCGCGGGCAATCATGGTGAGCGGCATGGTCTCGGCCGGCGCATGCTTGAAGACCGAATCCCGGTAGCCAAACGCGCACTGCGCCGCCTGCAGGCTGAAGTGCTCGCCATTGCTCAGGTCGATCGCGTCGAGCGAGTCAAAGCGGTCTTGCAGCTCCACGCCATAGGCGCCAATGTTCTGCACGGGCGCCGCACCTGCGGTGCCGGGGATCAGCGCCAGGTTCTCCAGCCCGGGGTAGCCCTGGGCCAGGCTCCAGGCCACGACCTCGTGCCAGACTTCACCGGCGCCCACTTCAATGATGTAGTGCTTGTCGGTCTCTTCGACCAGGCGCTTGCCCATGATCTCCATCTTGAAGACGGTGGGCTCGACATCGCCAGTGATGACGATATTGCTGCCGCCCCCCAGCACCACCACCTGGCGGCTGGCGCCCAACGGGGGCTGGGCCAAAAAATCACGGATATCCTGCGGGGCCTGCACGCGCACCAGGTTCATGGCCCGCGCCATGATGCCAAAGGTGTTGTATTGCTGCAGCGGGGCATTTTTCTCGACTAACATCGCTAGATTGTCGCACTTGTCGCGACCCACTCAGGCGCTCAGCCTGGCCTGCAAGGAGAGTATTTATGCCATCGTTTGACACGGTTTGCGAAGCCGACTTCGTCGAGGTGAAAAACGCTGTTGAGAATTCCGCCAAGGAAATTGGCACCCGTTTCGACTTCAAGGGAACGTCGGCCGGGATCGAGCTCAAGGACAAAGAGATCATCATGTACGGCGATGCCGACTTCCAGCTGGTGCAGGTCGAAGACATCCTGCGCAACAAGCTGACCAAGCGCAATGTGGATGTGCGCTTTCTGGACAAGGGCGATGTGCAAAAGGTCGGCGGCGACAAGGTCAAGCAAGTGATCAAGGTGCGCAATGGCATCGAGCAGGAGCTGGCCAAGAAGATCCAGAAGCTCATCAAGGACAGCAAGATGAAGGTGCAGGCCGCCATCCAGGGCGATGCTGTGCGCATCACCGGCGCCAAGCGCGACGACCTGCAAGCGGCGATGGCGCTGCTGAAAAAAGACGTGACCGACGTGCCGCTGTCGTTCAACAACTTCCGCGACTGATCCGCACTCGATCAAACACAAACAGGCCGCGCTGCAGGGATTGCAGCGCGGCCTGTTTTTATGGTGCCTACCCTTTTAGAACTGGTAGTTCGCGCTCAGCAGCGCACCACGCGGCGTGCCGGGCATACTGCTGGAACGCCAGTATTCCTTGTTGGTCAGGTTGGACACTGCCAGGGTAACGGTCCAGGGCGCAGCGCGCCAGCCCACCAGGCCATCCCAGCGGGTGTAGCCGGGCACACGGCTGGTGTTGGCGTCATTGGTGTAGCGCGCGCTGGTGTGGGTCACACCCAGCTCGGCATACCAGTTGCCCGCAGGCGCATAGCGCAGAAAGACATTGCCGTTGCGGCGCGCGGTGTTGGCCAGGTAGTTGCCTTCCAGCGCGGGGTTGGCCTTGTTCTCGGTGACCTTGGCGGCCATGATGCCGACGCCGCCGCGCACATACCAAAACGGTGCCACACGGCCAGATGCGCTGAACTCGATGCCGCGCGAGCGCTCCTTGCCACGCACGGCCCAGGTGAAGGGGTCGTTGTCCGGATCGGGACGGTAGCGGATGTTGTAGTGCTCCAGCTGGTAGACGGCCAGCTGCGTGGACAGCGCGCCGTCCAGCCAATCGCTCTTGACCCCCATCTCAAACTGCTGCGAATGCTGGGGCTCGTCGTCCAGCACCGCGCCAGCGCCGGTATCCACCGACAGAATGCCGCGCCCGCCATAGGGCGAGAAGCTGCGGCTCCAGGACGCATACAGGCTGTGCTCGCGCACCGGCTGCCAAACGAGGCCCGCACGGGGGCTGACCGAGTTGCCATCGGTGCTGCGGCTGGCGTTGGTCAGCTGGTTGGTGCTGTTGAAGTCAAAGTTGTCATAGCGCGCGCCCAGCAGCAGCTTCCACTGGTCGCTCAGGCTGATCAAGTCCTGCACATACAGCGCGCGGGCCGTGCCCTTGTGCAGATTCTGCTGCGATGGCGCGCCTTGGGGCGGGCGCACCGCATCGAACACCGGGTTGTTCGGGTCGATATAGCCATTGCTGTTGGCGGTGCTGAAAAGGCGCGGCGCGCGCTCTTCCTCGCTGTGCTCCACGCCCAGCAGCAACTCATGGCGCATGCCAGCCAGGTCCAGCTTGCCGGTCAAGTCCACGGTGTGGGTGGTGGTGCGGTTCTCGGTTTGCTGCCAGGCATAGCTTTGGCGCAGCAGGCCGGGGTTGGCGCACTTGGCGCCCGCCGGGGTCAGGCCCTGGGGGTTGCAGTAGGTACCGGCAAAGTAGTGGTCAAAGTCCTGGCTGGCCTCGCGCTTGCTGGCCACCCAGCGCACACTCCAGGCCTTGTTGAACTCATAGGACAGGTCCGAGCGCAGCACGCGCAGGCGGTCTTCGACAAAGTCGCCCGGCTGGGCAAAGCCCTGGCGCAGCGACATGCCCGGCGGCATCTGGTCGTAGGAAGGCCCCCGGTCCGGCACGCGCCAGACATTGTCATAGGTGTACTGGCCGGTCCAGCGCAGGCCCGTGCGCGTATCCACCAGGATACTGGGCGAGACCATCTCGTTGCGGTTGCGGATGCCGCTGCGAAAGCTGTGCGCCTGCTCGCGGTCGGCCGTCAGCCGCATGACCACATTGGGGCTGATCACCCGGTTGATGTCGATGGTGCCACCCACGTTCTCCCAGGAGCCACCGCGCAAGGTCACGCTGCTGACGCCATCAAAGCGCGCCTGCTTGCTGACCATGTTGACCACACCGCCGCCCGCGCCACGGCCGTACAGCACCGAGGCCGGGCCTTTGAGGATCTCGATGCGCTCGACATTGGCGGTGCTGCGGCGCACCTGGCCGGATTCACGCACGCCATCGCGGTAGATGTCCCCGCTGTCGGCATTGAAGCCACGGATCATCACGCCCTCGCCGCGCATGTCATAGCTGGTGTTGACGCCCGGCACACCATCGAGCATGACCGACAGGTCATTGATGCCATAGCTCTTGTACTTGTTGACTTCCAAGGTGTCGATGGTCTGCGGAATGTCCTTGGGCGCCATATAGGTCTTGGTCGCCGTGGTCACGCCTTCGGGGCGCACATCATCGGGATCGAACTGGTCGGCAGACACCTGGACCGTTGGCAAGGTGTGCTCTTGTGCAATGGCTGGCACGGCGGCCATCATCAACAGCGCGGCGACCGACAGGCCGGCGCGCTCGCCTCTTGTACGCGCGAGCGTCTCGCTGCGAAGGGCTTGGATCATTGAAAACTCCTGAAACAATAATTCCGCTTGGTAAACGGCTTGTAAATTTGAGTCAGGGATGCTAATGATAACGATTATCAATAGCAATATATTAACCTTAAGCGGGTGTTTACTTATCAAAAAAACAACGGGCTAGACTTTGGGTCAAAAAAATAAATCGCAGCTTTTGCTGCGGCTCGCATGCTTTAGGATGTAAAGCAGCCGACCTGCCTGTGACCCGCGCTAGACGCGGCACCGCCCTGCCCGTATGCACCACCATGCTGCCCCGCGACCTATGAAGCTTTCAGTCCCCAAGCCCTGCCCCACCCCTACCCGCCTGCACCGCTGGGCATTGGCACTGGCCCTGTGCGGCAGCACCAGTTGGGCGGCCCATGCACAGGAGGCTGCCGAAGGCCCCCGCTCGGTGGCGCTGGCCGGCATTCTGGGCGACAAGGCCTTGCTCGTCATCGACGGCCGGGCGCCCAAGGCCGTGGCAGCGGGCAGCAGCTACCAGCAGGTGCAGGTGGTCAGCGTCAAGGATGGGCAGGCTCAGGTCAGCATCGCGGGCGCCCTGCACAGTTTGCGCATGGGCGAGTCGCCGGTCAGCGTGGCCGATGCGGCGCTGCCCGTCAGCAACACGGGCCGCATTGTGTTGGCGGCCGATGCCAGCGGCCACTTCATGACGGCCGGCATGATCAATGGCAAGGCGACGCGCTTTCTGGTCGATACCGGTGCCACCACCGTGAGCCTGGGGATGAGCGAGGCGCTCAAGCTGGGCATTGACTACAAACAGGGCCGTGCAGTGCGCATGGGCACGGCCAATGGCGTCAGCAACGGCTGGCATCTGAAGCTGAGCAGCGTGCGCATCTCCGATGTGGAGCTGCGCAATGTCGATGCCGTGGTCACCTCGGCCAACATGCCTTATGTGCTGCTGGGCAACAGCTTTCTCAATGCCTTTGAGATGAAGCGCGCCGGTCCGCAGATGACCTTGGACCGGATCAAATAGCGGCGCGCAGCAGCGCCGAACGCGGGCAAAACAAAAGGGCTGAACCCGCCATGGGGGTTCAGCCCTTTTGCCGAGTCTGCCCATGGGCAGCGCGTTGCATCACTTGCTTTTCTTCTGGCCCAGCTTGGATTCCTTGCCTTCCACCAGGCGCTGGATATTGAGCTTGTGGCGGTAGACCAGCAAGGCCGACATCACCAGGATCGCGACAAAGATCTCGGCATGGAAATCCCAGAGCTCGCCGCCGATAAGGATGTAGAACACCGGCGCCAGCACCGCCGCCACCAGCGACGACAGCGACGAATAGCGCCAGATGGCAGCGACCGCCACCCAGGCCAGCAAGACCAAGAGACCCAGCCAACCGCTAAAGCCCAGCAGCACGCCCAGTGCGGTGGCCACGCCCTTGCCGCCTTCAAACTTGAAGAACACCGGCCACAAATGGCCCAGGAATGCCGCAATCCCCACCAGAGCGACAGTGCCTTCTTCGAGGCCATAGGGCTTGCCCAACCAGACCACCAGCGCCACCGGCAGCCAGCCCTTGGCGGCATCGAGCAGCAAGGTCACCACGGCCGCTGCCTTGCTGCCCGAACGCAGCACATTGGTGGCACCCGGGTTTTTGCTGCCATAGGTGCGCGGGTCACTCAGGCCCATCGTGCGGCTGACGATCACCGCAAACGACAGCGAACCGATGAGGTAGGCCAGGATGGTGGCCAGGATGGAATAAACGGTACTCAAATTGCTCCCCTTGTCTGCGCGCCTGGGCGGCCGGCGCGCACTGGTATATCTAGGTCAAAAACAGGCATCATTCTGCCAGCGCGCATTGCACCGGCTGGGCGCCCAGCACCTCCACGCATGCTTTGGGGTCGATCTGCACCAAAAAACCACGCCGCCCGCCGTTGATGGCGATACGCGGCAGCGCCAGAATCGTCTCCTGGATATAGACCGGCATGGCCTTGCGCAGGCCAAACGGTGAGGTGCCCCCCACCAGGTAGCCGCTGTGGCGGCTGGCCACTTCGGGCGTGCAGGGCTCCACGCTCTTGGCGCCAATCTGCCGCGCCAGGCTCTTGGTCGACACCTTGCAGTCGCCATGCATCAGCACAATGAGCGGCTTGGCATCCTGGTTCTGCATCACCAGGGTCTTGACGACAACATGCTCATCGAGCCCCAGCTGGCGGGCCGACTCGGACGTGCCGCCATGCTCCACATAGTCGTAGGGATGCTCGGTAAATGCCACCTTGTGCGCCTTCAGAAACTGGGTGGCAGGCGTTTCGCTGATATGGTTTTTTTTGCTCATGGCTGGAGGGGTGGCGGCATGCGCCACCCAAAATCTGCCCCTATTGTCTCGAAAAATAAGCGGAGGGCGCCGCCAAGCATAGCGGTCTTGGCAACGCCAAAGGCCCTGGTTTGCACCAGGGCCTGCAGGTCAGCGCCTTTCATCAGCCCCTCAGGGACCTCAGAACCTGTTGGAGACTTATTGCGCCGGATCGCCCAGCGCCCAGCGCAGTGCGTCAATCTCCTGCAGCAAGTCCTCGGACAGCTGCGTGCCCCAGACATTGAGGTCTTCGTCCAGTTGCTCCATCGTGCGCACACCGATGATGGTGCTGCCCACCTGCCATTTGCTGTAGCAAAACGCCAGGGCCAGCGCGGATGGGGTCAGAGCATGGTCGCGCGCCAGCTGGTTGTAGCGCTTGGCGGCATCCAGCGCCTCGGGGCGGCCCCAGCGCTGCTTGCGCACCGATTCATAACTGGCAATGCGCGCGCCCTGCGGCGCCTGGGGGCCGGTAATGCCGCTGTCGTCATACTTGCCGGTCAGCAGGCCAAAGGCGAGGGGCGAGTACGCCAGCAGCGATACGCCCAGGCGGTCGCAAGTTTCATCCAGGCCGTTTTCCCAGCTGCGGTTGATAAGGCAGTACGGGTTTTGCACGCTGGCCACGCGCGGCAGGCCATGCTGCTCGGCCAGGCGCACAAACTCATGCACGCCATAAGGCGTCTCGTTGGACAGGCCAATGTGGCGGATCTTGCCGGCCTTGACCAGGCCCGCCAAGGCCTGAAGCTGCTCGCCAATCGTCGTCTCGCTGATTTCCTTTTTCGGGTCGTAGTACAGATTGCCAAAGGCGGGCACATGGCGCTCGGGCCAGTGGATCTGGTAGAGGTCGATCACATCGGTCTGCAGGCGGCGCAGGCTGGCCTCGCAGGAGGCCACGATGTCGGCCGCCGTCATGCCCTTGCCTTCGCGCACCCAGGGCATGCCGCGCGATGGGCCTGCCACCTTGCTGGCCAGCACCACCTTGTCGCGCTGGCCCGGGTTGGCCTTGAACCAGTTGCCGATGATGGTTTCCGTCGCACCATAGGTTTCGGCGCGGGCGGGTACCGAGTACATCTCGGCTGTGTCCCAGAAGTACACGCCACGCTCCAGCGAATGGCTGAGCATGGCATGCGCATCCGCCTCGCTCACTTGCTCGCCAAACGTCATCGTGCCCAGGCAAATGGGCGATACCTTCAAATCACTGCGGCCAAGTTGGATGTCTTGCATAAGAAAAATTCAGCGGTGTCGGTCAAAAAACCAAGTGTAAAAGCATTTTTTGACACCTCGCTGGCCATGGCCGCCATGCGCGCCAGGCAGAGATGCCCATCGACACCGGCATCACCGCCACCCAGGCAGCACAGCGCAGCAGATCGAGGCGCTGTCAAGCGCTATTCATCGCTCTTTTGATCCGCATCAGCCGCCAATCTCCCGTAAGTTCTGCCGAAGCTTCATCTTTTATTATTTATAAAAAACTATCGAATTCATTAATCCGTTCAATACAGTTATAGCAACAGCCCACGATGTTCCAGCCGCCCCCGCCCCCCCCCCCCCCCCCCCCCCCCCCCCCCCCCCCGGCGGCGCGCGGGCGGCCGGGCCCGGGGGGGCGTGGGGAGGGGCCCCCCCGCCGCGCGCGGGCACAGGCGCG